>CAYNLB010000141.1:0-9995 GCA_964397935.1 uncultured Mycobacterium sp.
CGCTGACCGAACTGCAATTCAAGCTCGACGAAGACGAGCACAACGACGCCGTGCGGTTGCGCTGGGCCGCGGGCAACCGCACCCGCGCCGAGCGCGGTCGCGCCGGCGAAGAAATGTCATGACACATCCCATGTTCCAGAGGGTCCTGGTCGCCGTCGACGACTCGCCGGCGGCCCTGGCCGCGGCCCGTGCCGCCACCGAATTCGCGATGCGCACCGGCGCACGACTTCGTTTCGTGCACGCCACCAGCGACGGCGAAGTGCTCCGTGCTCTCGCCGACAGGGGGTACGAGAGCCAGCTGGCGACCCGGCGCAACAAAGCCGCGGTGGCACTCCTGCACCATGTGGGCGCCGAGGCCGAACGCGCGGGGATCCCGGTCGAGACGAAACACCTCAAAGGCGATCCGGCCGCGATGGTGCTCGCGGAGGTGAGCGATTGGGACGCCACCCTTCTCGTCATCGGCCGATCCGATGTTCGGGGAGCCGGCAGGCCGTATGTCGGTACGGTCACCCGGCACGTCCTCGAACTCGTCGACATTCCCGTCCTCGTCGTCCCGCGCCCGAGGTGAGTACCCGACATGCGTGCCAACAGGTGACCAAAGCCTCGTGTCCGAGCGCAACCCGCCAAATAACGTGATCGACACCGTCACGTCAGGACACACCTGGAGGGAGGTCATCTGTGATGTCGGCCTATCCAGCCGGTCGCGGCATCGTTGTCGGTGTCGATGGGTCTCCGGCCTCGACCGCAGCCGTCCAATGGGCCGCACGAGACGCGGCACTGCATCGGGTTTCGTTGACGATCGTGCATGCGGTGGCGCCGATTCCGGCCGCTTCGGGGTTCTGGGGGGAAGTCCCGGTACCGGCCGGCTATGCACAGTGGCGCGAGAGTGAGGCGAAAAGAGTCATCGACGAGGCGCTCCGTGCCGTCGAGCAGGGTGCCCTCGAGACCGGTCCAACACCCGTTCGCAGTGAATTGGTCCACAGCGCGGCCGTGCCTGCGCTGGTTGACTTCTCGAGCAGGGCCGACATGCTGGTGGTCGGCTGTCGAGGGCTGGACGCGGCCAGCCGTGCGATGCTCGGATCGGTCAGCGCCGACGTGGTGCGTCGGGCGCACTGCCCGGTCGCTGTGATTCACGACGGAGATCGGGTCACGGCACGGTCGGCGCATGCACCCGTGCTCGTCGGAATCGACGGATCTCCGTTGTCGGAGTTGGCCACCGACATCGCCTTCGACGAAGCATCACGCCGCCGCGTCGAGTTGGTGGCGTTGCACGCATGGAGCGACCTCGCCGAACTGGGTCCCCCGGCGAGGGGTTGGTCGCCGGCGGAGTGGTTGGAAGTTCACGACCGCGAGGATCGTGTGCTGGCTGATTGGCTCGCGGATCGCCAGAAGCGTTATCCGGCCGTGGCGGTGCGTCGCCTCGTGGTTGGTGGCCGGCCGGGCCCCGCTCTGATCGAGAATGGGGAAACCGCTCAGCTCGTCGTGGTCGGCAGTCGTGGCCGCGGTGGGTTCGCAGGAATGTTGCTGGGTTCGGTCAGCCGGGCTGTCCTCAATTCCGTGCGGACGCCGGTGATCGTCGCCCGTATGGCGTAGTTGGTCGTCGGTGGGCGCTTCGGCAGCCACCGTCTGCCCCGGTTTGGGCCTATCGTCGACAGGCAGCGGCGCTATCCCCCGTTCCAACGATTTCGGGAGTTCGAGTGGTGGATCAAGTGAGCCCCGATCGGATCATGGCGATCGGGGCGGGCTACGGCCCATCCAAGGTATTGCTCACGGCGGTGGGACTCGGGCTGTACACCGAACTCGGCGATCAGGCTATGACGGCAGGGGCCATCGCCGAACGCCTCGGGCTGGTCAAGCGACCGGCGACGGACTTCCTCGACGCGCTGGTGTCGCTGGACTTGCTGGAGCGCGACGGCGACGGAGCCCAGGCCCGCTACCGCAATACGCCGGCTACGGCGCTCTTCCTCGATGAGACCAGCCCCGAGTATCAGGGTGGCCTGCTGAAGATCTGGGACGAACGCAACTATCGCTTCTGGGCGGATTTGACTGAGGCGCTGAAGACGGGGAAGCCGCAGAACGAGGTCAAGCACTCGGGGCGCCCCATGTTCGAGACGCTCTACGCCGATCCCCGGCGACTCGAGGTCTTCATGGGCGCCATGGACTCGGCGTCGCGGCGCAACGTCGAACTGCTCGCCGAACGTTTCCCGTTCCAGCGCTATCGAAGCCTTTGCGATGTGGGCGGGGCCAATGGGCTCTTGTCGCGGATCGTTGCCACGGCCCATCCGCACCTGCAGTGCATCAGCTTTGACCTGCCCGCCGTCACCGAGATCGCGCAGCGCAAGCTGACGGAGCGGGGTTTGGGCGATCGCGTGCGTGCGGTCGCCGGCGACTTCTTGGCCGACCCGCTGCCGGTCGCCGACGTCATCACGATGGGCCAGATCCTGCACGACTGGAACCTCGACCGCAAACAACAACTGATAGCGAAGGCCTATGCAGCCCTGTCCGACGACGGGGCTTTCATTGTCATCGAGACACTGATCGACGACGCGCGACGAGAAAACACCGAGGGACTGATGATGTCGCTGAACATGCTCATCGAGTTCGGCGACGCCTTCGACTATTCGGGTGCCGACTTCCGGGAGTGGTGCAGTGCGGCCGGATTCCGGTCGTTCGAGGTGATCCCGCTTGCCGCCGGTTCCAGCGCGGCCATCGCCTACAAGTAGCGCCGGTAAGTAGCGCCTGCCGGCCGGGCCGCGTCGATGTCGGGGGGTGATAAAGCGTGGCGAGCAGCATTAGAATCAGCAAATGCCGCACGGTCGCACGCCACGGCGCCCCGAAGGGGCGCAGGCCGACGCGGAGGAATGGGCGCGCTTCTTCGAGTACTTCGGGCATGCCACGGTGCGTCGCGGCATTCGAATCATCTCCCGTCTCCCGTCTGCTCCCCGGTGTGAGGCCTGCGGCAACCCGTTCTCGGGATTCGGTGGCTTCCTGATGCGGCGGATGGGCAAAAGCCCGTCGCGAAAAAACCCGCGTTGGTGTCAGGGTTGTTTCGAGAAGGCGCCCGAGGGCGGCGTGACGCTGCCGATCGGGGTGCTCTTCGCCGACGTCCGAGGCTCGACCGCGCTGGCCGAGACGTTGGCACCCGAGCAAATGGTCGCGGCCCTCAATCGGTTCTACGCGAAGCTGACGCAGGTGATCGTTCGGCACGGGATCGTCGACAAACTCATCGGTGATGAGGTCATGGGCCTCTACTTTGCGCCGCTCACACCCGACGGGCGCTATGTCGACTCCATGGTGAGCGACGCCTACGCCATTCTGCGTGCACAGGGCTACGGCACTCCCGAGGGCCCGCAGCTGCCGGTGGGCATTGGCCTCGACGTCGGCCCGGCGTACGTCGGCATCGTCGGTGAGGGCGAAATCCGCGACTTCACGGCGATCGGGGATGTCGTCAACACCGCGTCGCGGCTGCAGGGCGTCGCGGCGGGCGGCGAAATCGTCATGTCCGAAGCCGTCGCGCGCATCGCGGCTGTCACTGAGGGTGAGGTGGTCACGCTCGGTCTCAAGGGCAAGGCGGAACCGGTTGTGGCCCGCCGGGTCGCGGTCGCCGGCTAACTCTTCCCGGTGTAGCCCTCGGCTTCACGGGCACTCATGAATTCTTCATGAGTGCGTGGTCAACTCGGTTTGCGGCCGTCCTTGCTGCCCTAAGCTGCAGCCAGCGCGACGGGTAAACAGGCGGTGATGCGAAGTGGTGCAATGGTCTGGGCGAGTGGCGACCGACATCCGGGATTCCGAGCCGGACTGGGGGCCCTTCCTGCAACCGGCCGCTCCCCCCGGAGCTCCCAACGTGCTGATGATCGTGTGGGACGACGTCGGCTACGGGGCGCTGGAACCGTTCGGGGGACCGATCGAGACGCCGACAATGTGCCGGATCGCCGACAATGGTGTGCGCTACTCCAACTTTCACACCACCGCGTTGTGCTCGCCCACGCGGTCGAGCCTGCTCAACGGACGCAATGCGACGTCGAACAACATGGCCTGCATCACCGAGGCGTCGGCGGGGTTCCCGGGATTCTCGGGTCGGGTGCCGTTCGAGAACGGCATGATCTCCGAGGTGCTCAACGCGCAAGGATGGAACACCTACGCGCTGGGCAAGTGGCATCTGACACCCAGCGACGAAAGCGACGCGTCGTCGTGGAAGGGGCGGTGGCCGCTGGGGCGCGGCTTCGAACGTTTCTACGGCTTCTTGGGTGGCGAGACCAATCAGTGGTATCCGGACTTGGTCTACGACAACCACACCGTCGAACCGCCCGCGACACCGGAAGAGGGGTATCACCTCTCAGCCGATCTTGCCGACAAGGCCATCCGGTTCGTCCGCGACGCCAAGTCGGTCGCGCCGCAGAAGCCTTGGTTGATGTACTTCTGCCCCGGCTGTGGTCACGCACCGCACCACGTGTTCAAGGACTGGGCGGACCGTTACCGTGGCCGGTTCGACGCAGGCTACGAGGAGATCCGGACGCAGATCCTGGCCAAGCAGAAGCGGATGGGGCTGCTGCCCGAGGATCTCGAGCTTTCGCCGATCAACCCGCACGGCGAACCGGATGTGACCGGCCCAACCGGGAAGGCTTGGCCCGCACTCGATTTCGTGCGGCCATGGGATTCGCTGAACGACGACGAACGGCGGCTGTTCGCCCGGATGGCCGAGGTATATGCGGGCTTCGTGTCCTACACCGACGAGCAGATCGGCAGGCTCATCGACTACCTGGAGGAATCCGGGCAGCTGGACAACACCGTCATCGTGGTCGTCTCCGACAACGGTGCCAGCGGTGAGGGCGGGCCCAATGGCTCGTTCAACGAGAACAAGTTCTTCAACAACGTCCCCGACACCATCGAGGCGAACCTGGCTCGCATCGATGACTTGGGCGGCCCGACCGCGTACAACCACTACAACACCGGCTGGGCGTGGGCGTTCGACACGCCGTTCCCGTACTGGAAGCGATTCGCCGGCTACGAGGGCGGGGTGGCCGATCCGCTGATCGTGTCGTGGCCGGCCGGCATCGCCGCCCGCGGCGAGGTTCGCGATCAATATGTGCACGCCGTCGACATCGTGCCGACGCTCTACGACCTCCTCGACATCGAGCCGCCCGGGGTGCTCAACGGCTGGACCCAGAGCCCCATCGAGGGCCAGAGCTTCGCAGCGTCGATCGGCGATCCGCGGACCCCCGGCCGGGCGACCCAGTTCTACTCAATGTTGGGCATGCGGGCGCTGTATCACGAGGGCTGGCTGGCCACCGCACTGCACCCGCCGCTGTCGGGATGGAGCAACTTCGACAAGGACCGCTGGGAGCTCTACGAGCTGCGCACCGACCGCACCCAACTGCACAACCTGGCCGACGAGAAACCCGCACTGCTCGAAGAGCTCAAGGGGCTGTGGTTCTACTACGCGGGCGTCTACAAGGGGCTGCCGCTCGACGACCGCACCCCGCTGGAAGTCCTGACCTCGCCGCGGCCGGAGCCCGGTGAGCCGCGCTCCCACTACGTCTACTACCCGGACTCCGCCGATGTGCCCGAGTCGGTTGCGGTCAACATTCGCCGCCGCTCCTACACCATCGCCGCCGCCGTCACCGTCGACACACCCGAAGCCGAAGGTGTGCTGTTCGCGCAGGGCGGCGTGGCCGGCGGGCACAGCCTGTTCCTCAAGGACGGCCGGCTGCACTACGTCTACAACTGGCTGGGCGAACGGATCCAGACGATCAGTTCATCCGATGGGCTTGCTGTGGGTACCCATGTGCTCACCGCCGAGTTCCACAAGACCGGCGACGACCCGGCCACCTTCAGCGCGATCGGTACCCTGACGCTCTACGTCGACACCGACGCAGTGGGTGAAGCGGAGATCGTCACCCAACCGGGCACGTTTTCCCTGACGGGCGACGGGCTGTGCGTCGGGCGCGACAGCGGCTCGGCGGTTGCCGATTATGCTGCTCCGTTCCCGTTCGTCGGCGGCACCATCGATCGCGTCATCGTCGATGTCAGCGGCGATCACTACGTCGACCACGAGAAGCAGGTCCTCGCCTACATCGCCCGGGACTGAGCCCCGCCCGCGAGCCACCGAGTCCGGCATATGCATGAGCCTTGTTGCCGTCCAGAGTGATTCGCTATTCAGGCGACCAGAGATCGCGAAATGCACTGGTGCACCGGCTGCTTGGGATAGACGAGGATGCGCTGAAACTAAACCCTTCGTCGTATTTGCAAGCCAATCGTAGCTCTCGACACCGGTCGTAGAATTGCATTCATGAGCGACACCACATCTACTTCGCTTCCGCCGGGGCCCCGGCTCCCCAAGGCGGTACAGGCCGCGTTGGTGCTGGGCCGCGGAGTCGGCTTCGTGGCGGCCTGTCGTCGCCGCTACGGCCATGTGTTCACGCTGCGCGTCGCGGGACTGGGCACGCTGGTGTACCTGGCTGATCCCGCCGACATCAAGACGGTGTTCGCCGGTGATCCGCGCGTCTTCCACGCCGGCGAAGCGAATTCGATCCTGAGCGGCCTGCTCGGCGACACCTCGTTGCTCGTGATCGACGAGGACGTGCACCGGGACCGGCGCCGATTGATGCTGCCCCCGTTCCACCGTGACGCCGTCGCGCACCAGGCCGCGCTGATGGCCGAAATAGCCGCGGAGAACATCGCCGGATGGCCGGTGGGGGAGAACTTCGCGGTGTCCCCCAAGATGTCCGAGATCACGCTCGAGGTGATCCTGCGGACGGTCATCGGCGCCACCGACCCGGCCCGGCTGGCGGCGCTGCGTAAGGTCATGCCGCGTCTGCTCAACGTGACTCCCTGGACGACGCTGGCGCTGGCCAACCCGAAGTTGCAGCGCCGTCGACCCTGGCGGAGGCTGCGCGAGGGAATCGCAGAAGCCGACCGCCTGCTGTATGCCGAGATCGCCGACCGTCGCGCCGACGCGAACCTGGCCGCGCGCACCGATGTGCTGGCCATGCTGGTGCGCGCCGCGGACGAGGATGGCCGCACGCTGACCAACGACGAACTGCGCGACCAGCTCATGACGTTGCTCGCCGCCGGGCACGACACCACAGCAACCGGGCTGTCCTGGGCACTGGAGCGGCTGACCCGTCACCCGGCGGTGTTGGCCAAGGCGGTGCAGGCCGCCGAATCCAGTGCGGCGGGCGACCCCGCCGGCGACGAGTACCTGGACGCACTGATCAAGGAGACACTGCGGATTCGCCCGGTGGTGTTCGACGTGGGCCGTGTCCTCACCGAGCCGGTCGAGTTGGCCGGCTACCGGCTACCGGCCGGTGTCATGGTGATTCCCGGGATCGTGCTGGTCCACGCCGATGAGACCCTCTACCCGGATCCGGACCGATTCGACCCGGACCGGATGCTCGGCGCCACCCTGAGCCCCACCACCTGGTTCCCGTTCGGGGGCGGCAACCGCCGCTGCCTGGGCGCCACCTTCGCCATGGTGGAAATGCGTGTCGTCCTGCGTGAGATCTTGCGCCGGGCCGAGCTGAACACCACGACGGCCGCCGGCGAAAAGCAGAGGCTGAGGCACGTCACCCTGGTGCCGCACCGCGGCGCGCGCGTCAGCGTGCGGGCAATCAGAGACGTCCCCACGGTGTCGCGCCCGGCGACGCAGACGCCCGCACCCTAGTTATATGCCGTAATCGGGCAATTCGAAGTCGTCGCGCACACTTCCCGCGAAAAGTGTTGTCAGCGGCCCGAAATTCATCGCGCGCATCGCCAGGTTGCGGAACCATAGGCCGAATCGGGTGCGCGTCGCGAAAAAGCCGATGTAGCTCGCCGCAGTGGACTGCTTGCTCTTGATGAAGGAGTGCAGACGCTGCTCGTAGGCATCGAAGGCGCGGTCGTGGTCGCCCCCCGCCCGCGCCAGCTCGCCCGCCAGCACGTACGCCTCGGTCATCGCCAGGCCGGTGCCCTCACCGCCGAGCAGCGAAATGCATCCGGCCGCGTCGCCGATCAGCAGTACACGGCCACGCGACCAGTGATCCATGCGGATCTGGCTGACGACGTCGAAGTACAGGTCGTCGACGTCGTCGAGGGCGCCGAGAATGTCCCGGGCTTCCCAGCCGATATCGCCGAACTCGTTGCGCAACTGGTCCTTTGGTGTCACTTCGCGACTATCGTGGCCGGCGCGGAAGACGAACAGGAACATGGTGCGGTCATCGCGCAGCGCGACACGCGCCAGCTGCCGGCCGCGAGTCGCGTAGGTGACGTAGGCCAGCTCGTCGCGCGGCCGGTAGCCCTCGACCACGCAGGCGGCGACCTTGCAGCCCAGATAGTGCTCGAAGTTCTCCTCCGGACCGAAGACCAGGCGGCGCACATTCGAGTGCAATCCGTCGGCGCCGATCACCAGGTCGAAATCGCGCGGCGCGCCCTTCTCGAAGGTAAGTCGAACACCGTCGGGGTGCTCGTCGACCGTGGCGATGCTGTCGCCGAAGATGGTTTCGACCTTGTCTTCGATCGTGCCGTAGACAATGGCGGCCAGGTCGCCTCGGGGCAGGCTGGTGAAGTCGTCGCCGATCATGCGGCGGAAAACGTCGACCTTCACGTCGGCTTTGATGTTCCCGTCGGGGCCGACGGAACGCAGCCGCTGGATCTGGTAGCCGGCGGCGAGCACCTGGTCCTCGATGCCCATGCGTTTGGCCACTTGGTACCCGACGCCCCAGAAGTCGATCATGTAGCCGCCGGTGCGGAACTGCGGCGCCTGCTCGATGACGGTCGGGGTGTGGCCGGTGCGATGGAGCCAGTGGGCGAGTGCCGCTCCGGCCACGCCGGCACCGCTGATGGCGATTTTCATGATGCCGTCTACGCTCGCACCCACTGCCACGCGGCGTCCAGTCGGTGGCGGTCAAATGTCCGCAGTTCCCCACCCATCAGGCATCCCGCGGCGACATTGACGCACCATTGCTCCCATCGTGGCGCGCCGACGACCGCGACCTTGTCGAAGTTCCGGCGGTGTTTGACATCGAAGACCGTATTGACCCATGCGGCGCGCAAACTCCAGCCGCTGAAGGGCTCGTCGAGCAAGAACAGCACCTTGAGGGTGCCGAAACGGTCGAGCAACGTTCGCACCGCGGGCTCGAGTACGTCGCGGTAATCGCTCCCGGTCAGTTTGCCCGTCGCACGCAGACCCAGCACATCGCCCTCGCTCTCGCGCATGATCTCGATCATGATGCCTGCCCTCCCGGTCGGACATAGGACGCGAACACGTCATCGACGACACTGTCCAGTTCGCCCGGCGCGTCTATTATCACCGCGAACGCGTCGGCTTCTTGCTCGGTGCTGAAATGCAGGAACGGGCAACACTGTCGTTCACGGCGGACCAACTCCCGGGCCTGCGCGGCGGCCGCCGGGCGGTAGCTGAGCCGGATGCGGTGGCCGTCGCGCCGGTAGCTTTTCAGCGCCGTCGCGTTGAGGTCCGCGATCCATTCCATGCGGCCCGCGTGCTCGGCCGCACCGAGGGTGCAGGCGATCTGCGGGAATTTGTCATTTGATGGCATGATTCCAGGCTCCGACTTCAAGCGGCTTGAGGGTCAAGACACCGCGCGCCACCATGAACGTATGGCTCTGAGGATCGGCGAGCTTGCCGATGCGGCGGGGACGACCGCGCCGACAATCCGCTACTACGAACAGATCGGTCTGCTGCCCAGCCCGACACGGGTGGGCGGCCAGCGCCGCTACGGCGATGAAGATGTGCGACGGGTGACGTTCGTTCGGCGCTGCCGTGATTTGGATTTTTCGCTCGAGCAGGTCCGAAGCCTGGTGAAGCTGATGGTTGACAAGGAGCGTTCCTGTCTTGAAGCCCGTGACCTGGCGGAGGCGCATCTCGCCGCGGTGCACGCGAAACTGACGGACCTGCGCGCACTGCAGAGCAGCTTGGCCGGACTGATCGATGCGGCCTATGACGATTGCCACGGTGGTCCCGGACCGGAATGCGTTGTGCTCGAACGGCTTTCCCGGCC
>CAYNLB010000141.1:10095-11335 GCA_964397935.1 uncultured Mycobacterium sp.
CAGGCGCCCGTGTAGTCGACCGGCCAGTGCTTGATGCCGTTGATGAAGGACGACCGCAACCGCTCGGGGTCGCCCGCCGGGGTCAGGTCGGGCATGTGGTCGGCGATCGCATTGAACATCAGGTCGATCGTCATGCGCGCCAGGTTGGCGCCGATGCAGTAATGCGCTCCGGTACCGCCGAATCCGACATGCGGGTTGGGGTTGCGCAAGATGTTGAAGGCGAACGGGTCGTCGAATACTTCTTCGTCAAAGTTGGCCGACCGGTAGAACATCACCACCCGCTGGCCCCCCTTGATCCGCACCCCGCCGAGGTCGGTGTCGACCAGGGCGGTCCGCTGGAACGCCGTGATCGGGGTGGCCCACCGAATGATCTCGTCGGCCGCGGTCTTCGGTCGCTGCGCCTTGAACAACTCCCACTGGTCCGGGTAGTCGGTGAAGGCCATCATGCCCTGGGTGATCGAGTTGCGGGTCGTCTCGTTGCCGGCGATGCCCAGCGTGACGACGAACATGCCGAACTCGGCCTCGGAGAGATGTTGGCCCTCGGCGTCGGCCTGCATCAACGTCGTGACGATGTCATCCGCGGGCTCGTCGGCCCTGCGCGCCGCCAATTGCATGGCGTACCACATCAATTCGCCCGCCGACGTCAGTGCGTCGTTGTCGGCGAACTCCGGGTCGTCGCCGCCGACCATTTTGTTGGACCAGTCGAAAAGCTTGTCCTGGTCCTCCGGTGGCACCCCGAGCAGGCCGGCGATGGCCTGCAGCGGCAGCTCGCAGGCCACCTGTAAGACGAAGTCGCCCGACCCGTGCTCGACGGCTTGGGCGGCGATGCGCTGAGCGCGCTCGGTGAGTTCGGCGCGCAGGCGCTCGACCGCGCGAGGCGTGAAACCGCGAGCGACGATCTTGCGCAACCGGCTGTGCTCGGGGTCGTCCATCATGATCATCGATGCCCGGCCGGCCTCGATCTGATCCGCCGCCCACTCTTCGCGATAGCGTGGCACGATCGACTTCTCGGCAGACGAGAAAACGTCGCTGCGCAGCGAGATCTCGCGGATATCGCGGTGCTTGGTCACCACCCAGTAACCGCCGTCGCCGAACCCGCCTCGATCCGGTGGCTGCTCATTCCACCAAATCGGCGCGGTCGCACGCAGCTCCGCCAACTCCTGCACCGGTAGCCGGTGGGCATAGATGTCGGGATCGGTGAAGTCAAAGCCCGGTGGAAGGTTCGGAGTGGCCATGGGAT
>CAYNLB010000142.1:0-11327 GCA_964397935.1 uncultured Mycobacterium sp.
GGCAGCGAGAACACCACGCAGTCGTGCAGACAGCCCTTGGCCGCCCCGGCGGAGTCGGGGTCGGCTTCGCGGTGCAGCAGCGCGCGGATGGGAACCACTCCCACGTGGACGGTCTCGTCTTGGGCGTCGCTTACTTCGGCGCTGCCGTCGACGATCAGCGAGTAGCCGCCCGGCTCGCGCGGAGGCCACAGCAAGGTGACGTCCCGACGATGAGCCAGATTCTCCTGCGTGCGGCCACCGACGGGCCCGACGTCGACGATGGCGCGCGGCCCGTCGGGGCCGTCGGGCAGGTTGCGCAGCTTGGGCTCCACCGTCACGGTGTGCACGCGATATCCGTCGTCGACGGTGATCAGGTACGCGAACGGGTAGTCGGGGAGAGCGGCCGCGAGCCGCTCGAGGTCCACCTTCTTCTTCGTGCGCATGATTTCCCAGGATAGGCGCGGGGCTACTCCGGCAGGCCCGGCCCCGGGCTGAAGGATCCGGGATTGGCAAAGCCGGTACTGCAGTCGCCCGTGTTCAGAATGCCCATCTGGCCATGGCCGGCTTGGAAAAGGCCGATGTTCCCGGTGCCGGATTTGAAGCCGTCGACAGCGATCTGATGTGCGCCGGTGGGCCCGATCCCGATGCTGTGGTGGGCGACGGTGAGAGCTCGCGCGGACCCGGTACTGCCGAAGTTCACACCGGGGTTGTCCAGGACCTGCCGCCAGGGCGTCAATTGGGAAGTAGCGGCCGACGCATCGGCATGGTAATTGGTCATCGCCGCCACGTCGGCTGCCCACATCTGCTCGTACGCGGCCTCGATGTCGGCGATGGCGGGTGTGTTCTGGCCCAGCCAATTGGTGGCCGCGAGCGCCTGTACAAGGGCACGGTTGGCCGCCACCACCGCCGGCTGCACCGTGGCCGCCAGTGCGTCCTCGTACGCGGCCGCGACGGCCGCGGCCTGGCTGGATACCGCTTCCGCCTGGGCCGCGGCCGCGTCCAGCCAGCTCACATACTGGGTGGCGAGCGCCATCATCGCCGTTGACGACGTGCCCTGCCACGATCCCTTGGCCAGATCTGACGTGACCGAAGAAAACGATGATGCAGACGACGCCAGCTCCTCGGCCAGCCCATCCCACGCCTTTGCGGCAGCAAGCAGCGGCGCGGCCCCTGGACCTGCGAAAATTCGTGCCGAGTTAATTTCTGGCGGCAACCACGCAAAATGCGTGTTCGTCACCGGCCTAACTTAACCGGCAGGCCCGGCCTTCGTGGCGTTATTGCGCGGGTACGGCACAGCGGCGGCGACCGCGGACCAATTTGCCCGGACGGGCATCGGTGGGCATGCCGTTTTCGGCGATCACCTCGCCGGACACGATCGTTGCGACGTACCCGTCGGCGGTCTGGTCCAGGCGACGCCCGCCGGCGGGCAGGTCGTACCTGATGACCGGCTTGTGGAGCCGCAGTGCGGCGTGGTCGATGACATTGAGGTCGGCCTTGTAGCCGACGGCGATGCGGCCCCGATCGCCCAGTCCGGCCACGCGGGCCGGCACCGAGGTCAGTTCGCGGACGGCCTCGGGCACCGTGAACCGGCCCGACTTGCGGTCGCGCGTCCAATGCGCCAGAAAATACGTCGAGTAGCTGGCGTCACAGATCATCCCGTAGTGGGCGCCGCCGTCACCCAGCCCGAGCACCACGTCGTCGCGGTGCAGCAGCTCGCCGACGGTGTCCAGCGAATGGTTCGCCAAGTTGGTGGTCGTAACCAATAACAAGGCGCGCCCGTCATCGTCGAGCAGCCGGTCGTAGGCCTCCACCATCGGATCCACTCCGCGGGCACGGGCGCGGGCCCCGATGGACGTCGCCGGGTCGGGCTCGTAGTTGGGGTTGTCTTCCAGGGGGAAGATCCAGTCCCACATCTGGGCCACGTACAGGATCGGATGCCCCTGGCCCGGCTTGTCGGCCAGGATGCGGGCGCGAACCTCGGGCTTGCGCATCTCGGCGACCCGCTCGGCCAGTGGCAGATGTGCGATTTCGCGGTAGCTCGGGTACAGCACGAATGGGTTGGCGCTCAGCCGCAACCCGATGATCAGCCCGATCGGGCGCGGCAGCAGCTGCGCGGTGATGTCGCCGCCTGCGGCGTTGGCCTTTTCGACCATGGTGATGGCGTCCTCCCACGTCGGGTCGCCCGAGTTGGCGACCACCAGTGTGAAGGTGACCGGCAGGCCGACGTCCTCGGCAACATCGAACACCGTCTGCAGCACGGGCTGGTACCCGCCGGCCGGAATGTCGGGCACGAATTGCAGCAGGCCGCCGCCGCCGTCGACGACCCCCCTGGCGATCTCTTCGATCTCCTCACGGGCCGCGTCGTAGCTCGGGATCGGCGAACCGCTTTCGGTCTTGTGAATCGTCAACCGTGACGACGCGAAGCCCAGCGCCCCGACCTCGACGGCCTCCTTGGCCAGCGCACGCATCCTGGCCAAGTCTGCGGGGGTGGCCGGCTCGCGGTCGGCGCCGCGCTGACCCATGACGTAGACCCGTAGCGGGGAATGCGGCAGGTAGGCGGCGACGTCGATATCACGCCGTCGCGACTCTATTGCGTCCAGGTATTCCGGGAAGGTTTCCCAAGTCCATGGCAAACCGTCGGTCATGACGACGCCGGGGATGTCCTCGACCCCGGCCATCACGTCGACGAGGACGTCGTGGTCTGCTTGGCGGCACGGCGCGAAGCCGACCCCGCAGTTGCCCATCACCACCGTGGTCACCCCGTGCGCTGACGACGGGGTCACGCGCTCCGACCAGATTGACTGGCCGTCGTAGTGCGTGTGCAGGTCCACGAAGCCGGGCGTGACCAGCAGCCCGGTGGCGTCGATCTCCCGCGTGGCGGTATCGCCGTTCACCGAGCCTTCTCGTGGCCCGACGGCCGCAATGACGCCGTCTCGCACCGCGACGTCGCCGACGTACGGCTCACCTCCCAGCCCGTCGACGATGGTGCCATTGCGGATGATGAGGTCGTAGATCACCTAAACAATCTACGACCGAGCCCGCGGGTCGTGCCAGGATCAACCGCTGCCCGTAATGTCGCGGTATGGCCAGCGCCGACGATGCCGCCCAAGAAATCCTGCGCGACGCGTTCACCCGATTGATCGAACACGTCGACGACCTCACCGATGGATTGACCGACGAGGTGTCGGGCTTTCGGCCCACCCCCAACGCCAACAGCATTGCCTGGTTGATCTGGCACAGCGCACGGGTGCAGGACATTCAGCTGGCGCACGTGGCCGGCGTCGAGCAGGTCTGGACCCGCGACGGCTGGGTGGACCGCTTCGGGCTGGATCTGCCGCGCAACGACACCGGCTACGGCCACGGCCCCGCCGAGGTGGCGAAGGTGCATGCACCCGCGGACCTGCTGTCGGGCTACTACCACGCGGTGCACAAGCTCACCCTGGAATACCTCGCCAGCGTGACGGCCGACGAGTTGTGCCGCGTCGTGGACACCAATTGGGATCCGCCGGTGACCGCCAGCGCGCGGTTGGTCAGCATCATCGATGACTGCGCCCAGCACCTCGGGCAAGCCGCTTACGTGCGGGGGATTCAGTAGGTTCGCCGGCGTGCGATTCGCGGCTGCGCTGTCCAGGGTGGTGTTGTGGCTGGCAACCACGGTTGCGCTGGCGGTGGCAATCCCGGCGGGGTGGACCCAGCTGCACGTCGTCGACGCCGACGGCTACGCCGCGATGGCCCGGGAAGCGGCCTTCGATCCGGCTCTGCAGTCCGCCATGGCGGCCGAGCTGACCACCCGGGCGATGGCGCTCATCGCCGCGCACGGTGGGGGACGCCAGCCGGTCGGCGGCGCGAAGGTGCACGAGGCCGCCGCCGCGTTCACGGCCGGGCCGGAGTTTCCGCCGCTGTTCGCCCAGGCGAACCGGGCGGCGCACGGGTGGTTGTTCACCGACGAGCGCTCCGGCCAGAACGCCGGCCAGTGGGTGGTCGACGTGGCCCCGATGCTCAACGACGGCTCGCTGCGGCAAGTGCTGACCAGGTACCACGTGCCGATACCCGCGAGTCTCACCGTGCCCATTACGGTTTCGGTGCCGCAGCCGTTGCGGCAGGGACAGCTGCACCCCCTTGCCCGGTGGGGTCCCTGGGTGACTGTCGGTGCGATCGCGCTCAGCGGTGTCTGCGCCGCGCTGACCCTGTTCGCGGCGCGCCGCCGCGGCAAGGCGCTGACCAGCCTCGGCGTCTCGGCGCTGCTCGTCGGCGGGGGAGGATGGGCGGCGATCGAAATCGGCGACGGCTACCTCAACCATGCGCTGAACCGCACTACCGGCGATATCCGCCGGATCGCCGAGGTGATGGTCGATCACGCCGAAGCGAGCCTGCATCAATGGCTCAACTCCACCCTGCTCGCGGGCATCGTTGTGGTGGGCTTCGGCGTCATCGTCGCGATCGTGGGCGGCCTGCGGCGCGGTGGGCCCGCCTAGGACACCACTGGTCCAGGCGATCAGGGCGGTGGCCGCACGCCCCGAATCCCACCCGCCGATGCCCACCGCACTCCGGCGCCAAACCCGCTCGGACGCGCCCAAACCGAACCGCCGAACCGGCAGCCGGCTAGCCGAACGTGAACGAGAAGACCTGCAGGCCCCGGCTGACCTGCAGGTCGAGCTGGGCGCGGTGTGCGACGTGATCGGTGACGAGCTGATGCAGCGTGGGTGGCCCGCCGATCGCTGTCGTGGCCGTCTGCTGGTCCCGGGTCACGGCGAGGGTGCCGGTGCCGCCGACGACAGCGTAGACATCCTTGGCGGTGTAGTTCAGCCGGATGGCGGCGTCGTCGCTGTCGGCGGTGGCGCCCTGGTCATCCAGCTTCCATCGGCCGCGCAGGGCAAATCTATTGTCGGCCAACCTCGCCGGATAGCTGAATGTCGCAGTGCCCGAGCGGTATTCGCCATCACCGCCATAGTTCACCGTCTTGTCGACCCCCAGGTAGGTCTCGGGTGTCAGCCGGGTACGCGGGGTGGTGTCGACCGAATGGGCGGGCGCGGGCAGCGCAATGTTCGGATCAGCGCTCAGCAGCAGTTCGCGGATCAGTTTTTCGGTACCGTCGTAGTCGCCTTCGCCGAATTTGGTGTGCCGCACGGTTCCGTTCGCATCGATCAGATACTCGGCCGGCCAGTACAGGTTCTGGTAGTTGTTCCACGTCGTGTAGTCGTTGTCCAGCGCAATGGGATAGGTGATGTGCAGCGCGGCGGCGCCACTCGCAACGTTGCCGGCGACCCGCTCAAAGGCGTACTCGGGGGTGTGCACCCCGATGACGACCAACCCGCCTTTATAGCGGTCATACCAATCGACTACGTGCGGGATGGCGCGCTGGCAGTTGATACAGGAATACGCCCAGAAGTCGATCAAGACGACCTTGCCCCGCAAAGACGCTAAGTCGATCGCTTCGCCGCCGGGGGTGTTGAGCCACTGGGTGATTCCGCTGACGGCCGGCGCCGGTCCACACAGTTGGAGCCGGTCGGCGCCGTCGGCGCAGTCGGCCAGTCGCCCCCTCGAGATGTCACCGTCGCCGCTGCCCAAATTCAGCTGGTGCCGAATTTCGTTGGTGCCCAGCCCTTTCTGCATGGCCGCCGGGTAGTCGGGGACAGCGCGTTGCAGCATCGCCGGCAGGTTGAACACCAGCGCCACGGCCAGCACGATCATCGTGATTCCGCCGGCGATCCGGATTACCCGCTGCCGTCGGCGGAAGGCTCCGACGCGCTCGGCGACGCCCCGTCCGGCCAGCGCGAAAACCAGCAGCGGCAACGCCGTACCGACCGCGAACGTCGCGGTCAACACGAGCGTCGGCAAGCCGACGGACGCGGTGCCGCCGGCGACCACGATGGCGGCCAGCACCGGTCCCGCGCACGGCACATACAGCGCGCCCAGGGTCAGGCCCAGGCCGAAACCGCTTCTGGCAGAGCTGGTTTGACTTCCAGCAAAACCTTGCGGGATACGGGCGAACGGCCGTTCGATCAGGTGTTGCAGCGGCGGAAAAATCAACCCGAGACCAATCAGGGTGAGCGCCACCAGAGCGGCCCAGCGGATCGCGTCCTGCGGCAGGTGCAGCGCCGACAACAGGGCCGAGCCGGTCAGGGTCACCACGCTGAAGCTGCAGACCAGGCCCGCGATCACCAGATACGGTCGGGCGGCGCGGGAGCCGTCCCGAGTGCTATCCAGGCCGGAAAAGAAGACCACCGGAAGCACCGGCAGAATGCACGGCGAAATGCCGGTGATCAGGCCGCCGAGAAATCCGATGAGCGCGACTGTGCCCACGGCTGCTACCGGAAAGGGCCGGCTGGACGCGCCGCCCAAGCATTACGGCAGATGCCAATCATGATTTCAACTTTCCCCGCGGACTTGCGGCACCGCAAATCACGCGCTGTGCGTTATACAAATCACGCGCTGTGCGTTATCCTCTGCCGGTGGCGCAATTAGCTTTTCAACGCGCCCGCACCGAGGAAAACAAGCGCCAACGTGCGGCGGCACTCGTGGAAGCCGCACGCTCACTGGCACTAGAAGCCGGCGTTGCCTCGGTTACCTTGACCGCCGTCGCCAACCGCGCCGGCATTCACTACTCGGCAGTTCGCCGATACTTCACCTCGCACAAAGAGGTTCTGTTGAACCTCGCCGCCGAGGGGTGGGTGCGGTGGTCGGAGACGGTGTGCGAGCAACTCGATGCCCCGGGTCCCATGTCGCCGAAGAGGGTGGCCGAGACATTGGCCAACGGGCTGGTGGCCGACCCGCTGTTTTGTGATCTGCTCGCCAACCTGCACCTGCATCTCGAGCACGAGGTGGACATCGAGAAGGTTGTCGGTATCAGGCGGACCATCTCCGCGGCCGCGATCGCAATTGCCGACGCGATCGAGCGCGCGTTGCCGGAGCTCGGCAGGTCCGGCGCCCGTGACATAGTGATCGCCGCCTATTCCCTGGCGGCCGCTTTCTGGCACATTGCCAACCCTCCCGAGCGGCTGACCGACGCCTATGCCGACGAGCCGGAAGTGTTGCCACCCGAGTGGAACATCGAGTTCGCGTCCGCCCTCACCCGGGTGCTCACGGCAACCTGCGTCGGGCTGGTGTCGGGATCGTCATGAACAAGAAAGGAGACCGGGGCGCTGTGGCTTGGCGAACTGCAACCGGCGACAACGATGCCGAGCTTTCTGAACGTTCGGCAACCGACCAGACCACGCCCCCATCCGCCGAGGCGTCGGAAGCGTCGCGCGAGACACGGTCGAACGGGCGCAGTGGCGCAGGGTCGGCGAAAGGCGAACGGACGGGGAAGAGTCCGGTTGCCGCCTTGGCGAGGAAAGTGTGGATCGCTCTGGTCATCGCGGTTGTAGTCACGGTAGCGGCGTTTGCCGTCCACCGGCTGCGCGGCGTCTTCGGCTCGCACGACAACAGTGGGATCTCCAGCGGTGTTCCCGAGGAGATCAAGCCGTTCAATCCCAAGCACGTGGTTTACGAGGTTTTTGGCCCGCCCGGGACGGTGGCGAACATCAACTACCTGGACATCAACGCCACGCCGCAGCGGGCAAGCAACGTGACGTTGCCCTGGACGCTCTCGGTCACCACGACGCTTCCCTCGGTGAGCGTCAACGTGGTGGCGCAGGGCGACAGCAACCAGATCGGCTGCCGCATCATCGTGAACGACGTCGTCAAGGCCGAAAGGTCGGTGACCGGAGTGGACGCTCAAACCTTCTGCATAGTGAAGTCCGCATGACCGACAACCAACCCGCAGGGCTACCGCACATGCCGCTTTTCGCGCGGTCGGTGCACAAGCTCGCGGTGCCGATCGTCGTGTTCTGGGTGGGACTTGTCGTTGCCCTCAGCGTCTTCGTCCCGCCACTGGACGTGGTGGCCAAGCAACATCAGGTGTCGATGAGCCCCCAACAGGCGCCGTCGATGCACGCGATGAAGCGCGTCGGCAAGGTGTTCAACGAATTCAGTACTGACACCTCGGTCATGATCCTGCTCGAGGGTGACCATCCGCTCGGCGATGCCGCCCACCATTTCTACGACCAGATCGTGCGCAAGCTCGAGGCGGACAAGACGCACGTCCAGCACGTCCAGGACTTCTGGGGAGATCCGCTGACGGCGGCGGGCTCGCAGAGCACCGACGGCAAGGCCGCCTACGTGCAGGTGTATCTGGCCGGAAACATGGGCGAGAGCCTGGCCAGCGAATCCGTCGAGGCGGTCCGCAAGATCGTGGACGGCATGCCACCGCCGCCGGGGGTCAAGGCCTATGTCACGGGCCAGGGGGCACTGATCGCCGATCAGACCCACGCCGGCGACAAAAGCGTCCAAAAGGTCACGATGATCACCTTCGTGGTGATCATCCTGATGCTGCTCTGGGTATACCGCTCGATCGTCACGGTTCTCGCCACCATGTTCATGGTGGTCATCGAATTGATGGCGGCCCGGGCGACCATCGCCGTGCTGGCCCACAACAACGTGATGGGATTGTCGACCTTCGCGGTGAACATCCTGGTGCTGCTGGCCATTGCCGCGTCGACGGACTATGCGATCTTCATCTTCGGTCGATATCAAGAGGCGCGCTCGCGGGGCGAGGACCGCGAAAGAGCGTTTTACACCATGTTCCACGGAACCGCGCATGTCGTACTGGGCTCCGGCCTGACCATTGCCGGCGCGATGTACTGCCTGAGCTTCACCCGCCTTCCGTATTTCCAGTCGCTGGGGATTCCGTGCGCCGTGGGGATGCTGGTCGCCGTCATCGCTGCGCTCACCCTGGGCCCGGCGGTGCTCACGGTCGGAAGTCACTTCAAGCTGTTCGATCCCAAGCGGGCGATGCGGACCCGGGGATGGCGGCGGGTCGGCACCGCGATCGTGCGCTGGCCCGGGCCGATCCTGGCGGTATCCGTCGCGATCGCCCTCATCGGGCTGCTCGCCCTGCCCGGCTACAAAACCAACTACGACAATCGGTTGTACCTGCCCAAGAGCGTCCCCGCGAACGTCGGATACATTGCCGCCGAGCGCCATTTCCCGTCCTCCCGGTTGAATCCGGAACTGCTGATGATCGAGACCGATCACGATCTGCGCAATCCGGCCGGCATGCTGGTGATCGACCGAATCGCCAAGGGTGTGTTCCACACCCCGGGCATCGCGCGTGTCCAGGCGATCACCAGACCGTTGGGCACCCCGATCGAGCACACATCGATCCCGTTCCAGATCAGCATGCAGAACACGACGCAGGTCGAGAACCAGCAGTACATGCACAAACGCATGGACGACATGCTCAAGCAGGCGGACGCGATGCAGCAATCCATCGACACCATGCAGCGCATGTACAACATCACGGCGCAGTTGGTCGCCACCACTCACCACATGACGGGCCTGACGCACGACATGACGGCCATCACCAAGGAATTGCGGGACAACATCGAGAATTTCGATGACTTCTTCCGTCCGATTCGCAGCTACTTCTATTGGGAAAGGCACTGCTTCGACATTCCCGTCTGCTGGGCGCTGAGGTCGATCTTCGACACGCTCGACGGTATCGATGAGCTCACCGACAAGCTCACCGAACTTTCCGCGGACTTGGACAAGATGGACGTCCTGATGCCGCAGATGCTGGCCCAGATGCCGCCGATGATCGCGACCATGACGACGATGAAGACGATGATGCTGACCATGCACAGCTCGATGTCGTCGCTGTACGACCAGATGGACGTGATGAGCCAGAACTCGACCGCCATGGGCAAGGCGTTCGATGCGGCCCACAACGACGACTCGTTCTACATTCCGCCGGAGGTCTTCGACAACCCGGATTTCAAGCGGGGCCTGAAAATGTTCTTGTCGCCCGACGGTCACGCCGCCCGCTTCATAATCTCCCATGAGGGAGACCCGGCCTCTCCCGAAGGCATCTCACACATCGATCCGATCAAGAACGCGGCCAAGGAAGCGATCAAGGGTACTCCGCTGGAGGGCGCCAAGATCTGGGTTGCCGGCACCGCCGCGGTCTACAAGGACATGGCCGAGGGCGCCAAATACGACCTGATGATCGCGGGAATAGCCGCCGCCAGCCTGATCTTGATCATCATGCTGATCATCACCCGCAGTCTGGTCGCCGCGGTCGTCATCGTGGGCACGGTGCTGATTTCGTTGGGTGCGTCGTTCGGGCTCTCCGTGCTGGTGTGGCAGGACATCATCGGCTTCAACCTGCACTGGATGGTGCTGGCGATGTCCGTCATCCTGCTGTTGGCGGTGGGGTCCGATTACAACCTGTTGTTGGTTTCCCGTTTCAAGGAGGAAATCGGTGCCGGACTGAAGACCGGAATCGTCCGTTCGATGGCCGGCACCGGCTCGGTGGTGACGTCGGCGGGTCTGGTGTTCGCCTTCACGATGGCATCGTTCATCTTCAGCGACTTGAAGGTCACCGGACAGGTCGGCACCACCATCGCTCTGGGTCTGTTGTTCGACACCCTGATCGTGCGCTCGTTCATGATGCCGTCGGTGGCGGCGCTGCTGGGGCGCTGGTTCTGGTGGCCGCAGCAGGTACGCACCCGCCCCGCCAGCCAGCTGCTGCGGCCCTACGGGCCGCGTCCGCTGGTGCGTACCTATCTGCTGCCCCGGGAGGACGACCGGGTCGACACTGATCGGTTCCCGGCGGCCTCGCCGCATTACTGAGCGGCGACGGCGGTCAGAACTGGTTTGTGGCCGCGAAGGCCGCGAAGGTGAAGTCGGCGATCGCCGGCGGTTACGCCCAGTGCCAGACCGACATGTCGCCGGCCGGGTATTGGTTGCACACGTCGGTGGCCTTGGCGACGACGCCCTTGTTGTTGAAGAAGATCTTCATGTGGTTGCGCCAGGCGAACCAGAGCGGGTCGCCGTTGTAGAAGTTCTCCGAGTACTCCCGGCGCTCCACCGGCGTCATCGAATAAAACCAGTGCGCCTTGTCGATCGTCGCCTGCTGTACGTCCGGGTGGTTGTTGAAGTCGATCATGTAGCGCTGGTAGTAGACCGGGCTGGTGTCCCGGGTGGCCGCCAGTATCTGCTCGGCGTCGCACGTGGTGTTGATCATCCGGCGTGGGATCGGGAAGTCCTCGGTGGAATCGGCCACCGCGGTCTGCGGGAAAACTGCAGCTGAAATGCCGAGAGCGAGAAACATGGCGCCTGCACGCAGGCCGGTACGCAGCCGAGACATAGTTGTTACGGTAGCATTCTTCGCGCTTCGGCGTTCGGGTTCCTAGCGCATCTGACTAACCATCGCGATCAGGGACGATGACGTGCGCGGGATCGGGACGCAGCCCCGGCGGAGCCTGGCTGTAGTCGCCGAACGGACCGTCGCGGCGCTCGACGGCCGC
>CAYNLB010000143.1:0-8400 GCA_964397935.1 uncultured Mycobacterium sp.
TGAACGCCACCACGAAGCTGTCGCCCTCGCCCTGCTCGACCGGGCGCACCCCGTCGTGGGCCGCGGTGACCTCGGCGAGGGTGTGGTCCAATTGCGCGAGGGCGCCCGCTGTCTCCTCCGGTCGGGTCTCCCACAGCTGAGTCGAGCCCTCGACGTCGGCCAACAGCAACGTCACCGTTCCCGTTGGCAATTCGGTCATGCCCAGGTCGCTCCAGTTCAGCCGCGGTGCGTCCGCCCGCGGGCCAATCTCGTTCATGCTAGCCAGCATGGACCGGCCGCACCGGGAAAACATCAGCGGAAACGCGGATAACGTCGTGCTCTAACGCGTAATCCGGCACCGCCCCAGATAGGCCGGACCATGTTGTCCGCCTCGGATTGCCCGTTCGCTGTCCGCGGGCCTCCCGGCGTCACGCGACGTCGATCACCACTTTGCCCAGCACCTTGCGCTCGGCCACATAGCGCAGCGCTGCGGGCGTTTCCTCCAATGGAAATCGTGCACCGATGTAGGGACGGATGGTGCCGGCGGCGAACATCTGCGTCAGCTCCGCCATGTCGCGCATGGCTTCGGCGGGATGGTCGGCCAGGAAGGTGCGGATCTCCATGCCGCGCACGCAGATGTCCTTGAGCAATACGAGATTGAGCGGGATCGCGGGGATTGTCCCAGCCGCGTAGCCCAGGGTGACGAAGGTTCCGCCGCGGGCGAGACCCCGCAGCGCCGGCTCGGCATACGGTCCGCCGACCGGGTCGAGCACCACTCGCGCGGTGTCGCCGGTCAGTTCGCGGATGCGGGTCTTGAGGTCCTCGCGATCGTAGTCCACGGTGGCCTCGGCGCCACGCTGCCGGCACAGCCTGAGTTTCTCCGCACTCGATGCGGTGGCCAGGACTCGGGCCTTCATCGCGACCGCCAGATCGACTGCGGCCAGGCCAACGCCGCCGGCGGCACCCAGCACTACCACCCAATCCCCTGCTGCCACTTGGGCAACCGAGCGCAGCGCGTGGTAGGCGGTGCGGTAGGTCACGCCGAAGGCCGCGGCCGACGCGAAGTCGGCGTCATCGGGCACCAGCGCTGCCTGACTGCCGTCCAGCAATGCCCGTTCGGCGAACGCGCCGAAAGTGGTTCCGGACACCCGCTGTCCGGGCCGGAAAGGCGCGCCCTCACCGGCGGCGATCACCTCGCCGGCGATCTCGTTGCCGGGTATGAACGGCGGCGGGATTTTGACCTGGTATTTGCCGGCGATGAACAGCACGTCGGGGAAATTGACCGCCGCGGCGTGGACCCTTACCAGCAGCTGGCCGGGGCCCGCGACGGGATCGTCGACGTCCTCGACAACCAGGTCTTCCGGCGTGCCGTAGGAACGACAGACAACCGCGCGCATCAACTGGCCCCCAGTCCACGCAAACAGAACCGCACCACATGTGCGATGTCGTTGGGGCCGGGCCGGTCCGTCGACCCGACATAGCGCCGCATGGTTGCCGCCGTGCAGCAGAACACGGCCTCGACATCCCGCTCGACATCGGAACTGCCCAGACCCGTCACGGGTGCAACGAGCAGATCTCGCAGTGGCCGCATCATCTCCTGATCGGCGGCCCGCCAATTCGTACCGGCCGACATCTGCCCGGCCGCCGCGCGGCTCATGCTGATCAGGTGCGGGTCGGCCACCTGCGCCAGCGTGCCCTCGATCCAGCGTGCCACCTGGTCGCGCGGCCGGGACTCCTTGGCCATCTGGTGCTCGAGATAGGACACGACGATGGCAACCCCACGCTCCATTACCGCAAGGATGAGGTCGTCCTTACCGGCGAAATACCGGTAGAACGCCTTGTTCGAGGAACCGGCCTCGGCGACGATGTCGCTGACCCGGGGCGGCTCCGGCGCGGCCCGATCCATGACGCGCACCGCGGCGGCCAGGATGCGTTCCACCTCCTCGGTGGCCTCGCGCTGGCGGTCGTCGAGTGCCCGCTCGACCGCCGCGGTGACTCTGCTGCTCATGAATCGGGAAGCGCCGGAATCCGGTCGACCAGGTCGCCGTACTTGGTCTGCGCGGCCACGCGGCGGACATCCATTAGTTCACTTGGCCATTCGGGGTCTTCGGCCTCGTATCCCTTGAGTAGCAGTCGGGCCAGGTTGACCTTGTGCGCTTCGGTGGGTCCGTCGGCCAGCCCGAGCGCGACCCCGCCGAGCACCACGTTGATCAGAGGCAGCTGGTCAGTGGTGCCCAGGGCTCCGTGGACCTGGATCGCGCGCATCCCAATCGATTTCAGCACCTGTGATGCCAGGATCTTGCAGGCCCCGATCTCGGCGCGGGCCGCATGCTCGCCGGCGGTGTCGATCAGCCATGCCGCATGTAGAACCGCCAACCGGAACGGCATGAGTTCGGTATAGGAGTCGGCGATGAACGCCTGCACCAACTGCTTGTCCGCCAGGGAGCTGCCCTGCGTGAATCGGCTTTTCGCCCGGCGGGACATCATTTCGATGGCCCGTTGCGCCATCCCGATCGACCGCATGGCGTGATGCAGCCGCCCGCCGGCCAGCCGGGTCTGCAAGATCATGAAGCCCTGGCCGGGTTCGCCCAGTAGTGCGTCCGCCCCCACCCGCACCCCGTCGTAATGCACCAAGGAATGTCCGGGCTCGTGCGGAAGCGCGCCGACCAGGTGGTGGGTGGCTTCGATGGCCAGGCCTTCGGCGCCGGCCGGGATCAGGAATGTCGAGGCGCCACGGTGGACCGGCACGTCGGGATCGGTGATCGCGACGACGATGAAAAACGAGGCGACAGATGCGTTGGAGGAGAAGTACTTTCGCCCGGTGATCACCCAGTCGTCGCCGTCGCGGAAGGCGCGCGTTCGAAAGACACGTGGATCGGCACCGCCTTGCGGCTCGGTCATCGAAAAGCACGAGAAGATTTCGCCGGACAGCAGGCCGGCCAGATACCGGTCCTTTTGCTTCTGGGTCCCGTAGCGGGCGATGATCTCGGCGTTTCCGGTGTCGGGCGCCTGCGTTCCGAACACGATCGGCGCCCAAGGGCTACGGCCCAGAATTTCGTTGATCAGCGTCAGCTTGACCGCGCCGAACCCTTGCCCGCCCAGTTCCGGACCCAGATGTGGCGCCCACAGCCCTTGGTCACGAACCCGTTGTTTGAGTGGATCGACAATCCGACGGCGCTCGTCGTTCAGCGGCAGGAACTCGCAGCCCGGAAACAGCACCTCCAGCGGTTCCACCTCGTCGCGCACGAACTCGCGAACCCAGTCGAGCTTCTTTTGAAATTCGGGCTCGGTGGAAAAATCCCAAGACATTTCGGATGCTCCTAACTCTCTAGGGAATTCCGCCGTCGGCGCGCAGGATCGAGCCCGTCGTGAAGCTCGAGGCGTCGGAAGCCAGAAAGAGCGCGGCGCCGACGATTTCGGATGGATCCCCTGCGCGTTGCAGCGAAAGATGGGCGAACGGGTTCTGCCTGGCCGCCTCGAGGTTCCAGGCCTTGCTCACGTCGGTCAAGAACGGCCCGGCCATCAGCGTGTTGACCCGCACGGTCGGCCCGAACGCCTTCGCCAACGCTTCGGTCATGGCGTTGAGCCCGGCCTTGGACGCGGCGTACGGAATGATGTCTGGGGTCGGACGCAGCGATCCCGCCGTGCTCACATTGATGATCGAACCCCGGCCCGCCGCCACCATGCGCTCACCCACCAACGCCGACAACCGAAATGGACCTTTGAGATTGAGATTGACGACGGCGTCGAACAGCTTCTCGGTGACGTCGGTCAACCTGTCGTACAGCGGTGACATGCCGGCGTTGTTGACCAGCGTGTCGACCTTGCCGAACCGGTGGTAGGTCGCCTCGACCAATCCGTCGAGTTGATCCCAGCGTCCCACGTGGACCTGATATGGCATGGCGGAGCGACCGGTTTCGGCCTCGATCTCCTTGGCGGTGGCCACGCAGTTGTCCATGTTGCGGCTGGCGACCACCACGTCGGCGCCGCAGCGCGCGACGGCAAAGGCCATCTCTCGGCCCAATCCGCGGCTGCCGCCGGTGATCAGCACCACCCGGTCGGTGAGATCGAAAAGCCGATCCGCATAGGCCATTTCAGCGTCCCCCGGTTTGCTTGTTTACCGGCAAAGTCCGGGCGAGTTCGGCCGCGGTCGCGATCAGCCGCGGGATCATCGCCCCGAATGCGTCTTTGATCTTGGGGTCCACTTTGCCGGTGCGCACCCCGGCGGCGTACGTCTTCTCCAGCACGATGCCGAGTTTCCAGTTGGCCAACACCAGGTAGTAGTCGATGTTCTCGGTGGAGAGCCCGCTGACCGTCTCGTAGTGCTCCAACAATTCGCTGCGGGCCGGCATGCCGCGCATGTCGAGATAAAATCCTTCATCGCTGGGGTTTTCGCCGTCATAGCCCAACAGTGCCCACGCGAGATCGAGCAACGGATCGCCGACCGTCGTCATCTCCCAGTCCACGATCGCCGCCAGTCGCGCCGGCTGCCCATGCGCGAACATCACGTTGGCGAACTGGTAGTCGCCGTGCATGATGCCCGGCTTGTAGTGAGTGGGCCGGTTGCGGCGCAGCCAGTCCGCGGCCTCCTGTAGGCCGGGCAGTTCGCGCACCTGGTAGGCGTCGAGAAACGCGAGCCAGCGGTCGACCTGCCGCTCATGGAATCCGTCCGGGCGGCCGAAGCCGTCGAGGCCCTGGGCCCGCCAGTCCACTCGGCCCAGCCTGGCGGCACCCTCCACCAGTTGGAATGCCAGCTCGCGCCGGGCCTGCAGGTCGGTGTCGAACGGGGGTTGCCACCCGCCGTCCATCGGACTCCACCCGTCGATCGCCTGCATCACATAGAACGGCATGCCGAGCACGGTGCCGGTGTCGTCGGCGGCGATCAGCGCCGCGTGCGGAACGTCGGTGCCGGACAGCGCGCGTACCAACCGGATCTCCCGCAGCAAGCCGTCCACGCGCGCGGCGTCGGCGCGTGCACCGGGCATCCGCAGGACCATGCGCGGGCCGCGGCGCTCGATCAGGTACAGCGTGTTCTGGGAACCGCCCTTGAGCTGTTCGAGCCGCGGTTCCTCGCCGCTGCCCGGTGCGCCGTGCTCGTCCAGCCAACGGCCAAGAAGGGCCGCGTCCAGTTTGGTTTCGCCGGCAGTCGTCATATTTCGGCCATTGTCTGCACACCCCGATCTCCGCATGGAGAATAACATTCTCCCTACGGCTGGTGCGCGTTTAGTCGAGTTCAGTCGGGCTTGTGCGCGCTCAGCAGAAACCCCGGGGCCATGAAGTGTCCGTTGTTGTCATGCTCGACGTTCGGTAGCGGTCCGGGAGAAGACGCAAGTGCACTTTCGTTGCCGTAGATCTTGGCGGGGCGGAGGTCATCGACGCGCCAGAGCAGCGAGACGGCGTCGCGCAACTCGGTTTCGGTAAAGCCGCGCGGGCCGCGCTCCTCGTCGTTCGGGTGGCCCAGTGCCCCGGCGGCGAACGCCAGGATGTACAGCGCTGCCCCCGGAGCGGCGGCGCGAAAGATCGACTGCAGATAGTCCTGGCGCCGCCCGGGCGGCAGCGCGTGGAATAGCCCGCTGTCCAGGATGGTGGAAAAGCGGCCGTCGTAGCCCCGGAAGTCGGTGACGTCGGCCTGCGCGAAAGTCGCTGTGGTCAAACCTTGTTCGGCGGCCGCTGCGGCCGCGGCAGCAATCGCGGCGGGGCTGGCGTCCAGGCCGACGACTGTGTAGCCGCGCGCGGCGAGGGCCAGTGACAGGGCGGCATGGCCACAGCCGGCATCCAGGACATCGCTGCGGACCTGGCCTTGATCGATGAGGACGGCCAGCTCGGGCTGCGGCCGGCCGATGCTCCACGGGGGTGGTTGTTCCTGTCGGTAGGCGGCGTCCCAATCCCTGCTCGGCCGGGTCATCTGTGCTCCTCCCGGGCGCGATGAGAGACTGCGGACCGACCTCAGCATCGAACCGCCCCCAAAATCACACGACGACAGGACTGAATATGCAAGTGCTTCTGGTCCGGCACGCGCTGCCGCTGCGCAGCGACCACGGCGAGGGTTCCGACCCGGACCTGTCGGAGGAAGGATTCGCCCAGGTCGAGCGACTGCCCGAGGCGCTGGCCAGGTTTCCCATCTGCCGGGTGGTGAGCAGTCCCCAGCGCCGCGCCATCCAGACCGCGGAGCCGGTCGCGCTGGCGCGCGAGCTGACCGTCGAGATCGATGATCGATTCGCCGAATACGACCGTGATCTTCCGCTGTACATCCCCGTTGAACAGATCAGATCGGAAAGGCCCGACGAGTGGGCGCGGCTGGCCCAGGGGCACCTGCCCAGCGCGGTGGACGAGGAGGCGTTTCGCGCGCGTGTGCGTGCGGGAGTCGACGACCTCGTCGCCACCGCCGATCCCGACGACACGGTCGCGGTGTTCAGCCACGGCGGGGTGATCAACGTGCTGCTCCACGAGGTTCTGGGTACGGCCCGGCTGCTGTCGTTTCCGGTCGATTACGCGTCGGTGACCCGGTTGTTGTTCTCGCGATCCGGTCAGCCGACGGTGGCGGGGGTCAACGCGGTCGAACACGTGTGGGACCTGTTGCCCCGAAATCAGCGATGGTAGGAAAGTTCGGTGACTTCAGCTGACCAACTCGAAGGGCTGGACCTGGCCTCACTGGACCGGTATTTGCGTTCGCTCGGCATCGGACGTGACGGCGAGTTACGCGCGGAGTTCATTTCCGGTGGCCGCTCCAACCTGACGTTCCGGGTATACGACGAGACGACGAGCTGGCTGGTGCGCCGGCCGCCGCTGCACGGACTGACCCCATCGGCGCACGACATGGCCCGCGAGTACCGGGTGGTTGCCGCACTGTGGGACACGCCGGTTCCGGTGGCGCGCGCGATCGCGCTGTGCGAGGACGACTCGGTGCTGGGCGCTCCCTTTCAGATCGTCGAATTCGTTGCCGGCCAGGTGGTGCGTCGCCGCGCCCAGCTCGAAGCGTTCAGTCACACCGTCATCGAAGGCTGCGTCGACTCGTTGATCCGGGTACTCGTCGATTTGCACAGTGTCGATCCCAACGCGGTGGGTCTGGCCGACTTCGGCAAGCCCAGCGGTTACCTGGAGCGCCAGGTGCGGCGATGGGGCTCACAATGGGCGTTGGTGCGCCTGCCCGACGATCGTCGCGACGCAGATGTCGAGCGTCTGCATTCCGGTCTGGGCGAAGCAATCCCACAGCAAGGCCGCACGTCGATCGTGCACGGCGACTACCGGATCGACAACACCATCCTGGACGCCGATGACCCGACAACGGTCCGCGCCGTCGTCGACTGGGAGCTCTCAACGCTGGGGGATCCGCTCTCCGACGCGGCCCTGATGTGCGTCTATCGCGACCCCGCGCTGGACTTGATCGTCAACGCGCAGGCCGCGTGGACGTCGCCGTTGTTGCCGACGGCCGATGAGCTCGCCGACCGCTACTCGCTGGTCACCGGGCTCCCGCTGGCGCATTGGGAGTTCTATATGGCGCTGGCCTACTTCAAGCTGGCCATCATCGCCGCCGGCATCGACTTCCGGCGGCGGATGTCGGATCAGGCTCGCGGGATGGGTGACAACTCCGACCACACCCCCGAGGTCGTGGCACCGCTGATTTCCCGCGGACTGGCGGAGCTGGCCAAGCTGCCCGGCTAGCCGTTTCGGTCGGGTGTGCAACTACGGCATTGGGTGTGCGCTGATGGCGGTGATTCGGCGATTTTTCCGCCCGGGACGCACAGTCGACGCCCAGGAGGCACCGCGATGACGCAGGGTTAACGCGAGGCCGCCGCGTGGGACTTCTTCGCCACCCGGCGCAGCTGCAAGATCCGCGCGGTGCCGACAGCCACCGTGATCAGCCCACCGACCACTGCGGCCAGCAGGATGGCCACGCCGAGGGGCAGGTGCCAGTGCCAGCCCAAGAACGTAAAGGCCGTCGACGCTGTGTTCTGGGTGATGAAGATCAGCAACAGAATCAGGATCAAGAAGCCGGCGATCAGGGCCGACCACAGTGCGCCGGCGCGGGTGAACCCGATGGCCGGTTCCTTGGGGGTCGCGTCCTTCTTGGGCGGTTGGGGGGGCTTGGGGGGCGGTTGGCCGGGGGAGGCAGGGGTATGGCTGCTCATGGCTTCATCTTTGTCCCATCGGGCGCAGAATGAAACCAAACCCCGCACAAGCGTCAGTGTCGGCGGGATGGGGATGCCGCGCGCGCAGCGCGATCATCGAGGCGGCCCCCGGCCAACGACGATGTGCGTTGTTGCGGCTTGCAGCAATTTCGTCGGGTCCGGCGACTTCCCGGAATCGCAGATCATCGCCGAATCATATGCACAAGCGTTGCAGGCCAACGGCTTCGACGTCGGCCGGCGGATGGCGGATCGGCAGCGGGGAGACCTATATCCCTGCTTGTTGATGGACGAG
>CAYNLB010000143.1:8500-10963 GCA_964397935.1 uncultured Mycobacterium sp.
GCCGCCGGTCGTCGATGCCGCCCGCGCGATGGGCGTGCCGGAGGCCCGGGTGTTGCTGCGGGTGGAGGCACCGAATGCGCTGCCGTTGATCCTGGGCGGGTTGCGCACCGCGACGCTGCAGGTGGTCGCGAACATCTCGCCCTGGTCGGCTCGCTGATGGTGGCCGCGTTGGCGCTGGTGCTCGACGGTTTGCTGGCGTTGGCGGTGTGGGTGTCGGCACCGGGCACGGATCGGCTGCGTAAGGGCGTACTACCGGACTCGTCAGTCGCGGTTCGCGCGCACGCTTTACGGTAGATGGGTGAACGTAGAGCCCTCTGATGACACTCGGCGCGTGTGGCAGGCGATGTTGACCTGGCGTGCACCGGACGTCTCCCGGATGGAATCGGTGCGAATCCAGGTGTCCGGCAAAAGAATCAGAGCCCATGGCCGCATTGTGGCCGCTGCCACCGCGACCAACCCGGCGTTCGGTGCCTACTACGACGTGCAGACCGACGAAGGCGGTGCCACCAGGCGGCTCGGGATGACCGTCACGCTGGCCGAGCGCGAGCGTGTGTTGTCCATCGCCCGAGACGAAGAGAACATGTGGCTGGTCACCGACCATCAGGGCGATCGGCGCGAGGCATACGACGGCGCCCTGGATGTCGACGTGGTGTTCAGCCCGTTCTTCAACGCGCTGCCGATCCGGCGTCGCGGCCTACACGAACGGGCGGACTCGGTCGCGTTGCCGGTCGTCTACGTGAACGTGCCGGACATGTCCGTCACTTCTGCCATCGTGAGCTACGCCAGCACGGGCGGTCTCGAGGGGATCAAGTTGCACTCCCCGGTGGCCGACACCAGCGTGAGCGTCGACGAGGACGGGTTCATCGTGGATTACCCCGGCTTGGCAGCGCGGATCTGATCACCTCGCCCGCCCGGCCCGCGGCGGCAAGTTCTTCACGCCAGTTCTCGGCGCCGATGACCACGGTGACGATGTCGGAGCGCGGGAAGCCCTCGTAGCGAGTTCGGGCGGCGTGGCCGGCCTCGATGAGCTCGGCCACCGAATCGTGGCTGGCCAACGATTCGCGGGCCCGGCTCAGCAGATCGATGACGCGGTCGACCGCCGGCAGCAACTGGCCCGAGTTGCCTTCGCACATCGCCCGCACCAGGTCCGGGGCGGTGCCCGCCACCCGGGTGGCGTCCCGGAACGACCCGGCAGCCAGCGCGAAGGCCAGCGGGACTTCCGCGGCGGTGACGGCCAGCGCCTCGGCGAGCAGGTGCGGCAGGTGTGAGATGGCTGCCGCCGCCGCGTCGTGTTCGTCGGACTTGGCCGGTACCACCAGCGCCCCGCAGTCCAGCGCCAGCGTCATCACCGTTGACCACACACCGGGGTCCACGTGGTCGTCCACGCTGACCACCCACGGGGCCCTGATGAACAATCCGGCGTAGCCGGCGGCCCAACCCGAGTCCGCGGTGCCCGCCATCGGGTGACCGCCGACGAAGCGTCCCTGCAGCCCGGCTGCGATGACCTCGTCGAGCACCGCCGTCTTGACGCTGGTGACGTCGGTCAGCGGACAGTCCGGGGCCAATTCGGCGATGCGGGCGAGCATGCTTGCCAGGGCCGGCATCGGCACGGCCAGCACGATCAAAGCGCCGGTGTCGGCGGCGCGGGTGAGCGCCTGGGACAGATCGGTGGTGGCGTCGAAGCCGTCGGCGACGGCCGCCTGCGCGCCTTCGACCGACCGGTTGTAGCCGAACACCTCACGGCCGGCCGCCTTGGCGGCCCGCATTATCGAGCCGCCGATCAACCCCAGCCCGAGGACGCACACCGGTGTCTTGAAATCAGGGCTAGCCATACCTCCAAGGTTGGCACAGTCCGTTGGGCGGGTGTGCGTTCGGATACCGGCGCAGCGCTGCGTTATCTGGTCAAGAAGCCTGGTCAGCGACTACCGTAAGCGGCCATGGGAGCAGAGCGGGCCTCAGCCCAGGGCCTGTCCGCAGAAACGCCGGACGGTTTCGGCGTTGCGGTGGTGCGCGAGGACGGCAAGTGGCGCTGTGCTCCGATGTCCCCGAAATCGCTGACGAGCCTCAAGGCCGCCGAGACGGAGCTGCGGGAGTTGCGCAGCGCGGGAGCGGTCTTCGGACTCCTCGACGTCGACGACGAATTCTTCGTCATCGTGCGACCGGCACCGTGGGGCACCCGGCTGCTGCTGTCGGATGCCACCGCCGCGCTGGACTACGACATCGCGGCCGAAGTGTTGGAACAGCTGGATGCCGACATCGATCCCGAGGACCTCGAGGACGCGGATCCTTTCGAGGAGGGCGATCTTGGGCTGCTGGCCGATATCGGGCTGCCCGAGGCGGTGTTGGGGGTCATCGTCGACGAGACCGACCTGTACGCCGACGAGCAGCTGGGTCGCATTGCCCGCGAGATGGGCTTTGCCGATGAGCTGTCGGCCGTGATCGACCGCCTCGGTCGGTGATCGC
>CAYNLB010000144.1:0-10866 GCA_964397935.1 uncultured Mycobacterium sp.
CGACTACGACCAAGTGATGGCCGACCACGGCGGAATCGGGCTGGACGACTTCATGACCAAGATGGAGGAGCAAAAAGCCCGGAAGGCCTGACATCGTCTTCGGCCGCGATCGCCGTCACATCACCGGGACCGCGATATCGGTCGGATTGTCCCGACCACGTAGGACTTTGGAGTCGACGGTGCGCCAGCGCCCGGCCTCCGATTCGGCGGCCCGGTCCAGCGCAGCCCCTGATGCTGCAACGCCGCCGAGCAGCTTCGCAATCTCGGTGAGCCGCGCCGCTTCGTTGACCGGGTCGCCGATCACCGTGTACTCGTAGCGGGTGGGATCGCCGATGTTGCCTGCCACCGCCATCCCGGCCGACACCCCGATGCCGACCTTGATGTCTTGGCCCGACGGGTTCAGCCGGATATTGAGTTGACGTGCCGTCGCGAGTGCATGCGAGGCGCTGTCCGCGTCGGGAAATGGTGCGCCGAAGATCGCCAGCACCGCGTCGCCCTCGAATTTGTTGATCAGACCATGGTGTTGCTCGACGGCGGCGACGACCACCGCGAAAAATTCGTTGAGCAGCGACACCAGTTCATCTGGCGCGAGCACGGTGGCCAGCCGAGTCGAGCCGACCAAGTCGACGAACAGCACCGCCACTTCGCAGTTCACACCGCCCAGTTGGGTTTGCAGACCGTCTCGGGCGACTCGCTCGGCGCGGTGGGCGACGGCGCGTCCCACATGTCGACCGAACAGGTCGCGCAGTTGTTCCCGTTCGCGCAGCCCGCCTGCCATGGTGTTGAAGCCGGCCTGCAGCATCCCGAGTTCGGAGGCGTCGAAAACCGGTACAGAAACAGCGAAGTCGCCTTGCTCGATCCGCTGCATCCCTCGTCTGATCTCGTCGACGGGGTCGGCGATGGTCGCCGCGGTGAACGCGGCGACGGCCAGCCCGCTGACGATGGCGCAGGCTCCTACCGCGAGGACCACCGTGGCCAGTCGGTGGCCCGGATAATCGACCACCAGTGCGCTGGCAGCAACCAGCATCAGCATCAGCAACGGAACGCCGGTCCCCAGCGTCCATGCGCTCACGCCCCGGAGCCGCAACCCGGGCCCGCGTGGTCGCCTGGGTGGGTTGGTGGTGAGTACCTGGGCGACTGAGGGACGTAAGGCCCGCGTGCACAACCAGTACGAGATCGCCGTTGTCACCGTTGCGCCCAGAAGGCAATTGAGACCCAGGGTCGTTGCCAGCCACGGCGTGGGGACATTGATGGCCACCAGCAGCAGTGTCGCGGCGATCCAGACCGTGCCGTGCAGCGTCGCCACCCGGGATGGAGCCGTCAACAGTGCACGCCGCTGTGCCCGTCGGTCGGCATCGGACGGGATTGTCAACCAGTAGTAGCCGCACACGGCGGCGACCGGGAGAGCGACGGCCGAGTAGACGGCGATGGCAGCGAGGTTGAGCTGGAGCACATGTTGTTGGTTGAGGTCGGCACCGGTGGGCAGCGCCCAGAACGTCATGATCGCGATGACCGCCGATCCGAGTGCCGTGGGTAGTACCGCACCCGATACCAAGAGCGCCCTACCGGCCCATGCCATGGGATAGCGCCGCCGACGAAGCCGGTGGGATGTGTTCACGAGGAAGCGATGTCGCGCCCGGTGGTCGCTGCTTCGAGCCAGTCGTCGACCGCGACCAGACGGCCGGTGGAGGCGAGTGTCATGAACAAGGTTCGCCCGTCGGCGCTCAGGGTGACGTTGGTTGTCATAGGGTCGTCGGTGGGGATGGCGCCCAGCAGTTGGCCGCCGGGGGAGAAGACCGTGACGCCACCGGTTCCGAGGGTCGCGACCAGGATCCGACCGGCCGCATCCACGTACATGCCGTCGGCGCCGCCCACGTTCATGGGTCCACCGCTGGGAACGGTTGTCAGGCCTCGGGCGCGGCCGATCACGCCGGCGCCGCGGAGTTCGAACTCCCAAACGCGACGGGTGCGCGTCTCCGCGACATACAAGAGCGCGCCGTCGGGGGACAGCGCCACTCCGTTGGGCATTTCCAGCGGGTAGGCGATTTCCCGCAGGTCACCGTCCACTGTGCCGTAGAGCAACCCGGTCATTGCGCGGTTGCGCCCCCGCGTGGTTCCGCCGTCGGTGACATAGAAACCACCGCTGCCGTCGACACAGATGTCGCTGGGCCGCACCAGCGGCAGCGTCGCGCCGGAACGCGTGCGGAACTCGCTGGCAAGCGTGCTGACGCCCCCGCCGGGCCCCACCAGCTGAAGAGACGGCGTCACCGGTTCGTCCGGCGGACCGACCGGCCGGAAGATCTGCACGCACCCGTCAAAGTCGTACGGCCACGGGCCGATCCCGAAGCGTGAGCCGCCGTTCTGGCACACCACCAATTGGCCGTCGGGCAGCGTCGCGACCCCGTTGGGTCCGCCGCCGGTGCGAGCGACCGTTTCGATCCCGCCGCCGGGACGCACCCGGGTGATCCGGCCGGCCGCCATCTCCGACACCACGACCGAGCCGTCAGGAAAGGCCAGGGGACTCTCCGGGAAGGCTAGCCCGTCTGCCACACAGCGGATCCCGCTCATCGGGCCTGGGAGGGTCGCGTCGGGTCGTTCCACCAGGCGACGAACGCCGGGTCGGCCAGTGGCAGGTCGCCGACACCGGTCTGGCCGCGTGGCCAGTCGGCGGGTGCCTGGGTCAGCGGCGAGGTCGGGTGGCGCAGCCCGTAGAACAGCCGGTGCCGTCGGTGTAGAAAACACCACCGCCCCAGGTGTTTCTCATAGCGGTCCTCATACTTGAGGAGCTGTTCGACAAATCCATCGGCCTCGGTTTGCGCGAAACATTGCGCCCAGACCTGGCCCCGAGCCCGGTCGTCGCCGTCCAGTTCGATCAGGTGGTTGGCGACCAGGATCACCGCGAACACGCTGGCATCCAGGCTTTCGGACATCAGCCGGTGCAGGCCGTCGCGACCGTTCCCGTACTCGCCGAATCGCGCGTGCGGGACGAACAGGCCGGCCATTGCGTCGATATCGCGGGCCTCGACCGCGGCGGCGTAGCGGTAGGGCAGTTGGCGAATCTCTTCGCGTGCCAGCACCTCCCGCAACGACGACGCGTCGGCCGCCGGGATCTTCTCTGGCACGGCTTCACCTCCGGGTCTCTCGCGACCTCTGACCAGCAACTACGTGACGGGCGTCGGCTGGCCGAGAATGTAGTGCCCGGTTTGCGGATGGTGGTACCAGCCTCCCGCCGCTGACGTCCCCCCGTCGACGTGCAGTGTCTGCCCGGTGACGTAGGCGCTGAGGTCGCTCGCCAGAAATACGGCGGCTCCGGCCATTTCGTCAACGTGGCCGGCCCGGCCCATCGGCACCATGAGCTTGGCGTTTTCCACGCCGGCGGGAGCCATCCGCGCCAGGCTTTCCGTGAGCGTGAAGTCGGGAGCCAGCCCGTTGACCCGGATGCCGTGCGGCGCGAGTTCCAGCGCAGCGGTTTTCGTGAAGTTCACAACCCCGGCCTTGGCCGCGGCATACGCGGCGAACCCGGGCGCGGCCCGGACCGCTTCGATCGTGCTGACGTTGATGATGCTGCCGCCGCGCCCCGCCTCAGCCATGCTGCGCGCCACGCGTTGGGTGCACAGCAGAACCTGGGTCAGATTGATCCGGATCAGCGCGTCCCAACCATTCGGGGAGGTATCGAGCAGGCCTGACCAGAAGACGCCTCCGGCGTTGTTGACCAAGATGGTTGGCGGTCCGAGCTTTTCGACTGTGGTGGCGAGCGCCGCGTCGACCTGGTTGGCGTCGCGTACGTCGGTGACACAGGCGAGTCCGTTGATTTCGCCGGCCGCCGACACCGAGGCCTCTTCGTCCCTGTCCCAGATGCAGACCCGTGCACCGAATTCAGCGAACCCGGCGGCAACCGCGCGCCCGATTCCGGCCGCACCGCCGGTCACGATGGCCACGCGACTGTCCAGTGCTGCGGCGTTTCGGTGCAGCGTCACTCGCTTGACCTCACACCGATCAGACCACCTCACGCCGGGGACGTCAGTCAAAGAGCGCCTATATACCGCAGTGACAGATTAACACTGAGTGTTCTATTATCCAATCACTGTGTCCGGGCCCCAGGCGGCCATGAACTTCCGTGTGGCGTCTTGCAGGCGGACGACGTCCCACTCGCCGGAAAATGATGGAGGAGCAGATGCAACGTCTGAGCGGCAAGGTGGCCCTCATCACCGGTGCGGCGCGCGGGCAGGGACGCAGCCACGCCGTGCACCTGGCCGACGAGGGCGCCGACATCATCGCGCTCGACATCTGCGCCGACATCGAGACCAACGAGTATCCGCTGGCCACCGCGGCCGACCTGGACGAGACGGTCAAGCTCGTCGAAAAGTCCGGACGTCGGGCGGTGTCCGCGGTCGTCGACGTGCGCGATCGTGTCTCGCTGAAGAAGGCCATCGATGAGGCGGTGGCCGAGTTGGGCGGGCTGCATGTCGTCGTCGCGAACGCCGGCATCTGTCCGTTGGGCAATAATGTTCCATCGCGGGGTTTCCTCGACGCCTTCGACGTCGACTTCGTCGGCGTGATCAACGCCATCCACGTCAGCATGCAGCACCTGCAAGCGGGCGCATCGATCATCGTCACCGGCTCCATCGCCGGATTGGTCGACCAGAAGGATCTCGCCACCGGGGGCGGTCCGCAGGGTCCGGGCGGCGCCGGCTACGGGCTCGCCAAGAAAATGCTGCGCGAATACACCAAGGGGTTGGCTCTGACGTTTGCGCCCGAACAGATCCGGATCAATACCGTGCACCCGACCAACGTCAACACCGGGATGCTGCACAACCTGCCGATGTATCGGACCTTCCGCCCCGACCTGTCCGAACCGAGCCGTGAAGATGCCGAGCTCGTCTTCCCGGTCTTGCAGGCGATGCCCGTCCCGTGGATAGAGCCCGAAGACGTCTCTCACCTGGTGGTGTATCTGGCTTCCGACGAATCCCGGTATGTGACCGGCCAGCAGCTTTTCGTCGACGCCGGGGCCGGCCTGAAAATGGGCCTCTAGAAACGAAGATCAAACGAAGCCGCTCAGCGGCCGCGGAAATCGGGTTCGCGTCGTTCGGCGAAGGCGGCCATGCCCTCGGTGACGTCCTCGGTGCCGGCGACCTGCTCCACGAGCAACGCCTCGGCACGAAACGCGGCTTCGCGGTCGACGTCGAGGGCTTGATTCAGCATCGCCTTGGCCGCTGCCAGCGCGCGCGTCGGCCCACGTGCCAGCCGTTGCGCCCAATCGGTCGCCTCAGATGCGAGGTCATCGTCGGCGACCACCTTGTTGACCAGCCCGACTCGGTATGCCTCGGCGGCGGATATTTCCTCGCCGAACAACAGTAGTTGCTTGGCGATGTTGAAGGGCACCTTGCGGGCCAGCAGGTAGGCGGCACCGCCGTCGGGAGCCAGGCCGCGGCGCGCGAAAAGCTCGATGAGCCGCGCGCTTTCGGCCGCCACGATGAGGTCGCACGCCAGCACCATGCTGGCGCCCACTCCGGCGGCGACTCCGTTGAGGGCGCAGAGCACCGGCTTCTCACAATCGAGCAACGCCGACACCACCGCTTGGGAACCGGTGCGCAGGATGCGGGCCGCGTCGCCGGCGATCCGGTCCTTTTTGGGTTGCATGCCCGGATCACGCAGGTTCGGTCCCGTACAGAAGTGCTTGCTCCCGGAACCGGTGAGGACCACCGCTCGGACCCCCGGATCCTCTGACGCGGATTGCAGATTGTCGATGAGAGCCTGCTGCATGGCCCGTGTCACCGAGTTGCCGGCATCGGGTCGGTCCAAGATCAACCAGCGCACCGAGTCCTCGTTGCGCACCGAGAGACCGGGAGTCATAGCCGGATCGGCACGCTGGCCGGGCCGCGCACCGAATTGGTGTGCACGTAGGTCACCGCGTCCTCCTCGACATCCCACGTCGGGAATCGCGCCAGCGTCTCTTCCAGCGCGATGCGGGCTTCCAGCCGCGCCAGCGCGGCCCCGAGGCAAAAGTGCGAGCCGTGGCCAAAGCTGATGTGGCGGATGCCGGTTCGCTCGACGTCGAAGACGTCGGGATCGGTGTACTGGCGCTCGTCACGGCCGGCCGAACCGGTCAGCAGCGCCACCCGCGAGCCCGCCGGGATCGTGGTGCCGTGGTAGACGGCGTCGCGCGCGGTGTAACGGCCCTGCACTGGCGAGGGGGCGTCGTAGCGGAGCAGTTCCTCGACGGCCCCGCCGATCAATCCCGGATTGGAGACGAGCCTGGCCCGCTGGTCGGGGTTGCGCGCCAGTGTCAGCGCCGCCCAGCCCAACAGGCGGGCGACGGTCTCGTTGCCGGCGACGTTGATCATCGCGATGAACATCAGCACCTCGCCGTCGTCGAGGCGACGGGTGTCGCGTCCCGGCTGGACCAGGTCGGCCGCCATCAGGTTGCCGACGATGTCATCGGTGGCGGCGCGTCGCCGCTGCTGGATCTGTTCCGCGTAATAGCCCAGCAATTTCGCGTTGGCGTCCTGGCCGTCTTCGCTGAGCTTCGTTGTGCCCTCTTCGCGGTGGAGCTGGGCGTCCGACCATTCCCGCAGGTTGTCATGGTCGGCTTCGGGGAATCCCAGTAGGGAGCTGATCACCATGACCGGCAGTTTCATCGAGAAGTCCCGCACGTAGTCGAACCCGTCGGCGCCGGAGAACTTGTCCAGGTAACCGCTGCACAGCGTGCGGACGCGGTCCTCGAGCCCGGCGACCTGGGTGCGAAAAAAGGCGCGATTGACCATTTTTCGGAGCGCCGTGTGATCCGGGGGATCCATGAAGATCATGGGTTTGGGCGGCGGCCAGGGTTGATCGGTGATGCCGTCCAGCGTCACCCCGTGTTCGGAGGAGAATGTCTCGGTATCCAGGGAAGCTTCGAGGACGTCGTCGAACCTGCTCAGAGCGTAGAAGTCGTATTCGTCGTTGTAGTAGACGGGTGCTTCGTCGCGCAACCGCTTCCAGACCGCGTACGGTTCCTTGTGCAGGGCGTGGTCGAAGGGATCCCAGCGCAAATCCGTCGTCGTCATCGGCACCCGTCCTTTCCGTGAAGAACAGTATTACATTGTCTGTATAGTTGCACCATCGCCTCGGGGTGCGACCGCCGCCCGCTCCCGCCGAGGATGACTCAATGCTGGTCGGCTCGTTTCGAGGAGGACGAAGGTAGTGGAGACGCGGGATCTCGAACACGTTGTGTATGAGAAGGACGGCGCGATCGCCCGAATCATCCTGAACAATCCGGAGTCCGCGAACGCGCAGACCTCCGAGATGGTTCATAGCGTCAACGAGGCCCTCGACGACGCGCAGTATGACTACGGCATCAAGGTCGTCATCATCAAGGCCAACGGCAAGGGCTTCTGCTCCGGGCACGTCCCGACGGGCGCCTATCCGGAGTTCAAGGCCGAGCTGGAGGCCTCGGGAAAGGTGTGGCGGTCGGCCGCGCAGCTGTTCTTATGGCCGGTGCTGAAGTTGTGGGAGTTCCCCAAGCCCCTGATCGCCCAAGTGCACGGGTACGCGATCGGCGGCGGCACCACGTGGGCGCTGATCCCCGAGATCACGGTCTGTTCGGAGGACGCGTGGTTCCAGATGCCTTTGGTGCCCGGCTTCGGTCTGCCCGGGGCCGAGACGATGTTCGAGCCGTGGGTTTTCATGAACTACAAGCGGGCCGCCGAGTACCTCTACACCGCTCAGCGCCTGACGGCCGCCGAGGCGCTCGAGTTCGGGCTGGTCAATCGGGTGGTGCCGGCCGATCAGCTCGAAGTCACCGTCGAGGAACTGGCCGCCAAGATCGCCAGAGCCCCGCTGATCACCCTGCAAGCCACCAAGTCCGGCATCATCCGGGCGTGGGAGACGATGGGGTTCCGCACTCATCAGCAGGCCAGCAACGACCTTCAGGCGATGGTGACCGGCAGCCAGGAATTCCAGCAGTTCATGGCGGAGCTGATGAAGAAAAGCTCCAAGCCCAGCGAACGCATCTGAGCATGCCGCTGCAACCCATCATCCGATTCGGCGACGACGCCGACACCGGTGCGCTTCGTGCGTCGATTCGGGAATGGTTGGCTCACCATCTCCCCATCGAATTCCGCCGCACCGCGGCCAATCCCGACTACCTGCCGCGTGCTGCCCACGACCGTGCGGTGTCGTTCTGCAGGAAGTTGCACGAACAGGGATGGTTCGTGCCGCACTGGCCGGCCCAGTACGGCGGCGGCGGTCGCAGCGTGGTGGAGCAGGTGGTGATCCGCGAGGAGCTCGCCTATGCCGGGGCGCCCCTGGTGAACACGAACGGTGTCAACATGCTGGCCCCGGTGTTGTTCGCGTACGGAACCCCCGAACAGAAGGCGGAACACCTGCCGGCGATCGCCCGTTCGGAACGGCTGTGGGCACAGGGCTATTCGGAGCCCGAGGCCGGTTCGGATCTGGCGGCACTGCGCATGACCGCCCGACGGGACGGCGACCATTACGTGCTCGACGGGCAGAAGACCTGGACGAGCAACGGCGTGCTCGCCGACTGGATCTTCGTGCTGGCCCGCACCTCTCCGGTGGGCGAGAAGCGGCAAGCCGGGATCTCGTTCCTTCTCGTCGACCTGGATACGCCGGGGATCACGCGCCGGCCCATCCGGTCGATGACCGGCTACCCCACGTTTGCGGAGGAATTCTTCGACGGGGTGCGGGTTCCGGTCGCCAATCGGGTGGGGGACGAGGGCGATGGGTGGCGGGTCGGAAAGGCGCTGTTGGACGCCGAGCGGTCGAACATCACCAGGGCCGCGCAGGCCCAGCGGTACCTCGACGAGCTGATCGACTGGTGCCACGCGCAGCGGGGGTCTGCGCACGACCCGCTGTCGGATCCGACTACCCGCATCGCGCTCGCCCGCGCCGTCGAGCGCGTCGAAGTGGGCCGCGCGCTGTCCTACCGGGTGGCGCACCTGCAGGCCGCCGGAGCCCTGGATCCCGCGTTGCCGTCGCTGTCGAAGCTTTATCATTCCGAGCTCACCGCCGAACTGCGTGGCCTCGGTGCTCAGATCCTGGGTCCCGCAGGCGAACTCATGCCCGACGATCCCGACGCGGTGCTCGATGGCCACTTCTCCGAAGGCTTGCTGCTGTCGCTGCTGCATTCGATCGGGGGCGGCACCAGCGAGATTCAGCGTGATCTGATTTCCACCGTCGGTTTGGGTCTGCCGCGCTGAGATCACGAGTAGGCGCTGCGGCCCTCTGCCGCCGCCGAGCGCTGCTGCGCCACGGTCGCCATCGCCAGCTCGAGCGGATGAAACGCGGCAAGCTGGGCGCTTTCGGCCGAATTGATCAGCCGCTTGGTCATTTCCACCGCGCCGGCGTCGGCCTGCGCCAACTCGTTGGCGATGGCCAGTGCCCGCTGGACCGCCGATCCCGGCTCCACCAGGTCGGTCACCAGCCCCAGCCGCTCGGCGTCACCGGCCGGCAGCCGGGTGCCGCGCAATAACAGCGACGCGGCACGGTGGCGCCCCAGCTGTTGCGTGAGCCGCCAGGCCAGCCCGCCGTCGGGCACCACCGCCCGTGCTACGAACGGCGCGGAAAAGAAGGCGTCCGAGGCACACACCACCAGGTCGCAGCACAGGGCCAGGCTCCAACCGAGCCCGACGGCAGCGCCCTCGACGGCCGCGATCGTCGGCACCGGAACCGCTTTGAGCTGCTCCATCACCCGCTGCGCGTGTTCCACGCGGCCCGCCGGCGCCATCGGCCCAGTGCCATGCGCCGGCCCGGTCTTCAAGTCGCCCCCGGCGCTGAAGAATCCCGCCGCACCGGCAAGGACGACGCCGCGCGCGCCGTCGGCCACGACGTCGCCGAGCACCGTGGAAAGCTGCGTCCACGACTCATAGCGCAGGGCGTTGCGCTGGCCGGGCCGATTCAGCAGGACCAGCGCGACACCGTCGCGGTCCTCCCGCAGGATCAGTGGGGCATCCGCGTCCATGTCCGGGTGCCCGCTATGACCGGTTGAGGAATTTGTCGATGGCGGCGCGGTGCTCGGGTGTGGTGAAGCACTCCGTCTCGGCGGAGATGCCGTACTCGAGGATGCCGGTGATCGCGCGCTGGGCATGCAGGTTCAGGGTTCGCTTGGTGTCCTGCACGGCCCGCGCCGGCAACGCGGCCAGGCGATGGGCCAACGCCAGCCCCTGCTGCTTGATCTCGGCGTGCGGCACCACCCGGTTGGCCAGCCCGAGCTCGACGGCCTTGTCGGCCGTGATGCGTTCGCCGAGCATCAGATATTCCTTGGCCTTCAGCAGGCTCATCAACAGCGGCCACAGCACCGATCCGCCATCGCCCGCGACCAGTCCGCTCGCGACGTGCGTATCGGCGAAGAACGCCCGGTCGGACATCACCACGATGTCGCACAGCACCGCGATGCTGCAGCCGAAGCCGACCGCGGGCCCGTTGACGGCCGCGACCACGGGCAGCGGGAAGTCGACCATGTCGCGCACGATGCGCCGCGCGTCGCGCATGCCGGCGCGGCGGGTCACCGGGTTGTTGACGTGGGTTTCCAGCCATTCCACCAGGTTTCCCCCGGCAGAGAAGTAGTCACCGGTCCCGGTGATCAGCACCGCGTGCGCGTCGGGATCCTCGGCCAGCGCCGCCCACAGTCGGGTGAACGCGGTGTGCATCCTGTTGTTGACCGCGTTGGCATCACCGGGGTTGTTCAACGTCACGATCCGGACGGGACCGTCGGCGGCGACCAGGATCTCGTCGCACCCGGTCAGTTCCGGCGTGCCCTGAGGTAGCTCGGTCATCGGTGATCACCCGTCATCTCTGGTGTCCAGCCAGACCGGTCGACGTGTCTGGACGAACGCATCACGATCATTGCTGACCGGCCACTCTGGT
>CAYNLB010000145.1:0-10777 GCA_964397935.1 uncultured Mycobacterium sp.
CTGGATTTCGGCTAGACGGTGAACATCGGGCCGCGGGGGGCGCCCCTGACCTCGTTGCCGCCGTCGATGGCAAAGCTCTGCCCGGTCATCCAACTCGACTCGGGGCCTGCCAGGTAACGGACGCCGGGTGCGATGTCGTCGGACACCCCAAGCCGGCCCAACGGAACCCGCTCGAGGAAGCTGCTGGTCAACTCCTCCAGATGTATGTAGCCCTGGGTGGTGGCCGCCTCGGTCAAACCGGGCCGCACAGCGTTGACGCGAATGCCCTTCGGGCCGAGCTCTGAAGCCGCGACCCGGATCATCATCTCGAGGGCGGCCTTGCCCGCCGAGTAGTGCCCAAGGCCCTCCATCGGGATCTTCGATGAGGTCGACGAGATGAACACGATCGACCCGCCGTTGGTCATGAGTGGCGCTGAGTAACGCAGTGCAAGGAAGTTCGACCGCAGATTGCCCATCACGAAGTTGGTGAAAGTCTCGAGGTCCTGTTGAATCAGCGGACCTGTGCCTCCGCCGGCCACGGTGCCGACGACGATGTCCAACCGCCCCTTGACGTCATGAGCGGCCTGCGCGGCGGCCGCAACGGTACCCTCGTCCTCCGGATCTCCCTTGCAGAGGACGATTTCGGCTTCCGGGGCTACGGCGAGGATGCCCTCGCGGGTCGCATCGAGGCGCTTGCTCGACCTGCCGAGGAGATACAGCGTGGCGCCGTCGGCGGCCAGCAGCCTGGCGCTCGCCCGGGCGATACCTGCCGATGCTCCCAGGATGAACGCCGTCTGTCCGTCCAGTACGCCCATGCGATCATTTCCTCTTCGTCGAGTCACACACTTTCTGCAGTGGGGACTACGATGGCAGACGCTACCACCGGTCGGCAATATCTGTTCTCAGTTTCAGCACAGCATTGTTCTCGGGCGCCATGCGTGATGTAGCGTACCCATGTGCCAGACATGACGGGCAAGGTCGTGCTCATCACCGGGGCCGCCCGCGGCCAGGGCCGCGCGCACGCGGTCAGATTGAGCGCCGACGGCGCAGACACCATCCTCGTCGACATCGCCGGCCCTTTGCCGCCAAGCGTCCCATACGATTCGGCCACCCCCGAGGACTTGGCGGAAACCGCCGGCCTCGTCGCCGCAAACGGCCGGCGCGCCATCACCGCGACCGTCGACACCCGTGACCACGACGCCCTCTGCGCCGCAGTCGACAAGGGAGTAGCCGAACTGGGCCGGCTCGACGTGATCGTCGCGAACGCAGGCATCTGCTGTCCGGCTCCCTGGGACCAGGTCTCCCCCCGCGACTTCCAGGACACGGTCAACATCAACCTGGTCGGTACGTGGAACACGGTGATGGCCGGCGCCAAGCACATCATCGCCGGTGGACGCGGCGGTTCGATCATTCTCATCGGATCGGTGGCCGGGGTGAAGATGGAGCCCTTCATGGTGGCCTACACGGCGAGCAAGCACGGCGTCACGGGCCTCGCCCGTTCGTTCGCAGTGGAACTCGGCCGCTACGACATACGGGTCAACAGCCTTCACCCCGGCTCGGTCGCGACGCCGATGGGTAGTGGCCGGATGATCGAAGCGATGCAGCAGGCGGCCGAGTCCTACTCTCATCCTCAATACGGATTCAGCAAGCAACTCCTACCCAACGCGGTGACGATGCCCGAGGATGTCGCGAATGCCGTTGCGTGGCTGGCCTCAGATGAGTCGAAATTCGTCACGGCAGCCGCGATTTCCGTTGATGTCGGAGTCGCACAGGCGTAGCAGCACTGCGCTCAGCTCGGCCGGACGGGCAAAGAAGGGCGAGTGGCCACCGTCCAGCTCGACCAGGCGAGCCCCGATCCTGCCGACCGCATTGCGCCGGGCCCACGATTCCCCCACCGCGCGATCGTCCCGCATGAGCACGTAAGTCGAGGGGGTCTCGGGCCAGCGGTCGATCGGGCACCGTTCGGTGAAAACCGTGAACGATTGATGCCGCAACTCGTCGAAAGCAGGACGCGCCAGCGATTCCGGGCAGTCGTGGTAAAAGCCTGCCCGCACCGCTTCCCAGCTCAGCCCGAACGGTCCGGTACCTTGCGCTTGCGGCTCCGGAAACGTGATCGCATCCGGATTGGCGGCCAGGTGTTCAACGAACGATTGGCCGGGCACGGGCAGCACGCCACCGACGAACACCAGCTGGTCCACCGGGTAGTGCGTGGCGATGACGGGTGCGCACAGCCCCGCGATCGAGTGCGCGACAACGACAACGTCCTCGGATGAGCTGGCTCTCCCGATCCGCTGGATCGCGTCGATCGCCACCTGCGCCCACTCGAGCGCTCCGGCCGAGTCGTCGTCGACCGGCAAGTCCGGTGCGACCACCTGGTGGCCCGACCGTGCTAGCTCTGCGGTGACCGCGTCCCAACAAGAGCCACGGTGCAGCCCGCCGTGCAGCAGGGTGAACAGCGTCATTGCCCGGTGCGCGACAGTCGAGTGACGATGCCGGTTCCGGCCAGCGGAAATTCGATGACGCCGGGCGCCGCGTCCACCACGCGGGGGATGGCATTGACCGCGGCCATGGCGGTGGCCGTGATTCCCGGATTGACCCGGTTCTCCCTGGAGTGTTCGAGGTAGAGCTCCAGGCTCATACTGGGATCCCCTTCGACGCGAAACACCATGCCGCCCTGTCCTTCGCGTGAAGGCTTCGGCCAGCGTGCCGGCCATGGCGTCGAACTCACAGTTGCGAAATATTGAACTGCCACCGCGGGCCGCTCGTTGGCCACCCCGGAAAGCTGCCAGCGGTGCGCACAAATCGTGCCCGACGGCACCACGCCGACGGCGGTTGGTAGATCTTCTGGGGCCAGCAGTGTCTCCCAGTCGAGCTCTACGCGGTCCAGTTCGATTCCGAGTATTTCCGCAAGGTAGCGCACGACGGTTTCCCAGTCATGATTCACCTTGCCCGAAGCTATCCGGGCGGGCACGTGGCCGTCCGGCTTGCCGAAACCCATCGACTCGTGCAGTACATCCCAGATCGGGTAGGACTTGTCCAAGTCGACGGCGTATTCATCCATCCGGTAGGAATCGACCTTACCCGCGCCAGCGAGAAGGGCGGTGGGAAGATTGAGGCTTATGAAGCCGGGCTCACTACCGGTAGCGTAAAAGGTCGAATTTCCCTTCTTGGTAGCTGAATCGAGCGCGGCGCGCCAACGCTGCGGTGCCGCGGGCGGGAACACCATCGGAATCGTCGAAATCGTGACGACGTTGAGCCCCGACTCCAGCATTGCGGCAATGTCCGCGATCGCATCGTCTTCGCGGCGCACCGCCGTTGCGCAGTAGCACACGCAATCGGGTTTCAGTGCAATGATTTCCGCTATGTCGCCGGTGGCCTGCACGCCCACGTCGGCCACGCCGCAGAGCTGGCCCGCATCAATTCCGACCTTGCCGGGCGTTGAAACCTTCACGCCCACCAGGTCTAAGGCCGGATCGAGAATCTCCGCCCGCAGCGCTTCTCTGCCGGTAAGCCCCGTCCCGATGTGCGCGACACGATAGCGGGCGAAACCACGATCAGTCATCAACCGTTCCCTTCGGTAATCGCATCTGCGACCATCTGTGCATGGGGCTTACCTGTAGAAGGGCCCCGGTTTGCCCGCTTGCTCGAGATGCCCGTAAGGGTCGTAAACCTTGATATTCGGATACGGGTTCCGTTCGTATGCGGGTTCGGACAATCCTGCCGCCCGCAGTGCCGAAAGGACCGCCAGCGGTACCGCGAACGAGACGAGACCCACCGAAGCCGACACCAGCAGCCGACGCGTCAGCGTGACGTTGTTACCGCCGCGTCGCGCCGGCACCCGGCGCGCGATGCTGTTGATCAGTACCAGCTCGCCGCACTCGTCGCGGACACACATGACGGCAACCATCGCGAAGATGAACGAGTCGTACACCGCCATGATGAGCGGGAAATGGATGTGACCGATCTGCAGAGTCGGCCCGACCGCCTCGGTGTAGTAGAAGATGCCGAACCTCATCCAGGTGAACTGGACAAGCCCGTTGAGCGGCAATGCGATGACGAATGCGCCGAGCAAGACCGCGGTGAGCCGGTGGCGCGCGAACCCACTGTTGCGACGGAGCACCGGATCGAAGAACCGGTCGTGCAGCTGCAGTATCGCCAGCCCGGTGAGCAGGTAATAGGCCGCATACCCCCCGAGGAACGACAGTGCGGGCTCGAGGTCCGGCGAGATGTCTACGTATGGCCACGACAGCGGAAAGTGCAACATGCGCGGGTCGAAGATCGCGAAAGTTGCCCAGTTGGCAAGCGGGTCTAACGCGCCGGTGATCAGGCCCGCGAAGGCCACCACGACCGCCCAGTGCACCTTGCGTTGTCGCACGGAGAGCCATACCAGAGTCCCGATCAGGCCGATCGCCATCGGAATGGAGCTGAAGGAGACCGCCAGCGGCCAGTTGTCGAAGCCGAGAAAAGGTGGATACGGCGCCGGACCCGGGTTCGGGTTGGTGATGCGGGGGTCGCCGTGGGTGCCCGATTGAATGGTGGCGAGGGTCAGGACGACGAAGGCCAGATACGCGACCCCGAACAGTCCCCACCCCACCCCGCGCCCCAACGGCGACCCATTGGCCCCAATCGGGTCGGCGGGACACGAATCGGTTGTGGGATCGACGGCTTTCGTCACCTCACACCCTCACCGGCAGCGTGGCCCAGCCCCGGACACTGGTGGTGTGCGCATGCCTTGCCTGGTCGTAATCGACTTCCCAGTCCGGCCACCGTGATAGCACCTCTTCGAGCGCGACCTTGGCCTGCACTCGGGCAAGCGCGGCACCGAGACAGAAATGAATGCCGTGGCCGAACGACAAGTGGGCCGCCTTCCGGTGGATGTCGAACCTGTCCGCGTCGGGGAACTGGCGCTCGTCGCGATTCGCCGACCCGTTCAGCAACAGCATCACCGACCCTTCGGGGACCTGTTGCCCATGGAGCGCTACGTCGCGGGCCACATAGCGGGCCTGCACCGGTGACGGCGCTTCATAGCGCAGAATCTCCTCGACTGCGCCGGGTATCAAACTGAAATCGGCCGCGAGCTCACGGCGCTGATCCGGATGGTCCGACAACAGTGCGCCGGCGAACCCGATCAGCCGGGTCGTCGTCTCGTTGCCCGCACCCGCGACGGTACCGGTATAGGTCAGCACCTCCGCACGGGTAAGTCGGCGACGGGTACCGTCGGGCTCCTCGAGCTCGGCGTTGACCAACTCGGTCATCAGATCGTCGGACGGATGCTCGTAGCGCCAGTCGATGAACTCTTCGAGCAGTCGCGACTGGCGCGTCATCATGTCCTCGACGACCTGCTGGGGCGCGCTCTGTTTCAGCTCGAGAAGCTTGTCTGTGTTTCGGCGGATCGAGGCCTGGCTCTCCTCGGGAATCCCGAGGAGATAGCCGATGGTTCGCATCGGCATCAAGGCGCCCAGGTCCGCGATGAAGTCGAAGGTGTCCTGTCCGGTCAACGGCTCGAGCGCACGGCGGCAGAACTCGCGAGCCAGCGGCTCGATCGCCGCCATGCGCCGCGGCGTGAAAACTCCTGAGAGCAGCCTGCGATGAGCATCGTGGATGGGAGGGTCTTCGAACAGGATCACGCCCGGGGGGACATCGACTCCGTTCAGTATGACTTCGATGATGGTGCCTTTGCCTGAGCGGTAGTCACCCCAATTGACGAGCTCGCGCGCGACATCCTCGTACCGGCTGAGCGCGTAGAAGCCGTACTTCTCGTTGTGGTAGAGCGGCGCGGCGTCGCGCAGCCGCTTCCACGCCGGGTACGGGTTGTCGTCGATCTCGAAGTCGAAAGGGTCGTAGTAGGGGTCGGAGTCCACTGTGCGCCTCACGCGGCGGTTCCTCCTTCCACGCACCGAGAAACACCCTCGCCCGATCGAGAATACGCATTATCGGCGAGCGCAAACAACCTCTTTCGGGTAAGTTGGGCAGCCCTCAGCCTGTCGCCGCAGCAGGCTTGGAACTGTTGCCTTGAATGACAGGCATGTTTGTCCACGTACCGCCGTCGTCGCGATACCACCCCGCAGCGGCCAGCGCGCCTCCATCGGCATGGACCACGGTGCCCGACACCCAGGCGGCCAGCGGGCTCGCGAGAAACAGCACACAGCCCGCGATGTCCTGCGGGGTTCCGAAGCGCCCCAGCGGAATCCAGCGCGGAATGTGGTGTCGCTGCGATTCGTGGATCATGCGGTCGAGCGGCACTTGGGCGGTGTCGGTGGTCTCCGGCGCAACGGCATTGACCCGGATACCCTCGGGGCCCAACTCGAGGGCAAGGCTCATGGTGAAGCCTGTCACCGCAGCCTTAAAAGCGCCGTACACTGAAAATCCGGGTATTCCGCGGAAACCTTCGATCGACGATACGTTGATGATGCTCGGGCTGCCGTCAGCGGTGCGCAGCAACGGTAACATCGCGCGGGTTACCAGGAAGATGTGCTTCAGATTTAGGCGATAGACGTCATCGATCTGCTCGTCGGTGAGCCGCTCGAACGGCGTCGGCCGCGTCATGAAGTGGCCGACATTGTTCACCAGCACATCAAGGCGCCCGTAGCGCTCGCCGACCGCGTCGGCGAGCGCTACGACGTCCGCGGCCACCGTCGCATCGCCCGTCACTACGAGCGCCCGGTCGTCGAGCTGGCCGCGTAGCTCGTCCGCCCGACCCGGGTCGACCTCCAGTGCCACAACCGACGCACCCAGGTCGGCGAAAGCAGCCACGGTGGCTCGCCCGATGCCCGCGCCCCCGCCGGTGACGAGCACCACCCGGTCGTTGAAATCGATCATGTCGCCTCCTGCCAACCCGGGCAGCGAGTCGACCCGCCCCGGCGAGATCACCACCTCTCGGATGAGAGAATTATAATTTACATGGCTGCGGCTCAGTTTTTGAGTTGTCGGACAACTTACCTGAGGAGGCATATGGTGGCCCGCACGGCGTTGCGCAGCTTCGTTTTTGCCGTCGAGTTCCGGAGTGGCCGATCCGGACGCATTGGCGCCGTCCTGAAGCGCCATGAGGACCACCTCATCGACCTCGGTGCCCGATCGGAGTGCGGTAGGTGTAGCCGAACGATTCGATCGATCATCGACGCAGCGCGGCCCTCACTCACGAACTCAACCAAGGGAAGCAGAGAATGAGCGACCGGCACTCCAGCATCGCCGGCACTCGGATGCTCATCATCGGGGCGTCGTCGGGCATCGGCCAAGCGTTGGCCCTTGCCGCCCACTCCAGGGGCGCCAGCGTGGCGCTCGCCGCAAGGCGGATCCACCTCCTATCGAAGCTGGCTGGCCAACTCCACGGATCCGCACACGAGCTCGACGTGTCCGACCCGCGCGCCATCGAATCCGTCGTCGCCGAGGTCGTCGCCGAGTTCGGGAGGCTCGACGCGGTCGTTTTCACCAGTGCCATGGTGCCGTTCGCGCTGATCGAAGAGACAGATGTCGAGACCTGGCTGCATGCCTATGCCGTCAATGCCGTCGGCGCCTCCCATGTGGTACGCGCGACCCTGCCCCATCTGGCCGACAATGCCGTGGTCGTCGTGGCGTCGAGCCATGACGTCGGCAGTCCCCGCGCAGGTGTGGCCGCCTACCATGCGAGCAAGGCCGCGCTCGACGAGATGCTGCGGTCCTGGCGGGCCGAACATCCGGAGCTCGCCGTCATCAGGGTCAGCGTTGGCCCCACCTGTGACACGGAGATCCTGCGCGGAGCCGATCGCGACTTGCTGGCCGACCTTTACCGGGCGTGGGCGCGCGGGGGCCAGATTCCGGAGGAGATGTCCACGGTCGAGGACGTGGCCAATGCCATGCTTTCCCTCATCGCGATATCGCGCGCGAACCCCACAGTGGTCAGCGAGATCGTTCACCTGGCACCCCGAATCACACGGTCCGGCAGACCATGACCGGCATTCGCAAAGAAAGGACGCTCGAATGGATCTGGGCTTCGAGGGCGCGACAGCGGTCGTGACCGGGGGCAGCAAGGGAATGGGGCTGGCGATCGCCGAAAGTCTCGGAGCCGAGGGCGCCTCGGTCGCGATCATGGCTCGTGGCCGGGCCGCGTTGGACGTGGCCGCAGAGCAGATCCGCCGTGCGGGCGCCCCCGAGGTGCTCGCAATCGGCGTGGACATGGCTGATGCCGAATCCATCGCGGCGGCCTTCGCCTCGGTTGGTGAGGCCTGGGGCAGCCTGAATGTCCTGGTGCACACCGTCGGTCCGAACGCGGGCGCGTTCGAGGATCTCGACGACGATGACTGGCACGCCGCTTTCGATCTCGGTACGCTCTCCGCCGTGCGCTCGGTCCGCGCTGCGCTGCCATTGCTGCGATCGGCCGATTGGGCTCGCATCGTCACCCTCTCGGCGCACTCGATCCAGCGCCAGAGTGCGCGTCTGGTCGCCTACACGGCCAGCAAATCGGCGCTTTCGAGCTTCACCAAGAACCTGTCCAAGACCCTTGGCGCGGAGGGGATTTTAGTCAACTGCGTGTGCCCGGGAACCATCGTGACGGCGAGCTTCACCGAAATACTGCGTGAGGTGCTGGCCGCCGACGGCCTGGACTCGTCGGATCCCTATGACGTGATGACGTGGGTCGAGAAAACCTACGGCCATCCCTGTGACGTGGGTAGGGCTGGATTGCCCGAGGAGATCGCATCCGTCACCACGTATCTGGCGTCGCGGCGAAACGGTTACGTGACGGGCGCCACGGTCAACGTCGACGGCGGATCGGACTTCATCTGAGGCGTCGTCAGCTCTTCTTCGGCAGAGCGTCTTCGGGTTTCTCGGCCCACTGCGCCCGATGGCGACCCATGGTCATCGCGCCGTTCCAGCCGCCGTCGGTCCACAGCACCTCGCCACCCACGTAGCTCAGCCGCGGGCTGCCGAGGCAGATCAGGGGCCAGGCCTGTTCCTCGGGGGTGGAGTACCGTCCGACGGGTCCGACCGATTGATCGACGAGATCCTTGCCCGCGAAGTCCTGGAACGCCGGCATCATGGCCGTCTCGGTCGGCCCGGGGTTGATGCAGTTGATGCGGATGCCCTGGCGCGCGAGCTCGGGGTACCACCAACCCACCCACGCGTCGATCGCGTACTTCGAGTATGCGTAACCGCTCCAAGACCATTTCGCCTCGTTCCCCTCGAGCCACTCGATCGCGGCGTCGAAACCGGCGGTTTCGAGCAGTTCGGTGATGGCCTGGATGTGGTTCTGCCAGCCGATGGCCGCCGATGAGGAGATGACGCTGATTGCAGAGCCTTTCGGCATCTTCGGCACCAGCGATTCGGCAAGATGGCGGGCTCCGACGAAGTTCACCAGCATGGTGTCCAGCTCACTGAACGGCGGTCCAGGAAGCCCGGCGCAACTGAACAGGCCGTCCACAGGGCCCTCGATGGCGGCCGCCACTTCATCGACGCTCGCCCGGTCGCGCAGGTCGATGCGCAGCGCGTGGGCCACCGGTACGCTCGTCGGCTGGATGTCGAGCGCCGTCACTGTCGCACCCAACTCTACGAGAATCTCTGCGGTCGCCCGGCCCATCCCAGACGCCGCACCCGTCACAACGACGGATTTGCCCTCATAGCCCAGTGCATCCTTCACGGATCGGTCCCTTCGACACAGGTGAGAATGTGTACTTACGCAAAAGCGAGAATAACTGTTATCGCTGCGGATAGAGTAACGGGGTTCCACAGTGGCGCTGAAGGGAGTGCAGAAGTTGGCTGCGAGTTCCCGGCGGCTTCGGGTTATCCAGTGGGCGACGGGGGCGGTGGGAACCGAGATGATCGACACGATCCTCGACCACCGGCCCGACCTCGAACTGGTCGGGGCGCGGGTGTACTCCGACTTCAAAGACGGTGTCGACGTCGGCACGCTGGTCGGCCGGAGCCCGATCGGCGTGACTGCGACGTCCGACGTCGCCGAGATCCTCGCTCTGGATGCCGACATCGTGCTCTACGCACCGTCTTTCACCAGCCTCGATGATGTGTGCGCACTCCTGGAGAGCGGCAAGAACGTCGCGACCGTTTCGTTCCTCTTCCACCCCCGGCGCATCGGTGAAGCCGACCGCGCCCGACTGCTGGCGGCTTGCCGGAAGGGCAACAGCACGATCCATGGCAGCGGTCTCAACCCGGGCAACCTGTCGGGTGTACTGCCACTGGCGCTGTCGGGGATGAGCCGCACCATCGAGCGTTTCACCCTGCAGGAGCGCGCCGACTGGTCCCTGTGGGAGAGCACCGATATCACCTTTGACGGAATGTGGTTCGGGCGACCACCCGAGGACATCACCCCGACTGCCAACGAATTCCTGACTTTCAACACCGCCCTGTTCACCCAGCAGACGTGGTTCATCGCCGATACCCTCAACGCCGCGATCGATGACGTGACGGTCACTGTCGACGCGGTGCCGGCCACCAAGGACTTTCAGATCTTCGATCATCAGGTGCGCGCGGGCACGACCGCGGGGCAACGCTGGAATTTCGTCGGGCAGCGCCGCGGCGAGCCGCTCATCGAGTTCGAGACGCTCTGGACGGTGGGGGGCGAGTATCCGCAGCATTGGCCCAAACCGGATGACGGCTGGACTCTGACGCTCGAAGGCGACCCCTCCATGCGCGTGCATTTCTTCTGCCTGGCCAGCTATTCGCGACCGGCGTCGGTCGAGGAGCATGTGCGAGCCGGCCTGGTCGCCGTCGCGATGCAGGTGGTCAACGCCATCCCCGCGATATGCGCCGCGCCGGCGGGTTTCGCCACCATGGCGGACCTGCCACTGATACGCAGCTACACGGGTTTTGG
>CAYNLB010000146.1:0-10740 GCA_964397935.1 uncultured Mycobacterium sp.
GATGTGGCGCCCGGATCCGTGCTCGATGGCGGTGATCATGTCGTCGAACGTCAGCAGCTGTCCGCCACAGAGATAGCGCTTCGGCCCCCGACCCGGACGCATCACACGCTCGTGCACGTCGGCGACATCGCGGACATCGATCATCTGCATGCCCGCATTCCGCAGCCTGGGTGCGAACCCGAACCGCACGATGGTCCCCCAGCCCTGCTCCGTGATACCGGGCGCGGTGTGCAGCGCGGGACCGACCACGCTGGACGGATACGTCACGACCACCGGCGCGCCGTCGTCCTGCAGCGCCCGGGCCACCCGGTCGGCGTAGGATTTCGTCCGCGCGTACGCCGATTTTCCTTGCGCGGTGGGCGAATCCGGTCCGATCACCCGGCCCGGCGGCGGAAACAGCGCACTGTAGCTGGACAGCAAGACGATCGGGTCCAGGCCGAGTACCACCCCGCGGCGCATGATCCGTTCGCTCGCGTAGGCATTGATGTCCCACATCAACTGCTCCCGACGGTTGTCGGTGCCGACCACCCCGGCACCGTGCAGCACCGCGTTGCAGTCGCTCAGCAGTTCGTCGAGCACCCCTGCAGAACGGAGATCGCCGCGCACCACGGCCACCCTCCCGGCCGAGGTGAATGCGTCCATCAGGACGTCGTTGGACCAGCCGGGCTCGATCAGCAAGTTCACGCTGTGCCCAGCGGCGAGTAGTCCGCTGACGATATGGGCGCCGAGGTAACCCGTGCCACCCGTCACCGCGATATGCATCGGGGGAAGCTTATCCGGCGACAACTCCGCGTTCTCCACATCACCGGGTCAGCCGGACGCCGCGACCGGCAAACGTGTGGGCGGCAGTCGACGCAGATGTCCGGGCAGGAACCCGCAAACCCCGACCACAATCGCCGTCTAGAATTCTGCTCACGACCACGGGTGAGTTGCTCCACTCGTATCCAGAAACCGGGGGGCTGGCGGATGACGACGAACGGGTTGACCCGTGGCAGGTAGCGAACCGCCGAAGAATAGGGGCGAAGCCCCGTCCGCGCCCTTCCGGCCGCCCACCGCGCCCGCGGCGGGGCAATCGGTACCGTGGAGCAACTACCAGCAGCGCGCTGCCCCAACACCAACAGCCGGCGCACCGCCATGGCCGCCCGGCCCGGCACCGGTCGGTTCGCCCCCGACCCGGCCTCCGCGTACCAAACGATGGTTGATCCTGGCCACGGTAGTTTTCCTGGCCACATCCGTTGTCTTGGGGGCGATCCTCGTTCGTCGCATGATGACCACCGGCACACCGTCGGCCACCCCGCACCGCGAACCGCCCGGCCTATCGGTACCGACGACACCGGGTCTGGTCCACCCGGAAAATCTCAAGGATCTTCTGCTGACTCCTGCCGATCTGGACGAGATCCTGCACGCCCAGGGAATGACGATCTACCAAAGCGACAATGGCCTGTTTCTCGATACCGCCGACCCGCCCGATTGCGCCGGAATCTGGGCACCCGGCATGAAGCAGGTGTATGGCGATACGCGCTTCATCGACGCGCAAACCGAGGAACTCCATGGACCGGGCGATGTGTACGTGAAGCTGACGTTGCAGTCACTGGTGGCCTTCTCGACCGCGAAAGACGCCGGCGCCGTGGTGGAGGACATAACGCAGAAGTGGGACCACTGCGCCAACACTGAGGTACTGGTGAACCGCCACGAGGGCGGCACCATCGCCGTGGGCATACCGCAGATCGTCGGCAGCGTCCTGCAGGTCTCCTGGGTCAAGACGGGCGGAACCGGGTGGGGTTGCCAGCGCGCCTTGACATCTCGCAGCAACGTCGTGATCGATATGAGGGTGTGCGACTACGGTGGCAGCAATCAAGCCCCCGAACTCGTCGAGAAAGTCGCCTCCCGGATACCAACGCAGTAGCAGCCGCCCAGGAGGTAGGAAATGAGTGTTCCGGGCGAGCCTGGCCGAAAGGGCCCCGGCCACAACGAAGGAACAGCAATGCCCGGCGGACGACTACCTCCGGCACCCTGGCCACAGCCCCCGGGGCCACCCTGGGCACCCGGCCCCGCACCGGTAGCACCGCCCACCGCCAACGCCTTTTGGCCGAACCAGCCGCCCGCCTTCCATTTCGGTCGGTCACCGGCCGGCAAAGGGCCCAACGTCCGGCTGTGGTGGTGGCTCACGATTGCCGCGGCTTTGCTGGCGGTGGGCCTGGTGGTCGCGGTGGTCGTGTACCGGCCCGACCACGCCGGAGGCGGCGCCGTCTCCGCCGCCACGCTCGCGGATGTGCTGCTGAGCCCACGCGAGGCCGCGCACGCGGTGGGCGCCGAAACGTTGTCCGGCGAACCGGTTCAAGACAAACTGGCCGACACGCCGATCGTGGACGAAGACTGCGTAGGAGTGCTGCGAGCGGCCGAGCAGAAGGCGTACGAGCGGAGCGGTTTCACCGGAGTTCGGTCGCAGGACCTCGGCGATGACCCCGGTAAGGAATGGCGACTCACTCAGGCCGTCGTGTCCTTCCCCGACGCTCAGGCCGCCACGAGCTTCGTCGCCGATGCCAGGGCGAGCTGGCAAAGGTGCGCCAACCGAGAGGTCAACACCCGCAACGTCAAGAAGGACGATCCACGCAACATTTTCTGGACGACGGGATCGGCGTCGGAGGCCGACGGCATTCTCGCGATGGACATGATCCAAGAGGCTCAGGGCTGGAACTGCCAGCGCGCCCTGAGCGCGCGCAGCAACGTCGTCATCGACCTCGACCTGTGCGGACGAAGCGTGCCCGGATCCGTGGTGCCGAAATTCGTGACCGCGGTCGACAAGAGAATCGATGCTCATTAAAAGATGACCCAAGATCGCCACACGCGTCGCTCCCGGCACTAAAGTGCTGTTCGTGGGCAAGAACGTGGCAGCCAACGGCCGGGGCCGCTGGTTGGCGATCGTCGCCTCGGTGATCGTCTCTGCCGCCATGGTCTATGCCCAAAGCACCGAGCCCCCGCGCCGCGTTGCGACTCCCGCGGCGGGACCGGCAGTGCCGTCGCCCGCGCCGGCCAACCCGTCGCGCACGGCAACGCCCGCGGAGGCCGAATTGATGGCCGCGAACGCGCCTGCCGCTGCCCAGGAATTCCGGTTCTCGTTGCCCGCCGGTGTCGCGCCGGAGCAGGGGTTGCAGGTCAAGACCATCTGGGCGGCCCGCGCCATCGGCGTGCTCTTTCCGCAGATCACCACGATCGGCGGGTTCCGGCAGGATGCTTTGCCCTGGCATCCCAACGGGTTGGCGATCGACGTGATGATCCCGAACTGCCACACCTCCGAAGGGATCGAGCTCGGCAACCAGATCGCCGGGTACGCCTTGGCGAACGCGAAACGATGGGGAATCCTCCATGTGATTTGGCGGCAGAAGCTCTACCCGGGGATCGGCGCGCCGAGCTGGACCGCGAACTACGGCAACGAAACCCTCAACCACTACGACCACGTCCACATCGCCACCGACGGCGGCGGATACCCAACCGGGCAGGAAACTTATTACATCGGATCGATGAGCCCGACGCCGCCGGCGTGATCCGGGCCCGGCAACCCACACCGGACTTTGAACGTTTTCACAGCCCGCTGGGCTTGCTCTCCAAGCCTCGTTTTCTACAGTGATGCCACTGTGGATCCTCGCAACGCTGGTCCGACTCGGCGATGGCGGTTGACCGTCGCAATCGTCGCCGCGCTGAGCGTGTTCGTTGCACTGATCGCAGGGTCCTCCATGCGTCCCCGGTTCGCCGCGGCTGTACTGCCGGAGCCTGCGGCGTGGACCCATGGCGCCCAAGACATCCAGGCGCATCCCGGCCAGGCGCAGCGTCATGCGGGCGCCCAACTCGTCAGCCGCCTGGCCCAAGACTTTTCACCGGACTATGCGCCGGCAAATAAGAAGCCGTTCCACAGCATGTGGATGACGAAGGATCGGCCGACCGGTTGGACCCACGTGTCACCACAATCGGGCTGGCCGCTGTTGCCGGCGTCCTTTGCCGGCTCGGAATTTCAGCCGCGCGGCGCCCGGTGCGCTGCGCCCGCAGCAATTGCTGTCAACCAAGACATCTTGACCCGGTTCTGCGTCGACCGCTGCTGATAGGTCAACCCCGGGTTGCTGCCGTGCCGTCTTATTCGGCCCAGTAAAGCCCGGGCGCACACAACTTGCCTTAACGCCGCGGCTCCGATGCGCGTAGGCAATCACACGATCCCTTCCCGATTGTGCTCAATCGCCCGCAGCAGTAGCGGGCCAAGCCGCCGACCAGAGAACACGCCACCCGCTGCGTCGGCTCATTTCCCTACGTCGATCTCGTGAAAGAAGAGTCATGGTTGCACGCACCACTCACCCCTGCCCGACCCGTCGCACGCCAGGCGAGACGGAAATGAAAACCCTTGCCGGGCAAAACTACTCAGACAACGTTCTCACTGAAAACCAGCCGGTCAGGTTCCACCTACCGCGGTTGGAGCACTCCGCGTTGCCGTTGGCCGCCGATCGCGGTGTCGGATGGAAGACGTTGCGGGACGCCGGGCCAGTCGTGTTCATGAACGGCGCCTACTACCTGACCCGCCGCGAGGACGTGCTGACAGCCCTGTGCGAACCCAACCTCTTCTCGGCACACCTGGCCCTTCAGCCCCCCGGTAGCCCAGTGCCGGTGCTGCCGTCCGCGTTCGACCCTCCCGAGCACACCCGCTACCGCAAGATCCTGCAACCGCACTTCAGCCCGCACGCCTTGAGGAAATACCGGCCCGTGATGGAGCGTCACGCGGCAGAAATGATCGCTGCCCTCGCCGGCGGACACGAGTGCGAGGCGATGGCAGATTTCGCCCGTCTCTACCCGTATCAGGTGTTCCTGGACCTCTACGGGCTACCGCTGGAGGACCGCGATCGCGTGATCGCCTGGAAGGATGCCGCTGTGGCGGGCGAGCCCGAAGGGTACGAGCTGTTGGCGTATTTCACCGACGCCATCCAACGACGCCGGCATAGTCCGGGCTCTGACATGTTGTCGCAAGTGATGACCGGTCCGGGCGATCTCAGCGACCTCGAACTGCTCGGCATGAGTCACCTGCTGATCCTGTCCGGTCTGGACACCGTGGCCGCGGCCATCGGTTTCTCGCTATACCATTTGGCTCGCAGGCCGCGGCTGCGCAGGGAGCTTCGTGATAACCCACAGCAGCTCAAGGCTTTCATCGAGGAGATCGTCCGACTCGAGCCGGCGGCGCCGTTGGCGGCCCGGGTTACCACCGACTTCGTCAACGTGGGCGGCATGACGCTTCCCCGGGGTGCCCCGGTGCGACTGTGCACGGCCGCGATCAACCGTGACGGCAGCGACGCGATCTCCACCGACGACCTGGTCATGGACGGAAAGGTGCACCGGCACTGGGGATTCGGCGGTGGACCACACCGATGCATAGGTTCCCACCTGGCGCGGACGGAACTGACGGTGGTGATCGGCGAGTGGCTCATGCAGATCCCCGAGTTCGAACTGCCGCCGGGCTATACCCCCGACATCAAGTTCCCGTCGAAGAGTTTTGCGCTCATGTCGCTACCGCTGAGCTGGGGTTGACCCGGTCACCGCACAAGCGGGGGCGCGGGGAAAAAGCAGAAAAAATGAAGAACCGAAAGCCGTAGCCTCTTTGGCTCTTCGTGAAACCGCCCGAAGGCGGGATCCGCGCCCCCTCGACGATAGAACCGCATACCGGCGGTTATCGCAAGTTTCGCAGGTGCACCAGCGACACCAGGCCCATATCGCGCCGCAGTACCGCAGGCGGCAGCAGCCGGAAACCGCGCACCCCTCGCTGCCCCGTGGCGACCTGCGCGATTTTTCGTGCGATCCGGAAGTCCAAGTCCTTGAGGACCCCCCGATCCGTCGTGGTATCGAGGAGGGCGGACAAACCTGGAACCGCAAACGGATTCGTGTCGTCGAGCATGACGTTTGTCGCCATCACGAGATGCCGCGCCCGGTCACTGGCAGGCAACGCCGCGACGGCCGGCGCGGCCGCATCGATGCGGGTCGCGATGCGTTCGACAAAGCGGCGCAGCCGGTGCGGCCCCAAGGTGATCGTGCCGTCGTGGCCGACCGACATTCCGAGACAGTCGATCCGGTTGCGCCCGCAATAGGCGGGATCCTCCACGGAGGGCCGGCCCGTTCCGCTCAGGGCGACGCGGAGCTCCTTCTCGAGTTTGCGCTTGACGCCCAACTCATCGAGCAGTGCATCGATCCGCGCATCCGCCCGGTGGAGTGCGGCCAGGTCCGGATGGGCGATCAGGAAGTCATCGTTGTACCGGGCGTAGAAAATACCTTCGATCTCAACGATCGCCCGGTCCATCGGTACGACCGCCAGGTTCCCCAGCACCGGGACAAGAGGTGTTCCCATGGCGACGCCGTACAGGCGGGTGAACTGCGCTCCGTCCTGGTCCCGCACGACCGGGCGCGCCAGCGCGGTGATGAGATTCCAGGTGTTCGGCCCGATGCTGTCCGTCGGGCTGCCAAGCGTCGCGACCTCGCGCACGATGCGCCACAGCGCCGCATCGGGGCCGACCGGGAGATCGTCTCCGTAGTGTTCGAAATCGGATTGCAGGACATACAGCGGCGGGCCTTTCACCCCCACCCGTTTGCGATGAGCTCGCACGAAGCCGGCAAGCGATGCCACTGCTGCCACGTTCGTCGAACCGGGCAGATAGGAGTAGACGCCGGGCAGACCGTAACAGCGCGCATTGTGCGAAAGAAGCTGGAAGAGTGCCGAGCCGACCACATGGTCGGCAAAGGCGGGCGTGTGGGCGGCGCGTAGCTTCCCGTTGGTTTCCAGATGCCAGAGGTCAACCGGCCGCGGCCGGTATCGGCCCTTGGCGACACTGCGGGCGATTGCCCGGGACAGCGTTCGCCGCCCCGTCGCAGTATTGAAATACGTGACACTGCCGTCCGCCGCACCGAAAGCGAATCCGCGATCCCGCTTTTTGGCGAAGATTCGCAGGATCGTGTCTTCGTACGTTTTCGGGTCCGCGAGTCGTCTCTCGATGTCGACGGGTTCAGCCATTGCGGGACCCCGCCGTTTCCATCGTGCCCCACTCGAAACGCCAAGCCTTCACGGTCTGTAACCAACTTCTGAACACGTTGGGGGCGGGATCGGGCGGCAACAGGAAGAGCAGACGCAGCCTTCCCTCGTGATACAGCGGCGTGAGCAGGCGGCCGGCCAGTGGGACCACGATCGCACCGCTTTCGAGGCTTTTTATCGCCACCTGCAGTGCGGTCGCCAGAACCCCTTGCTCGAGGTTGCGCATGTCGCGAGATCCTTCGAGCGTCTCCAGGTCGAAGACGATGCCGTCTGCAAAAAGCGTGCGGAATTCGGCGCACAAGCTCTCTACGGTCCCCGAGATCGGCGCTCGGTCCTCGATGGGGCGTATCCACTTTTCGGCGATGAGCCGTTCGAGGGCGTCACGTCCGGTTGTCGTCGGCATCGCCAAGGAGGTGCCACGGTTCGCGGCACCACCGGTGATCTCTTGCAGCGCCAGGTGCGCGGGTTGCCCGGTCTCGCCGGTTGCGCATCGTTCGTAATAGACGAGTGTCGATGCCGATCGGAACGCGAAATGTCCTTTGCCGCAGAATGTTTGCTGCATCAGTTTCACCGCGGCGGATCTCTGCTTGGGCGCGGTCTGGTCGGGGATCGCGATACTGCCGACACACACGGGTCCCGGTTCCCGGGCGAGTGCGCGCATCCAGTCCCCCAGCATCAGCAGCGTCGGGGTGGGGGGTGGGCGCCGGTCTCGAAAATGCTGCAGGTCAATCAGAACGATGAGCTCGGTGATCAGCGCGGCCGTGATCTGAATGAGGTCGGAGGCGGGATGACGGTCGATCCACACCAGCCACAACAGGGCGGCGAACAGCACGATGCTTGCCAGATGTGTGCCGAACCGGCCGTCGGCGAACAGGCGGATCTGGTAGATGCCGATCACGCTGCGGACGACAAAGAGCGGCATGAGGGCGAGCAAGAAGCTCAGCGGTATGTCATTGAGGACGAATAGCCCGAGGGCGACGGCAAGAGCCCAGAAGTAGAGTGCGACAACGGGCGCCATCCACAGGATCCGGTGAAAGAAGAACACCCGAAATTCGCGCAGGGCCGGGATGCTGCGCAGCCGGACGAAATCGAAATAGAAAAGGCCGGCGCCCTCGTAAGCGCCGCAGAACAAGGGTAGGACCAGATAGAAGAACTGGAACACGTCGACGTGCCGCCAGGCCGACACGCCGGCGGTGAGGTCAAAGGACCGGGTGCTCGTCCCGTATACGCCGACGAGCGCAAGAACGACCACCGCATCCATGCGCAGCGCGAGTCCCGATAGGGTTGCCTGTACGCCGAACCAGGGAGGGATCTTCGGGAGCAGCCGCCAAAAGGAGAGAGCGGGCGGCCCGAGTTTGGGCCACAGGCCGGTCAGCCGATACACCTCGAGCGTGTAGTGAACGGTGATCCAGACGCCGATCGCGTTCGACGCAATGATCGCGATGATGATTGCGGCCGTGGGATAGAAGTAAAAGCCAACGCTCAGCACTCCCAACTGCACGAGGATCGGCACGAATAGCAGCCAAATGGGCCGGTAAACGCGCCGGGTGGCGTAGATGCCGGAATGAATCACCCGGACGGGGAAACCGAGCACCAACTCGAGGACGACCAGAAGCGCATAGAGCTGCGCGACGGGATTGTGGCCGGACGGATCCAGGAGCACCAGCGCGACACCGACGCCAACCGTCAGGATCAGGGCCACGATCACCGAGAGGACAAGCCAGCGGCCGATTTCGCGCTCGACCGCGTCCCGTTCCCCGGATCGGGCGAAACCTCGCAGCCGCTCCCGCATGATCTCGAGGAGCCCCCACCATGCGCCGCCGACGATCATGCTGCCGATCCGTAGCACCATGACGGTGAAGAGCGCCACGCCGCCGAGGCTGGAGAGCAGAATCAGGAATTCGATGACGTGGACGGCGAATCGCGTCGTGTCGAGCAGCAGCGCGTACCGCAGGCGGTAGCGGAAGTACGCGAAGATCCGACCGGTGAGAAGGCTCGTGTAGAGCGACACCGTGCGGTTTCCCCGGCGCTCCACGCGCTCGAACCAGCGGTCGACCTCGTTCATCGGGCAGGTTCTCTGTGACATTCACGAACACGGCGGACCTTGCGGGCCCACTCCGGCGGCGGCGAACACACGTGACCTTTCGCCGGCGATCCTTCAACGTTGACGCGTGATCGTGAAAAGCTGTACTCCGTTGTGCGTTTAAGTGAGTGTGGATGTCTCCCGCTCTGCGTCGTTGAGAAGAGTGCACCATGCAGCTGCGGCGAGGCGATGTAACCGTAGCCTCCATATCGGCCGGACTGGCGACGATCGTTGTCGCGGCCGTCGCCTTCAGCCTGCTCGTCACCGATCGCTCGAAGCCCCCGAACGAACCCGGAACCAGCAGCTCGAGCCTGCTCGTTGTGACCTGGGCCCCCAGTCTTTGCAAGGTTGAGGCGTCGAACCCGGGATGCAAATCCGGTCATGTCGGCAAATTGGGACGGAAGTTGATTCTGCACGGGCTGTGGCCCCAGCCGCGGACCGAACAGTTCTGCGGCGTGCCAAGCGCGGTTGCCGATCGGGTCCGTGACCTTCACGGCGCCGACATGCCGTCCCTGAACCTGCCGGAGGATGTGCAAGCGAATCTGCAGTCGATGATGTCTGACGCCGCCTCCCTGGCACCCCACGAGTGGTACACGCACGGCACCTGTTCCGGTGTCCCACCGGCGGTGTATTTCAGCGACGCCGTAACGCTCACCGACCAGATCAGCAAAATCCTCAATCCGGTATTCGAGAGGGCGCAGAACGGGCCATTGTCGCTCAGCACGCTGCGTGACCGCATCGACGCCGAGTTCGGCAAGGGGGCGGGCAAGCGTGTCATGATTACTTGTCACGACATCGACGGAAAAGAAATCGTCCTCTACGAGGTGCACCTGTCGCTTCCTCCGGTCGCCGATTTTGGAACCGCCGAGAACACATTGTCGCTAAGGGACTTGCTCGCCAAAGGCCCAACGATATCCGCCGAGTGCCGGCGCGGGCGCGTTCCCTGAGCAGAATGAGATCCACGGCGATTTCGCCGACAGGGCCGTCCCGTCCGGATGTTGCTTGCAGTCACGCGGGGCTTGAGGGAGACCGGCCTGCTGACAACCATCATGCCGCGAGTGCTCGAACTAGAGGGATGTCGCCTGGTCGTGGGCGACGCGATCACCAGAGTTGTGGGCCTTGTCGGACGGGCGTTCAGTGGCGTTTTCCAGGCTGATTCGGGTTTGTTCGATTTGGTCGTATGCATACCTTGCCATTTCGGCCGTGGTCATCGCGGCACCCGTGCGGGCAAGCGATTCGTAGGTCTGGTGACCGAGGACCTCGCGCAGGTGCTCGATTGCCAAGTTGAGCTCGGGGAAAGACGCTGCGGTGACGGGACGGAACGCGAAACCGGCAATGGTGGCCGCCGATTCGCAGCGTCCAAAGCGGTCCAAGAAGGAGGCGAGGATGGCCAGCGGCGTGCTGATCCCGGTGGTGTTGCCCGACTCGTGGTGATTGCGGATGGCCAATCCGAAGTAATCCAGGGCGGCCAGCGGATCACCGTATTTGGCCTCGATCCGGCACAGGACGGCCGCGAGATGCGACTCGCTGGTGCGGTTACCGGTTTCTTGTGCCTCCCACCGACGGGTCGAACCCTCCACATCGGTGAACAGAAACGTCACCACCC
>CAYNLB010000147.1:0-5796 GCA_964397935.1 uncultured Mycobacterium sp.
ATTCCACTGGAACGGCAACGGGGTCGAGCTGATCGGCAACACCACGGGCGGCTAGCCGCCGCACCCGCAGAACTGCCCTACCGTCGGACCCCTCACCTACAGTGGCTGCTGTGTTCGTCACCGGCGAGAGCATCGTTTACAGCGCATCGGATCTCGCCGCTGCCGCTCGCTGTGAGTACGCGCTGCTACGGGATTTCGACGCGAAACTCGGCTGGGGACCTTGCGTCACCGTCGAAGACGAACTGTTCGCGCGCACCGTCGCCCTCGGTACCGAACATGAACGACGCGAGCTCGACCGATTGCGCAACGAGTTCGGGGATGCCGTCGCGATCATCGGTCGTCCGGCCTATACCCTCGCCGGGCTGGCGGCGGCCACATCGGCCACCCGGCGCGCCATCGCCGAAGGCGCTCCCGCGGTATATCAGGCCGCCATGTTCGACGGCCGCTTCGTCGGGTTCGCCGACTTCCTGGTGCGCGACGGTGAGCACTATCGAGTCATCGATACCAAGCTGGCCCGATCCCCCAAGGCCACCGCGTTGTTGCAGCTGGCCGCCTATGCCGACACGCTGGCTGCATCGGGGGTGCCGGTGGCACCGGACGCCGAGCTGCACTTGGGCGACGGAACTATCGTGCGGTATCGCCTCGGCGACTTGATCCCGGTCTACCGTTCGCAACGCGCTCAAGTGCAGCGGCTACTCGATGGGCACTACGCCGGGGGCACCGCAGTGCGCTGGGAGGACCATGAGGTGGGCGCCTGTTTTCGTTGCCCGTCGTGTATCGAGCAGTTGCGTGCGACGGATGACCTGCTGCTGGTCGCCGGCATGCGAGTGGGCCAGCGCGACAAGCTGCTAGACGCCGGGATCACCACCGTCGCCGGGCTGGCCCGGCATGCGGGCCCGGTGCCCGACCTGGCATCCGACGCGGTCGAAAAGCTGAGCGCCCAGGCCAAACTGCAAGTCCGCCAACGTGACACCGATATCCCACAGTTCGAGATCGTCGACCCGCAGCCGCTGACACTGTTGCCCGAGCCGGACCCGGGTGATCTGTTCTTCGACTTCGAAGGCGACCCGCTGTGGACCGCGGACGGCCACGATTGGGGTCTGGAATACCTGTTCGGCGTCCTGGAAGCCGGCCCGGCAGGGAAGTTTCGACCGCTCTGGGCGCACAACCGGATAGACGAACGCAAGGCACTGACCGACTTTTTGGCGATGGTGGCCAAGCGTCGCAAGCGCCGCCCGCACATGCACATCTACCACTACGCGCCGTACGAGAAGACCGCGCTGCTCAGGCTGTCCGGACGGTACGGACACGGCGAGGACGAGGTCGACGACCTGCTGCGCAGCGGAACGCTGGTCGACCTATACCCATTGGTACGCAAAAGCATTCGCGTGGGTGCCGCGTCGTTCAGCCTCAAGGCGCTGGAGCCGTTGTACATGGGAGCACAGCTGCGCGCCGGCGACGTCACCACGGCCACCGGCTCGATCGATTCCTACGCCCGGTACTGCGACCTGCAAGCCGCCGGCCGCTGCGATGATGCCGCATCCGTCCTCAAGCAGATCGAGGACTACAACCACTACGACTGCCGGTCGACTCAGGAACTGCGCAACTGGCTGATGCTGCGGGCCTACGAATCCGGTGTCGTGCCGCTCGGCGCCCAGCCCGTGCGCGACGGCAACGCCGTCGATGACCGTGACCAGCTGGCGGTGACGTTGTCGTCGTTCAGCGGCGACGCCGCCACCGGCGACCGCACGGCCGAGCAGACGGCGGTGGCGCTGCTGGCCGCCGCGCGCGGCTACCACCGGCGCGAGGACAAGCCGTTCTGGTGGGCCCATTTCGACCGGCTGAACTTTCCCGTCGACGAGTGGGCGGATGACACCGATGTTTTCGTTGCGCAGGACGCGTGCGTCACCGTCGACTGGCATACGCCTCCCCGCGCACGCAAGGCGCAGCGCCGTGTGCGACTGCGCGGCGGGCTGGCACGCGGGGACCTGACGACGAACGTGTTCGCGCTCTACAATCCCCCGCCTCCGCCCGGAATGAGCGACAATCCCGACCACCGGGCCGCCGGCCGGGCCGTGGTCGTCGGGGCCGATGATCAGACGGCGCCTACCGAAGTGGTGATCGTTGAACGAGTCGGCGGTGACGGCAAGACATTTGACCAGCTGCCGTTTGCGCTGACCCCGGGGCCGCCCGTCCCCACAACGGCGCTGCGGGAGTCGATCGAATCGACCGCTGCTGCCGTGGCCGCCGGATTGCCGCAGCTACCCCACAGCGCCCTGGTCGACATCCTGCTGCGCCGCGCACCGCGCACCCGGAGTGGTGCTCGGCTACCGCGTGGTGCCGACACCGTCGCGAACATCACCGCCGCGGCACTGGATTTGGACTCGTCGTACCTGGCCGTACACGGTCCACCGGGAACCGGCAAGACGCACACCGCTGCCCGGGTGATCGACCACCTGGTCCGCGCCCATGGCTGGCGCGTCGGTATCGTCGCGCAGTCGCATGCCACCGTGGAGAACCTGTTGGACTGCGTGATCGACGCCGGACTTGAGCCGGCGCGGGTCGCGAAGAAGCGCTATGACCACGATGCTCCACGCTGGCAGGAGATCGACGGCAGCGCCTACGCCGCGTTCATCGCTGACACGGCGGGGTGCGTGATCGGCGGCACGGCATGGGATTTCGCCAACGCCAACCGGGTAACCCCGGGCAGCCTGGATCTGCTGGTGATCGATGAGGCTGGGCAATTCTGTCTGGCCAACACCATCGCCGTGGCACCGGCGTCGGCAAATCTCATGCTGCTCGGCGACCCGCAGCAATTGCCGCAGGTCAGCCAGGGAACCCATCCGGAGCCGGTGGACACTTCCGCGCTGGAATGGCTGGTGGACGGTCACCGCACGCTGCCGGGCGAACGCGGCTACTTCCTGGACCGTTCGTACCGGATGCACCCGGCGGTCTGCGTCGCGGTTTCCGCGCTGTCCTACGAGGGTCGACTGCATTCCCACATCCAGTGCACGGCCGCGCGTCGCCTCGAGGGGTGCCGGCCCGGCCTGCATATGCTCCCCGTTGCCCACCAAGGTAACTCGACGGAGAGCTCCGCCGAGGCTGACGCGATCGTCGCCGAGATCAAGCGACTGCTCGGGGCGTCCTGGATCGACGAGCACGGCACCAGGGCGTTGACCGCCACCGATGTTCTGGTGCTGGCTCCCTACAACGCCCAGGTAGCGCTGGTACGTCGGCGGTTGACCTCCGCCGGGCTCGGCGGGGTCCGGGTCGGCACCGTCGACAAGTTCCAAGGCGCCCAGGCGCCAGTGGTCTTCATCTCGATGACGGCCTCCTCCATTGATATGGTGCCGCGCGGAATCTCGTTTCTCCTCAACAGGAATCGGCTCAACGTCGCCATCAGCCGGGCGCAGTATGCGGCGGTGATCATCCGCTCGCCGTCACTGACGGAATATCTGCCCGCCACACCCGCGGGCCTGATAGACCTGGGCGCGTTCTTGGCGCTGACCGAACCCATTTGAGGCCGATGGCTCCTGCGTCACCGACCTATTTGCCGGACGAGTGCCGACCGTAGCCGGTGGGGTCGTCGTCTGGATCGTGACGATGATGCTGACCTCGCGGTGCCTGCGGACGCGCTGCGCCGTTCTGGTGCTGTTTCGGCGGTCGCGCGAGCCGATCGTTGTGCACGGCGGCCCCGAAGGCATGTGTCCATGTCTCGGTCATCGGGTGAAACCGCCGGTGCGGGTCTGCATGAGAGCCGTTGTGGGCAAAGCCAACCGGTTCGGCTCGCGGAACCGGGTCGTCTGGCAGGCTGCGCCAGGAAGCAACAGGATCGCCCTGCCGTACCTCGGCGGGCGCCGGGCGCGAGTGTCCAGCCCGCTCCGGCAACGGCCGGATGCCGCTTTCCTCGTGGTATGCCGGTTTTACGCCGGCAGCGGGCGGGGTGTTGTCGGGTTCGCGCACCAGTATGAATTCGACGTAGTCGTCATCGTCATAGTCATCGTCGACGACCTCGCCATCGTCGGGCCTGAGCAAGTCGCCGCGGTCACGGGTGATCACCCACGGCGTGAAGCCAACCAGAAACAGCGCGGCAACGATGCCGAACAAGGCGATGAACGCGGGCAACAACACCGACTGTGCCATCGCCGCCGAGAACGGTTCGCGCACGAACTCGGGCAACTGCAAGCCGCCCCCGGTCGACCCGGCCGGTCGGTCCGAGGGCATCTCGGCACCGATCCGCGACGTCATGAACGCCGCCATGCCGGCGCTCCCGAGCACCGCGCCCAGCTGGCGAACCGAGTTGTACACCGCGGAACCCGCGCCGGCCAGGTGCGGCGGCAGATTGCGGGTCGCGGTGGCGGTCAGCGGTGACCACACGAAAGCCATCCCGACGCCGACGGCGCCGAACGGCAGGACCAGCCGCCAGATCGGCGTGCCGGGAGACATCTCGAAAGAAAGCCACGTCAGGGCGATCGCCAGCACCGAAAAACCGAAACCGAGTACCGGCCGTGGGTGATAACGGTCGACGATGCGGCCGACGACCGGCGCGAGCACACCATTGGCGACCGCCATCGGCGCGATCAGCAGCGCCGAGCGCGTCGGCGACAGACCGCAGACCGTCTGCGCATAGAACGTCAGCGGCAGCATCATCGCGGTCGTCGCGAATGAGGTGACGGCCACCCCGACGTTGCAGAGGCTGAAATCCCGGTCACCGAAGATCACCAATGGAATCAGCGGCTCGTGGGTGTTCACTGACTGCCAGTAGACGAACGCCGTCATGAACCCGACGCCCGCGACGATCATCGCCCAGATCCAGGGCTCCCAGTGCGCTGCCTGGCCCTGTTGTAGCCCCAGGACGATCAGAAACATGCCCACGCCGGACAACCCGACGCCGACCAGGTCGAACCGGTGCGACTGGGTGGGCAGCACCGGAACCAGCCAAACCGCCAACGCCAACCCGACGATGCCGACGGGGACGTTGACGAAGAAAATCCACTGCCAGCCCAGCTCGTCGACCAGCGCGCCGCCGGCCAACGGCCCTACCAGGCTGGCGATACCCGCGGTGGCACCCCAAACGCTCACCGCGACACCGCGCCTATCCGGCGGGAAGATCCGGGTGATCGTCGACAAGGTCTGTGGGGTGAGCAGCCCGGCGCCGACACCCTGCACGACTCGAGCGGCGATCAGCATGGCGGCACTGCCCGACAGCCCGCACCACACCGAGGCCACGGTGAACACCACCAGACCGATCAGATAGAGATTCTTGGGGCCGAACCGGTCGCCGAGCCGCCCGGCCACCAGCAACACCACCGCGTAGCCCAGCAGATAGGCGCTGGTCACCCACACCACCGTGGCGTATCCGATCCGCAAGTCGGCCATGATGGTCGGGTTGGCGATGGCGACAATCGTCGAGTCGACCATGATCACGAAGAAGCCGACCATCATCGCCCACAGCGCGTTCCAGGGCTTCTGTGCGTGCGGCGAGCCTTGGGTCAAGAGGTTCCAGCGCTTCGCGATGCCGGCTGGACTCGGCTGCGCGTGCTGGATGGCCCCGGGCGACCGGGGCGTCGCCGTCCTCATGTACCCACCTCGTTCCAGCTCCCCAACAATGCCGTCCCGTCGTACCGTGCCCTGTCTGGCGACCGGCCTAATCCTCCAACGTGCGCCCGACGGCGGCGACGCGCCCACCTCGAGAACGGGCGATGGCCCCGGACGGCCGCCGGCAACCAGCCCGCATTATTCCCGTTGCGACATTCGATCCGAAACGGGCCGGACAACCGAGCCAACGAGGAGGCA
>CAYNLB010000147.1:5896-10661 GCA_964397935.1 uncultured Mycobacterium sp.
GAGGAAGGAGGGGAGGAAGGATTGTGCTTGGTCGGTGTTTGGCGGCGGGCGCGTTAGCCTGGAAGGAAGCCATCTGCAGGAGAGACGATATGCGGGCCCGACGGAAGAGGTCGTTGAACCGATCTTCAAACATGTCCGACGCGGACCAGGCGCCCATCCCCGCGACGGGGCGACCCAAAGCGTCCGCGCGGGCATTGGCGCAGGTCATCGAACGCAGTTCCCGCATCCAGGGCCCGGCGGCCGAGGCTTACGTCGCCCGATTGCGCAACGCACACCCGGGCATCGGCCCCGCTGAGATCATCGCCAAGCTGGAGAGGCGGTACGTGGCGATCGTGACAGCCAGCGGTATGGCGGTCGGGGCGGCGGCGACCATCCCCGGCATCGGCACGCTGAGCGCGCTGTCTGCGGCCGCGGCCGAAACCGTGGCGTTCCTCGAGGCCACCGCCTTCTTTGTGCTGGTGGTGGCAGTGGTTCACGGCATTCCCGCCGATCACCGGGAGCGACGCCGCGCCCTGGTGCTGTCGGTGCTGGTCGGCGACAACAGCAAGCACGCGGTCACCCAACTGCTCGGGCCGGCCCGCACCGGCGGGGGCTGGGTTTCCGAGAGTGTGGCAGCGTTGCCGTTGTCGTCGATGTCGGGATTGAACGCGCGGCTGCTCAAGTCATGGGTCAAGCGCTACACGGTGCGACGCAGCGCACTGGTGTTCGGCAAGCTGCTGCCGGTCGGTATCGGGATCGTCGTCGGCGCCGTCGGCAACTACCTTGCGGGCAAAAAAATCGTCCGAAACGCTCACTGGGCGTTCGGCGCCCCGCCTGCGCGCTGGCCGCGCACCTTGCACCTGGTGCCCCCGCTCGACGAGGCCGGCTAGCGACCGGCGATACCGCCGGGTACCCCGTCTCCCTGGCGAATTGCTGGCGACAGGTTAGCCTTTATGAGGGCGGAAATCGTTGAGGACCGCCGCCGGTGTGAGGTGCCCCGCTGACCGGGGCCGACAGAGTTGCAGGCGTCGCGCAATATTGCTTACCGGGCCTGCAGGGCAGAAGGATTGAGGCGAGCAGCGGCCGTGAGCAACATAAGTTCACCATTCGGGCAGAACGAATGGCTGGTCGAGGAGATGTACCGCAAGTTCCGCGATGACCCCTCGTCGGTCGATCCGAGCTGGCATGAGTTCCTTGTCGACTACAACCCCGAGCCAACCAGTGAATCGGCCCTGAGCCCCCCGACCGCCGGTGACGGGCAGCCCGCGGCGACCGCCCCCCGGGCAACGCCCGCGCAGGCGGCCCAGCCGCGCACCGAGCCCGAGAAGCCCGCCAAGCCCGCCGGCACCGCCGCCTCCGGCAACGGCGCCGCTGCATCACCAACCAAATCCGCCGCCACTCCCCCGCCGGCCGAAGGCGATCAGTTGCAGGTCCTGCGCGGCGCCGCGGCGGCCGTCGTCAAGAACATGTCCGCGTCGCTGGACGTGCCCACGGCAACCAGTGTCCGGGCCATTCCGGCCAAGTTGCTGATCGACAACCGGATCGTCATCAACAACCAGCTCAAGCGCACTCGCGGCGGCAAAATCTCCTTCACCCATCTGCTGGGCTATGCGCTGGTGCGAGCGCTCGAGAAGTTCCCGAACATGAATCGGCACTACGCCGAGATCGACGGCAAGCCCAATGTCATCACACCAGCCCATATCAATCTGGGACTGGCCATCGACCTGCAGGGCAAAGACGGAAAGCGGTCCTTGGTGGTGGCCGGTATCAAGGGTTGCGAGACCATGCGGTTCGCGCAGTTCGTCACCGCCTATGAAGACATCGTGCGCCGTGCCCGCGACGGCAAGTTGACCGCGGAAGACTTTGCCGGCGTGACGATTTCGCTGACCAACCCGGGCACCATCGGCACCGTGCACTCGGTGCCGCGGCTGATGGCCGGCCAAGGCGCCATCATCGGCGTCGGCGCCATGGAATACCCCGCCGAGTTTCAGGGCGCCAGCGAGGAACGCATCGCCGAGCTGGGTATCGGCAAGCTGATCACGATGACATCGACCTACGACCACCGCATCATCCAGGGCGCGGAATCCGGGGACTTTCTGCGCACCATCCACGAAATGCTGCTTTCCGACGCTTTCTGGGACGAGATCTTCCGCGAGCTGGGCAATCCGTACCTGCCCATCCGGTGGTGCACCGACAACCCGGACTCGATCGTCGACAAGAACGCCCGCGTGATGGAGTTGATCGCGGCCTACCGCAATCGCGGTCACCTGATGGCGGACATCGACCCGCTGCGGTTGGACGGAAGCCGGTTCCGCAGCCATCCCGATCTCGAATTGCTCAACCACGGCCTGACGCTGTGGGACCTCGATCGGCTGTTCAAGGTCAACGGCTTTGCCGGATGCGAGTACAAAAAGCTGCGCGACGTGCTGGGTCTGCTGCGCGACGCCTACTGCCGCCACATCGGCGTGGAGTACACGCACATCCTCGAACCCGAGCAACAGGAGTGGCTGCAACAGCGCATCGAGACCAAACACGTCAAGCCTACGGTTGCCGAACAAAAGTACATCCTGAGCAAGCTCAACGCCGCCGAGGCTTTCGAAACGTTCTTGCAGACCAAATACGTTGGGCAGAAACGTTTCTCACTGGAGGGTGCCGAAAGCGTCATCCCGATGATGGACGGGGCGATCGACCAGTGCGCCGAACACGGCCTCGACGAGGTGGTCATCGGCATGCCGCACCGCGGCCGGCTCAACGTGCTGGCGAACATCGTCGGCAAGCCCTACCGGCAGATCTTCACCGAATTCGAAGGCAATCTGAATCCGTCGCAGGCGCACGGATCCGGTGACGTCAAGTATCACCTCGGCGCCACCGGCGTATACCTGCAGATGTTCGGCGACAACGACATTCAGGTCTCGCTGACCGCCAATCCATCACACCTGGAAGCCGTGGACCCGGTGCTGGAGGGTCTGGTACGGGCCAAGCAGGACCTGCTGGGCCTTGAGGCCGCCGACGGTGAGACTCCACGGGATTTCTCCGTGGTGCCGCTGATGGTGCACGGAGACGCCGCCTTCGCCGGCCAGGGCGTGGTGGCGGAGACGCTGAACATGGCGAACCTGCCCGGCTACCGCGTCGGCGGCACCATCCACATCATCGTCAACAACCAGATCGGCTTCACCACCGCGCCGGAGTACTCGAGGTCCGCCGAGTACTGCACCGACGTCGCCAAGATGATCGGGGCGCCGATCTTCCATGTCAACGGCGACGACCCGGAAGCCTGCGTGTGGGTGGCGAAGCTGGCAGTGGACTTCCGGCAGCAGTTCAAGAAGGACGTTGTCATCGACATGCTGTGCTACCGCAGGCGCGGGCACAACGAGGGTGACGACCCGTCGATGACCAACCCCGCCATGTACGACGTCGTCGACATCAAGCGTGGAGCCCGCAAGAGCTACACCGAAGCGCTGATCGGCCGCGGCGACATCTCGATGAAGGAAGCCGAGGACGCGCTGCGCGACTACCAGGGCCAGCTCGAGCGGGTGTTCACCGAGGTCCGCGAGCTGGAGAAACACGGCGCGCGACCCAGTGAATCGGTCGAATCCGACCAGATGATCCCCCGGGGGCTGTCCACCGGGGTGGACAAAGCGCTGCTGGCCCGCATCGGCGATGCCTTCCTGGCGACGCCAGAGGGCTTCACCGCACACCCCCGTGTCCAACCGGTGCTGGAAAGGCGCCGGGAGATGGCCTACGAAGGCAAGATCGACTGGGCCTTCGGCGAATTGCTGGCCCTGGGTTCACTCGTGGCCGAAGGCAAGCTGGTGCGGCTGTCGGGCCAAGACACCCGGCGCGGCACCTTCTCCCAGCGGCATTCGGTGATCATCGAGCGCAACACCGGCGAAGAGTTCGCGCCGCTGCAATTGCTGGCGACCAATCTTGACGGCACCCCCACCGGCGGCAAGTTCCTGGTCTACGACTCCCCACTGTCGGAGTTCGCCGCCGTCGGTTTCGAGTACGGCTACACCGTCGGCAACCCGGACGCCCTAGTCCTGTGGGAGGCGCAATTCGGCGACTTCGTCAACGGCGCGCAGTCGATCATCGACGAGTTCATCAGCTCCGGTGAAGCCAAGTGGGGCCAGTTGTCCAACGTGGTGCTGCTGCTGCCGCACGGACACGAGGGGCAGGGCCCCGACCACACCTCCGCCCGCATCGAACGCTTCCTGCAGTTGTGGGCGGAGGGGTCGATGACGATCGCGATGCCCTCGACGCCGTCCAATTACTTCCACTTGTTGCGCCGGCACGCTCTCGACGGTGTCCAGCGCCCGCTGATCGTGTTCACCCCGAAGTCGATGCTGCGTAACAAGGCGGCGGTCAGTGACGTCAAGGACTTCACCGAGGTCAAATTCCGCTCGGTACTCGAGGAGCCGACCTATGAGGACGGCGTCGGCGATCGGAGCAAGGTCACCAGGATCCTGCTGACCAGCGGAAAGCTGTACTACGAACTGGCGGCGCGCAAGGCCAAGGACAACCGCGACGAAGTCGCGATCGTGCGTATCGAACAGCTCGCTCCCCTGCCGCGACGGCGGCTGCGCGAAACGCTGGACCGCTACGAGAACGTCAGGGAGTTCTTCTGGGTCCAGGAAGAGCCGGCCAATCAAGGCGCGTGGCCGCGATTCGGCTTGGAATTGCCCGAGCTACTGCCCGAAAAGTTGATCGGGATCAAGCGCATTTCACGCCGGGCCATGTCGGCCCCGTCGTCGGGCTCGTCGAAGGTGCACGCCGTCGAGCAGCAGGA
>CAYNLB010000148.1:0-10654 GCA_964397935.1 uncultured Mycobacterium sp.
CTACGCCGGCTTCGTCCGCTGGCATCTGCGACTCAGACGCTGAACCCCCCATCCAGGCGCAGCCCGTGCGCCAGCGCGAATGCCACGGCCTGGTCGACGTCGACCCGGGCACCCGACAGCGATGCGGTCGTCCACAACGACGGGTCCACGGTCGCGCCACGCAGGTCGGCGCCGTCCAGCCGGGCACCGGTGGTCCGCGCGTCGGTGAGGTCGGCGCCGCGCAGCACCGCCTTGCGCAGATCGGCCTCCACCAGGCTGGCCTCCCGCAGACGGCAACCTCCCAAGTCCACGCCCCGCAGGTCGTTACCGCCGAGCACGGTGAGCGTGAAATCCACCTCCTCGAACGTGATGGGCCGCAACCGGCACTGCTCGAAGACTGAGCCCAGCATGCTGCATTGCGCGAAGGTGCTATGCCACAGCAGGGTGCGCCTGAAGGTGCAGTTGCGAAACGCCGACCCCCGGTGTCGTGACTCGGCCAGGTTGACGCCGCTGAAATCGCATTCGCTGAACACGACACGTTCGGTGCACAACCGACTGAGGTCGTCCTCGGAGAAATCATGGCCGGCGAATTCGCGGTCGGCCCACTGCAACTCGGTCAGCTCGCGGCCAGGGTTTCCAGCGCGTATTCGCTGACCGCGATCAGCGCGTCGGTCGCCGACCGGCGATCCCTGGCGTCGACCGTGATAACCGGGATGTGCGCGGGCAGGGTCAGCGCTTCGCGCACTTCGGCAACGGGGTAGCGCGGCGCGCCGTCGAACTCATTGACCGCGACCAGGAACGGCAGATTGCGGTGCTCGAAGAAGTCGACGGCGGCGAAGCTGTCCTCCAGGCGCCGACAGTCAACCAGGACGATCGCCCCGATTGCGCCCCGCACCAGGTCGTCCCACATGAACCAGAACCGGCGCTGACCCGGGGTGCCGAACAGGTACAGCACCAGGTCTTCGTCCAGCGTGATCCGGCCGAAGTCCATCGCGACGGTGGTGGTCCGCTTGTCCGGAGTGGCCGCGAGCATGTCGACGCCGGTCGAGGCGTCGGTGAGCATCGCCTCGGTGCGCAAAGGCATGATCTCCGAAACCGCACCGACGAACGTGGTCTTGCCGGCGCCGAACCCGCCCGCGATGACGATCTTCGTCGACGCGTGGGCGCCGGAGTCAGAGTGCGCCTCAGAGTGCTTTAAGGCCACGCAGTGTCCTTCCTATGAGTTCGTGGCGCTCATCGCGGGTCGAATGCTCGGACAACGTTCTGTGCACCCGAAGGTAACCGGACAGCACCAGATCGCCGACCAGGACGCGCGTGACACCGAGCGGCAAGTCGAGCCGGGCCGAGATTTCCGCGACTGACGGGCTGCCGACACACAGTTGGATGATCCTGCCTCGCGCATCGTTGGCTGGCCACTCGTGAGCCAGGCCCGACTGCAACGTCTGGATCGGCGCTTCCAGGGGAAGGTCGACGTCGGTCTCGGTCCGTCCCGCCGTCAAGGTGTATGGACGGACCAGATTCGCCTTACGTGCGGCCGGCCAGGCCTCGGGTGCGTCCATCGCGGCTCACATGCTCGGCGACGATGCGGGCCGGGTAACGGCCCGAGGAGAAGCCGAGCCATCAGACGGCGCCGAAGCCGACCGGCGGGTGGACTGCACCACGCCGCCCACCCGTTCGACGAGGATGGCCATCTCGTAGCCGATCTGACCGATATCGCACGACGTCGCGGCCAGCGTCGCCAGATGCGAGCCGTCGCCGACCCGCATCAACAACAGGTATCCGTGCTGCATCTCGACCACCGACTGCAGCACCTGGCCGCCATCGAACAGCTGCGCGGCGCCGGTCGCCAGGCTGGCCAGCCCGGAGGCCACCGCGGCCAGCTGATCGGCGCGTTCCCGCGGCAAGTGTTCACTGGCGGCGATGGGCAGCCCGTCGACGGATACCAGCAACGCGTGCGCCACGCCGGGAACCTCGCGGGCGAACCTGGTCACCAGCCAGTCCAGCGTGTTGTCGGGTGACGTCATTGCGGATCCGGCCCTTGACTCGTGTCGCGGGCGTGCGACCGTCCGGTGCGCACGCCACCGAAATGGCTACTGAAGGAAGCGCGAACCGCCTCGGGGTCACGCACCAGCGCCGCCTGCTCCGGCTCCCGGGCGGACTCGGATGATCCGTTGGACCCACGCTCCTGCTCCTCAGGCTGGTCCGGTTCGGCGAAGCCGGTTCCGTTGGCCGTGCCGGGTATCAGTCGGGCGCCGGGTGTGCGGACCGGCAGCCCGTGGTCGGCGGTGCGCGTCTCGACCGGCTTGTCCTCGGCTTCGGCGGCCAGCGTCCAGCCCCGGTCCCACACCGACTGCCAATCCAGGTCGGGGCTGTTCACGAGGTCGTGCGGATCGCCGAGCATCTCCGACAACATCCGCCGGTAGATCACGTCATCGTCCGCCGGGCCCGCGCTGGGTACCGGGCGCGTGGGCTCGGCGGCGGGGGTTTGCACCGCCTTGCCGGCGTCCCGGGAGCGCGCGGCGAAGAACGCCGAGGTGTCCGATGCGGCTCGGGCTGTCTGGGCCGGAGGCGTCGTCGACTCCGGCGCTGGGGTGACCGTGGCCCGTTGCTGCCGCCAGGGAGTGGGCAGCTCCCGCCGGGGTTGCTGCCCGACGGGCGGGGCCGGGACTTCGGTGATGCCGCTGGAACCAGGGTTGCGACGCGGCAACAACGTGATCGACGGTCCGGGGTCTTCGGCAGCGTTCCGGATTGCCGGCCCGGCCTCGCCGGCTTGCTCGGCGGCGGGCTCCGGTGCGGCCACCGCGGTGGCGCGTTCGGGAGCGGGCGACGATACTGCCCGGATGCGTCGCGGCCCCGCCGGCTCGAGCGCGGCCGCGCCGTCGAGCACCGTCGGCGGCAGATAGATCTCGGCCGTGGTGCCCGAGCCAGTCTCGTCGGCGGCCGGGCCGCGGAGCCCGACCCGGATGCCGTGCCGGGCGGCTATCCGGCCGACCACGAAAAGGCCCATGTGGCGGGCGTTGTCGGGGCTGACTTCACCGCCGGCCTGCAGCCGCATGTTCGCGATGCGCCGATCGGTGTCGTTCATGCCCAGGCCGGAGTCGGCGATCCGTAGCACCACGCCCCCGTCGCCGCCGCGTGCGGCCGAAACCCGGACCGGCGTCGTCGGCGGCGAGTAACGCAGCGCGTTGTCGATCAGTTCGGCGAATAGATGAATAGCGCTGCCCGCCGCCGCACCGATCACCCTGCAGTCGGGCAGCCCGGCGACTTCGACGCGGCGATAGTCCTCAACCTCGGACACCGCCGCGTTGATCACCGTCGCCAGCGGCACCGGGTCACGCTGGTCGCGCGCGAGCTGCGCCCCGGCCAGCACCAGCAGGTTGGCACTGTTGCGGCGCAGCCGGGCCGCGAGGTGGTCCAGCCGGAACAGGCTGTCGAGGCGTTCGGGGTTCTCTTCGTTGCGCTCCAACCGGTCGATGAGCGACAGCTGCTGGTCGACCAGTGAACGGCTGCGGCGCGACATGGTTTCGAACATGTCGTTGACCAGCAATCGCAGTCGCGCCTCGTCGCCGGCCAGCTGCAGGGCCTGCGTATGCAGTTCGTCGACCGCATGCGCGACCTGGCCGATCTCCTCGGTGGTGTACACCGGTAGCGGCTCGGGGGTCGGCTCGGCGCCGCCTTTGACCCGGGCAACCTCCTGCTCGAGGTCGGTGTGGGCCACCTTGAGCGCGCCGTCGCGCAGTAGGCGCAGCGGCCGAACCAGCGCTCGCGCCACCAGGAGCACGATGACCAGTGCGATCACCATGGCGGACAGCACCAGGATGGTGTCGAGGATGGCGGCATTGCGCCGATCGGTGGCCTGGGCATGCACCGACTTCGTGACCGACGAGGTGGTGTCGTTGATGACCTGTTCGGCGATCTCGGCGGTGGACTCGATCGAGCGCAGCAGTTCGGGGTTGTCCACGAGCAGGCTGGCCGGATCGGACATGATCGCCATCCGGTTCACCATCTGTTGCTGGAGCGACTTGGCTTCGGGTGAACCGGCGCCGAGCACTTCGCTCATCCCGAACAGCGTCGACGGTTCGGTGCCGGCCAGGGTGATCATCGAGGTCCGTAGTTGCGGCTCGGGAAGGTCGGCCCCGCGAGTCACCAGGATCTTCTGCATCGTCATCTGGCCGCGGGCCCCGACCGCCCGGCTCAAGCCTTCGGTCTGGGCGCGGATCTGCTCATTGTCGACACGCACCGACGCGTTGATGACGTTCTCCGCCGTCAACAGCAGCGGGGCGTAGGTGGTCACCCGGTCCCGTAAACCGATGGTGTTGGCTGTCACCTTGTCCACCAGCGCCTGACCGTCGCTCAGCAGGCTGCTCACGCCCGACCGGACGTCGGAGGTCACGTCGGTGTCCGCCAGCCGCGTCTGCAATTCGTGCTTACGCGCTTCGTAGTTCTTCTTGGCGCCCTCGACGTCACGTCCGGTGGAGGTCGCCAGCAACGCGACATCCAGTGACGACATGTATTTGGTGATCACCGGTACCACGTCGACGCGGGCAGCGGCCAGCCGGAGACCACGGGAGTTGGCGATCGCGCCTTCCACCCGGAGTGCACCGAAGATTGTCGCCACCAGCAGCGGTACCAGAACGATCGCCAGCACTTTCCATTTGACCGGCCAGTTGCTCAGCGACCAGGCCGGCGGGCGTTTGGCCGCCGCCGATTCGGCACCGCGGATTGGTGCGGACTCGGTTGTAACCGCCTCGGCCGGGTTGGCCGGGCGGGCGAACATGGTCACGTCGTCGCGGCCGCGCGGGCGGCCGCTGCGCCGACATTCAGCGCCGAAAGAAACGAGAGGCTCATGAAACTTCCTGCTTTATTCCACCCGTCCCGCGTAGATGGCGCGAGCGTGTAAACGTGGCAATCCGACGAGTATGACAGCCCACGGCCCAGCTCACCAGAATCGTTACTGAGCAGAGACACCCCACCGGGCCGGTGCCGGACACCGGCAGGCCGGGCCCGGCAAATCCAGGGGCGGATGCCTATGCCGGGCGGAGGACCGCGACGAGGAAACCGGAGTCATCGGTGAACGGTCGCAGATCCCAGGTGGAGAGCAGCAGATCGGGCGCGAAGCCGGCAGCTGCCACGTCGTCGAGAAACTCGGCGAATTCGTAGTCGCGGCCGGCGCCGAAGCCGATCGCCGCTCGACCGTCGCCTGTGAGGTGGGCACGCAGCCGGCGCAGCACCTGAACCCGGGTACTCGGGGCCAGGAACGTCATGACGTTGCCGGCGGACACGATGACGTCGAACGGTTCGACGATGCCGCGAGCGGGCAAGTCGAGCTCGGCGAGGTCTCCGACGAGCCAGCGCGGGCCGGGATGATCTTGCTCGGCTGCCTCGATGAGCGCCGGGTCGACGTCGACACCGACCACGTGGTGACCGGCCGCGGCCAGATACCCGCCCAACCGGCCGGGGCCGCAGCCGGCATCGAGGATGCGCGCGCCCCGGGGCGCCATTGCGTCCACGAAGCGAGCCTCGCCGGCCAGATCCTCGCCGGCGCGGGCCATGGCGCGGAAGCGCTCGATATACCAGTGCGAGTGTCCGGGATCGGCTGCAACCTTCCGCATCCAGGCGCTCTGCTCGGCCATGCGAGCATTATCGCCTGCGTGACCGCGCCCGAGCACCCGCCTACAGGGAGGATGGCGTGTTGTGTTCAAGCTGCTGTTCTACTCGCCGCGCATTGCCCCCAACACCGGCAACGCCATCCGGACGGTGGCGGCGACGGGTTGCGAACTGCATCTGGTGGAGCCGCTGGGGTTCGACCTGTCCGAACCCAAACTGCGGCGAGCGGGACTGGACTATCACGACCTGGCGTCGGTCACCGTCCATGCGTCGCTGCGGGCCGCGTGGGAGGCGCTGGCGCCGGAGCGGGTGATCGCGTTCACCTCGCACGCGCCCACGTCTTTTTCCGACGTCCGCTACCACGCCGGCGACGTGCTGATGTTCGGTCCCGAGCCCACCGGACTGGACGCGGCGACGCTGGCCGATGCGCACATCACCCAGCAGGTGCGCATCCCGATGTTGCCGGGCCGACGCTCGCTCAACCTGTCCAACGCCGCGGCGGTCGCCGTCTACGAGGCCTGGCGTCAGCACGGCTACCCCGGAGCTCTGTAGTCACCAGCTGTTCCAGTGCGTGAGCTGCTCGGCGGGCAGCCGCTTGGCCGGGCGGAAGTCGGTGCCCTTCGTGTAGGCGATCGGGAACAGCCCGCCCTGGCTGTACTTGTCATAGGGAATCCCGAGCACGTCGGCCACCTGCTGCTCGCCGTCGCGCAGCAGATGCAGCGTCGTCCAGCACGAGCCCAGCCCGCGGGAGCGCAGCGCCAGGCAGAAACTCCAGACCGCCGGGAACAGCGACGCCCAGAACGACACGCCACCCAGCGGCGACTTGTCTTCGCGGCCTTCGATGCAGGGGATCAGCAGCACCGGCGCCTCATGCATGTGCTCGGCGAGATAGGTCGCGGAATCGCGGACTTTGCCCATCCGCTCCCCGCGGGTGTCCCCTGCGGGATATTCGGCTCCAGGGGTGCTCAGATAGGCGCGGGCGTTGGTCAGGTAGACGTCGGCGATCGCCTTCTTCTTGTCGGCGTCCTCGACGAACACCCATTGCCAGCCCTGCGAGTTGGATCCGGTGGGTGCCTGCAGCGCCAGTTCGAGGCATTCCATGAGCACCTCGCGGCCTACCGGCCTGTCGAAGTCGAGGCGTTTGCGGACCGAGCGGGTGGTGGTGAGGACTTCGTCGACGGACAGGTTGAGGGTCATGCCTGGAGACTACATTTGGCTGCATGAGCGTCGAACTGACACAAGAGGTTTCCGGCAGGCTCACCTCCGACCACTACGGGTGGCTGACCACCGTCGCCAAATCGGGACAACCGGTTCCACGGCTGATCTGGTTCTACTTCGACGGCGCCAAGCTGACGGTGTACTCGATGCCGCAAGCCGCCAAGGTCGCCCATATCAGGGCACGTCCCCAGGTGAGCCTGAACCTGGATTCCGACGGCAATGGCGGCGGCATCATCGTCGTCGGGGGGATCGCGACGGTGGACGCCACCGGCGTCGACTGCCGGGCGGACGAACCGTACTGGGCGAAGTACCGCGAAGACGCCGCGAAGTTCGGCCTGACCGAGGCGATGGTCGACTACAGCACCCGGCTGAGCATCACCCCGACCAAGGTGTGGACCACGCCGACGGGCTAGGACTGCTCACGCGAGGGCGCGTGTTTTGTGCGCGACACGCCGAGACTCGCCGACATTCTGCGCGCCTTCGCGCACGGGCGGTATCACCGGAAATCTCGCGACCTCGAGCCGACCGCCAAGGTGATGCGACCCAACCGCTCCGCGACGACGGTGACTGCGCCGCTGGCGTTTTGGACCTGACCGCGCACCAGCAGCGCCGGCGCCGTGTTGGCCAGCTTGCGGTGCCGCGCCCACACTCCCGGCGTGCAGAGCACGTTGACCATCCCGGTCTCGTCTTCGAGGTTGACAAACGTCACCCCCTGGGCGGTGCCGGGCCGCTGCCGATGGGTGACCGCGCCGGCGATCAACACGCGGTCGCCGTCGGGTACACCGAGCAACCGCCCGGCCGGCACCACCCCCATCGCGTCCAGGTCGGCCCGCAGGAACTGCGTCGGGTAACTGTCCGGGGAGATGCCGGTGGCCCACACGTCGGCGGCGGCCAGCTCCAGCTCGCTCATTCCCGGCAACGCCGGGATGTGCGACGACGAGCCCACCCCGGGCAACCGGTCCGGCCGCTGGGTAGCGGCGGCCCCGGCCGACCACAGCGCCTCGCGCCGGGAGATGCCGAAGCAGCCCAGCGCCCCGGCCGTGGCCAACGCTTCGGTCTGCGGCACGCTCAATTGCAGCCGGGTGGTCAGGTCCAGCAGAGAAGCATACGGGCCGTTGGCTTTTCGCTCTTCGGTCATCCGCTCGGCGAGTTCGTCGCCGATATGACGAACCGCGCCCAACCCCAGGCGGACCTCTGCTCCGGCATTCTCGAGAGTGGCGTGCGCCAGGCTGGCGTTGACGTCCGGGCCGTGTACCGCCACACCATGCCTGCGCGCATCGGCCACCAGCGACTGCGGCGAATAGAAACCCATCGGCTGGGCGCGCAGCAGCGCCGCGCAGAACGCCGCCGGGTGGTGCAGCTTGAACCACGACGAGTAGAACACCAGCGACGCGAAGGACAGCGCGTGGCTTTCCGGGAAGCCGAAATTGGCGAAGGCCTCCAGCTTTTCGTAGACCCGGTCGATCACCTCCCCGGCGACCCCGTGTAATTGCCGCATGCCGTCGTAAAAGCGGCCGCGCAGCCGCCGCATGCGTTCGGTGGAACGCTTGGAGCCCATGGCGCGCCGCAGCTGGTCGGCCTCGGCGGCGGTAAAACCGGCGCAGTCGACCGCGAGCTGCATCAACTGCTCCTGGAAAAGCGGCACCCCCAGCGTCTTCCGCAGCGCCGGCTCCATCGACGGGTGGTCGTAGGTGACCGGGTCGACGCCGTTGCGCCGCCGGATGTAGGGATGCACCGACCCGCCCTGGATGGGCCCGGGACGGATCAGCGCGACCTCCACCACCAGGTCGTAGAAGATCCGCGGCTTCAGCCTCGGCAGGGTGGCCATCTGCGCCCGCGACTCCACCTGGAACACGCCGACGGAATCGGCGCGGGCCAGCATCTCGTACACCGCCGGCTCGGAGAGGTCGAGCCGGGCCAGGTCCACCCCGATCCCCTTGTGCTCGGCCACCAGGTCGATGGCATAGTGCAGCGCCGAGAGCATGCCCAGCCCGAGCAGGTCGAACTTCACCAAACCGATTGCCGCACAGTCGTCTTTGTCCCATTGCAGGACGCTGCGGTTCGCCATGCGCGCCCACTCCACCGGGCACACGTCCGCGATCGGGCGGTCGCAGATCACCATGCCGCCGGAATGGATGCCCAGGTGCCGCGGCAGATTCCGGATCTGGTTGGCCAGATCGATCACCTGCTCCGGAATGCCCGCGATATCAGGCGAATCAGCACTCCCGTTCCAGTGGGCGATCTGCTTGCTCCACGCGTCCTGCTGTCCCTGCGAGAAGCCCAGGGCGCGGGCCATGTCGCGCACCGCGATCCGCCCCCGGTAAGTGATGACATTGGCGACCTGGGCGGCGTAGTCACGGCCGTAGCGGTCGTAGACATACTGGATGACCTTTTCGCGCTGGTCGGATTCGATGTCCATGTCGATGTCGGGTGGCCCGTCCCGGGCCGGCGACAGGAAGCGCTCGAACAACAGCTCGTTGGCCACCGGGTCCACCGCGGTGACGCCGAGCGCGTAACAGACCGCGGAATTGGCCGCCGATCCCCTGCCCTGGCACAAGATGTTGTTTTCCCGGCAGAACCGGGCGATGTCGTGCACCACCAGGAAGTATCCCGGAAAACTCAGCCGGGCAATGACTTTCAGCTCATGCTCGAGCTGGGAATACGCGCGCGGTGCGTTCTCGGCCGGACCGTAGCGGTCACGCGCCCCGGCGATCGTCAACTGCCGCAACCAGCTGTCCTCGGTGTGCCCGGCGGGCACGCCGAACGGCGGCAGCTGCGGCGCTATCAACGCCAGCCCGAACGCGCACTGCTCGCCGAGCCCGCCGGCGGCGGTCACCACTTCGGGCCGCTGGGCAAAGAGCCGGGCCATCTCCGCACCGGACCGCAGGTGCGCACCGCCCAGCGGAGCCAGCCACCCGGCGGCGGAATCCAGGGACTGCCGGGCCCGGATCCCGCCCATCGCCATGGCCAGCCGACCGCGCGACGGATGAGCAAAATGCGCCCCGGTGGTGGCGACGACGCCGACACCGAGACGCGGGGCGAGTGCGGCCAGCGCCATGTTGCGCTCGTCGTCGAGGGGATGGCCATGATGGGTCAGCTCGATACTGACCCTGTGCGCCCCGAACCGGTCCACCAGGTCGGCCAGCGCGCGTTCCGCCGCATCCGGCCCGCCGTCAGAAAGCGCCTGGCGCACATGGCCCTTGCGGCATCCCGTCAGGATGTGCCAGTGCCCGCCGGCGGCCTCGGTCAGCGCGTCGTAGTCGTAACGCGGCTTGCCCTTCTCCCCGCCGGCCAGGTGCGCGGCGGCCAGCTGACGCGACAGCCGCCGGTAGCCTTCCGGGCCGCGGGCCAGCACCAGCAGGTGCGGGCCGGGCGGATCCGGCGCCTCGGTGCGGGCACCCGATCCCAGCGACAGTTCGGCGCCGAACACGGTACGCAGGTCGAGCTCGGCGGCGGCTTCGGCGAACCGCACCGCCCCGTACAGGCCGTCGTGGTCGGTCAGTGCCAGGGCGCGCAGATCCAGCCGGGCGGCCTCCTCGACCAGCTCCTCCGGCGTGCTGGCCCCGTCCAGGAAGCTGAACGCCGAGTGCGCGTGCAGCTCGGCGTACGCGACGGGCGAGCGGGCCCTTCGACCGTCGACCGGCGGCTGGTACGTCGCGCGCCTGCGCGCCAGGGGCCCCTCCGGGTCGGGCTGCGCCGGCGCCCCGGCATGGCGCGGCTTGCTGTCGAGCACCCGCTCCATTTCCGCCCAACTCGGCGGACCGTTAAACCAGCCCACAACCCGCAGTCTATCGAATATACGTTCGATAGACTGCGGGTTGTTCAACGCATCTTCAACTTCCCAACACGT
>CAYNLB010000149.1:0-10290 GCA_964397935.1 uncultured Mycobacterium sp.
CCGCGCCCGGCGCGACCGGAATCGCGGTTGACCACTAAACTCCGGTGGCGATGACCCTCCCGGATGGCTCGCCCGATTCTGCCTCGGCGGCATTCGCCGACCTGCAGATACATCCTTCCGTCCTGCGGGCGATCGCCGACGTCGGTTACGAGTCGCCCACAGCCATCCAGGCCGCCACGATTCCGCCGCTGATGGCGGGCTCCGACGTGGTGGGGCTGGCGCAGACCGGCACCGGCAAGACGGCGGCGTTCGCCATCCCGATCCTGTCCAAGATCGACGTCACCAGCAAGGCAACCCAAGCATTGGTGCTGGCACCCACCCGCGAGCTGGCTCTGCAGGTGGCCGAGGCGTTCAGCCGCTACGGAGCTCATCTGCCGCAGATCAACGTGCTGCCGATCTACGGTGGGTCGTCGTATGGCGTGCAACTGGCCGGGCTCAAGCGAGGTGCCCAAGTGGTGGTCGGCACGCCCGGCCGGGTCATCGATCACCTCGAACGGGGGACGCTGGACCTGTCGCGGGTGGACTACCTGGTGCTCGACGAGGCCGACGAGATGCTCACCATGGGCTTTGCCGAAGACATCGAGCGCATCCTGGCCGACACCCCGGAATACAAGCAGGTCGCCTTGTTCTCGGCGACCATGCCACCGGCGATCCGCAAGCTCGCCACCAAGTACCTGCACGACCCGCACGAAGTCACCTTCAAAGCGAAAACGGCTACGGCCGACAACATTTCCCAGCGCTACATCCAAGTTGCCGGTCCGCGCAAGATGGATGCGCTGACCCGAGTCCTTGAAGTCGAGCCGTTCGAGGCGATGATCGTCTTCGTTCGGACCAAGCAGGCCACTGAGGAAGTTGCCGAAAAGCTGCGTGCGCGAGGGTTTTCCGCGGCAGCCATCAACGGCGACATCCCGCAGGGGCAGCGCGAGCGGACGATAGCCGCATTGCGAGATGGCCGCGTCGACATCCTGGTCGCCACCGATGTGGCCGCGCGCGGGCTGGATGTGGAGCGGATATCACATGTGCTCAACTACGACATCCCGCACGATACCGAGTCCTACGTCCACCGCATCGGACGCACCGGCAGGGCGGGGCGTTCGGGGACTGCCCTGTTGTTCGTCTCCCCGCGGGAGCGGCACCTGCTCAAGGCGATCGAAAAGGCGACGCGGCAAACGCTCGCCGAGTCCGAATTGCCCACCGTGGAGGACGTGAACGCGCAGCGGGTAGCAAAATTCGCCGATTCCATCACCGAGTCGCTCACCGCTCCGGGGATCGAGTTGTTCCGCAAGCTGGTCGAGGACTACGAACGTGAGCACGACGTTCCCCTGGCCGACATTGCCGCGGCGCTGGCGCTGCAGTCCCGCGACGGCGAGGAGTTCCTGATGGCGCCCGAGCCGCCGCCCGACCGCCGCCGGAATGAACGCCGAGACCGTTCCGAAAAGCCAAGGCGAGTAAGGGATTTCACAACCTACCGCATCGCGGTGGGCAAGCGGCACAAGATCGGTCCGGGCGCGATCGTCGGTGCCATCGCCAACGAGGGTGGTCTGCATCGCAGCGATTTCGGACATATCGCCATCGGCCCCGACTTCTCATTGGTGGAGCTGCCGGCCAAACTGCCCCGCGCGACTCTCAAAAGGCTGGAGCGCACCCGTATATCGGGCGTGCTGATCGCCCTCCGGCCCGAGACGTCTTCGGACAAAGCGCCCGAAAGGGCCCGCCGCGAGGGCGGCAAACCACGCAGAAAACACGCCGGATGACCCTGTCCGAGGAGCAGGACGCCCAGGGCGGACTCGAGCAGATCTCTCATGTCGACCGGGTCGCGTCGCTGACCGGTATCCGCGCGGTCGCCGCGCTCCTCGTCGTCGGAACCCACGCGGCTTACAGCACGGGCAAATACACCCACGGCTACTGGGGTCTGGTCGGTTCGCGGATGGAGATAGGCGTTCCGATCTTCTTCGTGCTCTCCGGCTTCCTGCTGTTTCGGCCGTGGGTGAAGTCAGTCGTCACCGGCGGAGAGCCACCTTCGCTGAGCCGTTATGCGCGGCACCGGTTTCGGCGCATCATGCCGGCCTACGTCGTCACCGTGCTGTTCGCTTATGTGCTGTACCACTTCCGCGCGGCGGGCCCGAATCCCGGACACTCCTGGGTGGGGCTGCTGCGTAACCTCACCTTGACGCAGATCTATTGCAACGGCTACCTGGGAAAGTACCTGCATCAGGGCCTGACCCAGATGTGGAGCCTGGCGGTCGAGGCGGCCTTCTACGTGGCGCTGCCGCTGCTGGCATACCTGTTGCTGGTGCTGATCTGCCGACGGCGATGGCAGCCCAGGTTGCTGCTGGGTGCCCTGGCGGCGATGGGGTTGATCAGCCCGGCCTGGTTGATCCTGGTGCACACCGATCACTGGTTTCCCGATGGTGCCCGGCTGTGGCTGCCCACCTACCTGGTCTGGTTTCTCGCCGGCATGGCCCTGACCGTGCTGCAGGCGATGGGCGTGCGCGGCTACGCATTCGTGGCTATACCGCTGGCAATCGTCAGCTACTTCATCGTCTCGACGCCTATCGCCGGTGCACCCACGACTTCGCCGGCGACGCTGAGCGAGGCGCTGTTCAAAACGTGTTTTTATGCCGCCATCGCCGCACTGGCGGTGGCGCCGCTGGCCTTGGGGGATCAGGGATGGTACTCGCGGCTGCTGGCCACCCGGCCGATGGTGTGGCTGGGTGAGATCTCCTACGAGATCTTCCTGGTCCACCTGATTACGATGGAATTCGCCATGGTGTACGTGGTTAGGGCCCACGTCTACACGGGTTCGATGCTATACCTGTTCATCGCGACGCTGGTGCTGACGATCCCGGTGGCCTGGCTGCTGCACCGATTCACACGCGTGCGGGATTGAGGCGCTGCCGTGTGCCGACGAGCAAACTAGCGGCCCGCACCGACCGGCGTCACCATCGGGACGACAAACTCCTCGATCATCGCCCGCTCATCGGCATCGTCGCGCCCCGGGAACAGCAGCAGTGACGTGATCACCCGCACTACCCAGCGGGCCCGGCGTTCGACGACGGCGGGGTCGGCCGGACCGAGCGAGTTGACGAACGCGGCGGCCAAGGCGGTGATCACCTCGGACCGGCCGGCCAACTCCCCACCGATCGGCGGGCGGGTGGTCGCGAACCATGATGCCAGGGCCGGGCGGCCCCGAACCATCCGCAGCGTGGCGGTGACGCCGGCGACCAGTCGTTCGCGGGGGTCGCCGATACCGTCGATCTGCGCTTTGATCGCCCGGCCGAGCCGGCGAGTCTCGCGGTGCACGTAGGCGGTGCGCAGCGCCTCGCGATTCTCGAAGTAGCGATAAAGCGTCGCGCGGGAACAGCCTGCGGCCCGGGCAATCTCGTTCATGCCGATTGAATCCTGGTCCCGCTGGGTGTAAAGCTGCTCGGCCGCGTCGAGTATGCGGTCCGCGGCTACTTCGGTGCGGCGCGATGCCAGCCAGTCGTCGGCCATCAGGAGTTCACCCGAATCGGCACCGACAGCGGGCGCCGCACATAACTGCCGCCCGACCAGGCGATGCCCGACTCATCGACCTCGAAATCGGGGCAGCGGGCCAGCAGTTCGGTAAGGGCGACCCGCGATTGCATCCGTGCCGCTGCCGCGCCCAGGCAATGGTGTGCGCCGTGGCTGAACGTCAGGATGTTGCGCGGGCATCGCATCACGTCGAGATCGCCTGCGTCCGGCCCGTATTGGCGTTCATCTCGGTTGGCCGACCCATACAGCAGCAATACCTTGCGGCCGGCCGTGATGGTGGTGTCCCCAATAGTCACGTCACGGGTGGCCGTACGCGCCAGCCCTTGTACCGGCGAGGTGAGTCGCAACAGTTCGTCGACCGCGTCCCGGATCAGCCCGGGATTGTCCACCAGGAGCCGCCGCTGATCGGGACGTTGCTGCAGCAAAGGCATTGACCCGCCGAGCATTCCGGTGGTGGTGTCGTTGCCGCCGGTGACCATCGTGAATGTGAATGCCAGCACCGATAGCGTGCCGGCAACGTCACCGTCGGCGCCGACGCCGGCGGCGACCAGATGCGAGATGGTGTCGTCTTCGGGTTCGCTCCGGCGCCGCTCGATCAGCCTGGTGAAGTAAGCCATCATCGAACCGACCGCATCGCCGACGGTTCCCAGTGCGCCGGCCACGCCGCCGTCGGCGGTGTTGGCCGCGACGATCGCATCAGTCCAGCCGTCGAATTGGGCTCGATCTTCTTCGGGAACACCGAGATAGTGCGCGACCACCATCGACGGCAGGGGCTTGAACAGCTGGGTGACGATGTCGCCGCCGCCATCGGTGCGCAACCCCTCGATGCGCTCGACGACGAACTCGCGGACCTTGGGCTCCACCGCCTCCACCTGCCGCGGCGTGAAACCGCGCGCCACTAGTTTGCGAAATTCGGTGTGCACCGGCGGATCCTGCATCACGAACGGCGGGTTATCCTGCAGCCCGATCATTTCCAGGTCCCCGTAGTTGACTGTCAGCCCCTGCGCCGAGGAGAACGTCTCGTGGTCGCGGGCGGCTGACCAGACGTCCGAGTGTCGGGATAGCACGTAGTAGTCGTGGTCGGGCCGTTTCGGCGGGACGACGTGGTGCACCGGGTCGTGGTCACGCAGCGCGCGGTACATCGGCCAGGGATTGGGCCACGTGTCGGCCGTGGCGAGTTCGAACGCGGCCGGGACGTTGTGAGACATAACCGCAGTCATGTCTCATTCGTACGACAAAATGCGGAGTGTGTCAATCGCTGACCGTGGAACTCGCACGCGACACGCCGGTAATCCCTCGTCAGATCCACACCCGCCGCAGAGAACTAGATCGCCGCGCCGGGGTTGAGAATCCCCGACGGGTCCAGTGCCTGCTTGATGCGCTGGTTGAGGTCCATCACCTCGGGCCCCAGGTAGTCGGCCAGCCAGGGCCGCTTCAACCGGCCGACGCCGTGCTCGCCGGTGATGGTGCCGCCGAGGCCGACGGCCAGATCCATGATTTCGCCGAATGCGAGATGGGCGCGCTCGGTCATAGCGGTATCGGCGGGGTCGTACACGATCAGCGGGTGGGTGTTGCCGTCGCCGGCGTGGGCGATCACCGAGATCATCAGGTCACGTTCGGTTGCGATGCGCGCAATCCCGGTCACCAGCTCACCCAGTGCGGGCAGCGGCACCCCGACGTCTTCGAGCAGCAGCGATCCTTTGGCTTCGACCGCCGGGATGCAGAACCGACGGGCAGCCACGAACGCCTCGCCCTCGGCGGCATCGTCGGTGGAAAACACCTCGGTGGCGCCGTTGTCGGCGAACACCGCGGCCATCACCTCGGCATCCTCGCTGCCGGCGCGGCCGCGCTCGTCGGAACCGGCGACCAGCATGGCCGCCGCCCCGCGATCCAGGTCCATGCGCAAGGTGTCCTCGACGGCGTTGATCGCCACCGTATCCATGAACTCCAGCATCGAGGGGCGAAGCCGCGCCGTGACCCCGAGCACCGCCTCGACCGCCGCCTCGACCGTGGCGAAGCTGGCCACCACGACGCTGGACGCGTTTTGCTTGGGCACCAGCCGCAGCGTCACCTCGGTGATGACGCCCAGCGTGCCCTCGCTCCCGACGAACAATTTCGTCAGGCTCAGCCCTGCCACGTCCTTGAGTCGTGGCCCGCCCAGTCGGACCGCCGTGCCATCGGCCAGCACCACCTGCATGCCCAGCACGTAGTCGGTGGTGACGCCGTACTTGACGCAGCACAGCCCGCCGGCGTTGGTGGCGATGTTGCCGCCGATGCTGCAGATCTCGAACGAGGACGGGTCGGGCGGATACCACAGGCCGTGTTCGGCGGCGGCCTTCTTCACTTCGGCGTTGAACAGCCCGGGCTGACATACCGCGGTGCGGGTCACGGGGTCGACGGTGATTTCGCGCATCTTCTCCGTCGACAGCACGATTCCGTTGTCGAGCGCGGTTGCCCCGCCAGACAGGCCGCTGCCGGCTCCCCGCGTCACTACGGGCACCCGATGGGCGGTGGCCCAGCGCAGCACGGTCTGCACCTCTTCGGTGCGCTGCGGCCGGACCACGGCCAGCGGTTTGCCGGCCGACGGGTCGAACGCGCGGTCCTGGCGGTAGCCCTCGGTCACGGTCGGGTCGGTGACGACCATCCCGTCGGGCAGGCCGGCGATCAGGTCTGCCAGCACATCTTTGTTCGGGGAGTTCACAGGCTGCTCACCGTGCCGATCCTACGGCTGTCAGCGCTGCACAGTTGGGCAGTCAGAGCGGGATAGGGGCCGGTCGGTTCCGGTCAACGACAACTCAGCGAAGTCGGTGTCCGGGCATTTGGTGACGTCCTGGCTGCCGAGCAGTCGGTGGTTTCGGTCGGTGTCGGCAATCCGAACCTGGTGGCAAACACCGAAGGTCAAAGCGGCGAAGGAGCGTTCAGTTCGGGCGCGCTGTCCAGGTCGCGCAGCGACGGCAGCCTGGTCGCGATCAGGCCGATCAGCAGGATGGGCAGCGCCAACGCCAAGAAGGTCACACCCAGTCCGGCGGCGTCGGCCAGCGGACCGGCCACCAGCAGGCCGACCGGGCCCGCGGCGTACGTCAGCGACGCCATCGCCCCGACCACCCGACCGCGCAGATGCTGCGGCGCCCGGGTCTGCACCACGAAGGCGTAGATCGGCTGGATCGGGCCGTACACCAGGCCGATCACCGCGCAGAGCACCAGGATCACCGGCAGCGGCGGCAGCAGCGCGATCCCGGCGGCAGCCGCACCCAAGGTCAGCGTCGCGGTCAGCAGGGCGGTGCGCCGGCGCACGCCCTTCGACAGTGCCGCGTAGCCGAGCGCGCCAACCAGGCCGCCGACTGCCAGCGCCATCAGCGCCCAACCCAACTCGGCCGGTTGGCGCCGGTCGGCAAAGTACTTCGGGAACAACACGCTCTCCATCGGCAGGTACAGCGCGGTGACGGCCAGGTCGATCAGCCCGAGCGTGCGCAGCACCCTAAGGCTCCAGACGAATCGCAGCCCTTCGGTGATGCCGGACACCCACCCGTTGGTCCGGCTCCCATGGTCCGGTTTACCGGCGCCCTCGAGCCGCAGCGCGGCGATCGCAAGGATGGACAAGCCGAATGCCCCCGCGGTGATCCACATCGTGGAAATAGGGCCCACCGTGGCGATCATCAAACCGCCGAAACCCGGGCCGACGATATACGCCAGGTTGAGAACCGCCTCGTAAATGCTGTTGGTGTGGTCCAGCGACCAGCCGGCACGTGCGGCGGACTCGGGCAGCATCGACTGCCGGGCCGTCATCCCGGCCGGGTCGAAACCGCCCGTCAGTGCGGCCAGCAGCGCCAACACCGCCACATTGATCGCGCTCTCACCGATCGACCAGGTGAGCAGCGGGACCGCGGCCACCGCCGCGCCGGACAGGAAGTCGGCCCCCAGCGATATCCGGCGACGCCCGAAAAAGTCAACCGCCGTGCCGGCGACCACCGTGGAAGCCACCAATGGCACCGTCATGGCGGCGGCCACCACCGCCGCGTCCCGCGCGTTGCCATTGCGCTGCAAGGCCAGCCACGGGAAAGCGACGAGCGAGATGCCGGTGCCCGTGGTAGCCGTCAGCGTGGCGAACAGGATCAGAAACGCCGGACCGCGGCTGCTGCTGCTCATGGCTATCGCGGCTGAATTTAACCCCAACCGCGCAGCCGAGCCACTGAAATTCGCGGCCGCCGGCGGCTGCATGCAGGATGTTCATGTGCTCGTCCATCCACGTACCGGCCAGGCATTCGATTCCCCGGTCGCTCCCGGTACCGGATGGCCCAGCGATCCGGCCACCTCGCAGACGCCGGTGGCAGCGAATGCCGCGCAGGTCGCCGAGCTGGCGGCCCGTGCGGGGTCGATCCGCGAACTCGATGCTGCGATCAGTGTGTGCCGGGCCTGCCCGCGGCTGGTCAGCTGGCGTGAGGAGGTAGCCGTCGTCAAACGCCGAGCCTTCGCCGACCAGCCGTATTGGGGGCGGCCAGTGCCCGGCTGGGGAGCGACGCGGCCGCGGTTGTTGATCGTCGGGTTGGCGCCTGCCGCGAACGGCGCCAACCGGACGGGGCGAATGTTCACCGGCGACCGCTCTGGCGACCAGTTGTATGCGGCACTGTACCGAGCCGGCCTGGTCAATTCACCGATCAGCGTGGACGCCGCGGACGGATTGCGGACCAAGCAGGTTCGGATCGTTGCGCCGGTCCGGTGCGCACCTCCGGCCAACGCCCCGACTCCGGCGGAGCGGGATACCTGCTGGCCTTGGCTGGACGCCGAATGGCGGCTGGTGTCGGAGCACGTGCGGGTGATCGTGGCCCTGGGCGGGTTCGCCTGGCAGGTGGCGCTGCGACTGCAGGCCGTCGCCGGAAGGCCCAAGCCGCGGTTCGGCCATGGCGTCGTTGCGGAACTGGGGTCCGGTGTGCGGTTGCTCGGTTGCTACCACCCGAGTCAGCAAAACATGTTTACCGGTAGGTTGACACCGTCGATGCTCGACGACGTTTTCACCGACGCAAAAAAGCTGGCAGAGATTAAGTGACTTTCCATGACTGAAGTTCTGGTTTCCGGCGCCAGCGTAGCCGGTACGGCAGCGGCGTATTGGCTTGGGCGTCAGGGTTATTCGGTCACTGTGGTGGAGCGCCATCCCGGGCCGCGACCGGGGGGTCAGGCGATCGACGTCCGGGGTCCGGCGCTGACGGTTCTCGAACGCATGGGGCTTCTGGCCGCAGCCCAGAAGCGCAAGACGCAGATTCGTGGAGCTTCCGTCGTGGATCGGGACGGCAATGAATTGTCCCGGGACACCGAATCCACGCCCACCGGCGGTCCGATCGACAACCCCGACATCGAGCTGTTGCGCGACGACTTGATCGAATTGCTCTACGGGGCAAGCCAATGGACGGTCGAATACGTGTTTGACGACAGCATCACCGCCTTGGACGACAACGGCGCCGCGGTGAGCGTGACCTTCGAGCGCGCGGCCCCGCGGAACTTCGACCTCGTCATCGGCGCCGACGGATTGCACTCCAACGTGCGCCGACTGGTTTTCGGGCCCGAGGAGCAGTTCATCGACAGGCTGGACACCTACGCCGCGATCTTCACCGTGCCCAACTTTCTGGACCTGGACTACTGGCAGACCTGGCACTACGGGGACTCGAGCATGGCGGGGGTCTACAGCGCGCGCAACAACACCGAGGCCCGGGCCATGTTGGGCTTCATGGACCCGGACCTGCGGATCGACTACCGCGACACCGAGGCCCAGTTCGCCGAGCTGGAACGGCGGATGGCCGACGACGGCTGGGTACGCCCACAGCTGTTGGAATACATGCGGACGGCACCGGATTTCTATTTCGACGAAATGTCGCAGATCAAGATGGATCGCTGGGCAAAGGGCCGGGTGGCACTGGTCGGCGACGCCGGGTATTGCTGCTCGCCGTTGTCAGGGCAGGGGACCAGCGTCGCGCTGCTGGGTGCCTACATCTTGGCCGGCGAGCTCGCCGCTGCCTCCCAGGACGGGACGGTCGACCATGAGGCCGGCTTCGCCAATTACCACAGCGAGTTCGCAGACTACGTCAAGCGCAACCAATGGCTGGTCGTGGACAACATCCCCGGTGGTGCACCGATACCCCAGGAGGTCTTCGACCGCATCGTGGGGTCCATCACCCTCAAGGACTACTGACCGGCCGGGAACGTTCGCGAGGCCTCGGGCGTTGACGCCATCGTGCGTCTTTCCGTCCTTGATCTCGTACCGGTGCGCACCGACCAGACGACCAGCGACGCGCTGTCGGCCACCGTGCGGCTGGCGCAGACCGCGGACCGCTTGGGATTCACGCGCTAGTGGGTCGCCCGAGCGACTGCGGGCAACTTGTCGAACGGTCCGGCGTCGACGAGGTGATGGTGAACCCGATGGCGTCGGCTCGCCACGTGTACTGATACTGATCCGGCCACCGCACCGGCGCGAGTCGCGAGGTGCGAGCTGGTGAAAAAGCTTCTCTAGCCCAGTTCCGTTTGCTTCGTGACTTGCGGTCAGTCGGCGACCTCCACCTGGTGAAATTCGCTTGAGGCTGGACCGGGCGCGTGACTGGTGATCCACTGCTGCAGGTCGTCGGCGGGCAGCGGCGGAGTGTGCACGAAGCCTTGTGTGATGGTGCAGCCGTAGCGCCGCAGTGCGCTCAACGTAATCTCGTCTTCGACTCCCTCGGCGACTAGGTCCGCGTCAAGGCTATGCGCCAACGCCACCGTGGAGCGCACAATGGCAACCGATCGCGGGTC
>CAYNLB010000150.1:0-10277 GCA_964397935.1 uncultured Mycobacterium sp.
CCCGAACCGGTGAACCGAAGACTTCGGAAGCGGTTGTCGGGCAATCGCTGAGCGCTGGATGACACCGGCTGGCCGACCATCTGTTACCGAGATCGGTTGTGAGCCCGATGACATCGACTTCGATGCAGCGTTCAACGTTTGAGAGTCCGGTCGCCATCATCAGGCTGGGCGTGTGGTTTTCCCGCTGAGAGTTTGTGGTCCAGATACGTTCTGGCGCTTACTGTGTGAGAGACGCTCGTCGATAGCTCAGGTTCACGCCGGGCGCGATTGCCGGGTGGGGTTCGCGATGATGCTCATGGTGCCTGCTCTCGCCTGTGACCGGTGCCGCGAATCGAGCGTTGGCGCGGCCGGATTTGTGTTGTTGCCGACTCGGCGCCGATCGCTGTTGTTCGGCGCGCCGGCCGGTACGCTGACCTGCACAGGTGGCAGCGCTGAAATCCTGGAACAATCTACTTTCATGATCCAACGGCCGTGGTGCGCCGGCGCGGCTCCCCGCATCCTGCGGTCCGAACCGGGATTGGTGCCGCGGGGCGGCCGCACGTCGGGAAGCAGGCGCTGCGAGTCCCGGAATGGCCGGGCTCCCCGAGCCGTGGGCGGGCGCCGCGCTGCCAATGGCCGACACACCGGGCTCACCATCGCTGTCACAGGGACAACACCAGGCACACTAGTAACAACAACGACGCCAGGAGGGTATCGCCGTGTACCGAGTCTTTGAAGCGCTCGACGAATTGAGCGCCATCGTCGAAGAAGCCCGTGGCGTACCGATGACGGCCGGCTGCGTGGTGCCCCGTGGCGACTGCCTGGAACTGATCGACGACATCAAGGACGCAATCCCCGGCGAGCTGGACGATGCCCAGGATGTGCTCGATGCGCGGGATTCGATGCTGCAGGACGCCAAGGGGCACGCCGAATCGATGGTGTCCTCGGCGACCACCGAGTCGGAATCGATGCTCAACCATGCCCGTGCGGAGGCCGACCGAATCCTGTCCGACGCCAAATCCCAGGCCGACCGGATGGTGAACGAGGCACGCCAGCACAGTGAGCGGATGGTCGGTGAGGCGCGCGAGGAGTCGGTTCGCATCGCCGCGGCGGCGAAACGCGAGTACGAGGCCAGCGTCGGCCGCGCCCAGGCCGAGGCAGACCGGCTGATCGAAAACGGCAACATCTCCTACGAGAACGCCGTGCAAGAGGGCATCAAGGAACAGCAGCGCCTGGTGTCGCAGAACGAGGTGGTGGCGGCCGCCACGGCGGAGGCCACCCGGCTCATCGACACAGCGCACGCCGAGGCCGACAGGCTGCGCGGTGAATGCGACATCTACGTCGACAACAAGCTCGCCGAGTTCGAGGAGTTCCTCAACGGCACGCTGCGATCGGTGGGACGCGGGCGCCACCAACTCCGCACGGCAGCCGGCACGCACGACTACGCGACGCGTTAGCGCTTCGCTGCCCTCCCGTTCCGGGCGCAATCACCAGGGTGCACGGCGGTAGGGCCCCGGCATTATGCGGCCCGCGCCGTAGGATTTCTGGTATGACGCGGCAGCACAGCACTACGGCGCAGCGGCATGGCACCTCGCCGATGACGGTTGACATCACTCAGCTGGGGCGACGACCGGGAGCGATGGTCACGCTGCGTGACACCCTGCCCGGCCCGTCGCGTATCGGGCTGGACCTGATCGCGATCGAGGCGGGCGCACCATTGGAACTGGACCTGCGGATCGAGTCGGTGTCGGAAGGCGTGTTGGTGACCGGGACGGTGACCGCGCCCACCGTCGGCCAATGTGCCCGTTGCCTGGGCCCGATCAAAGGCCGCGTGCACGTCGGGCTGACCGAACTGTTCGCCTACCCGGAGAGCACCACCGAGGCCACCACCGAGGAAGGCGAGGTCGGTCGCATCGTCGACGACACGATAGACCTGGAGCAGTCCATCATCGACGCCGTGGGACTGGAGCTCCCGTTCTCACCGGTGTGCGCGCCGGATTGCCCGGGGCTGTGCCCGGAATGCGGTGTTTCTCTTGCCGCGGAGCCCGGCCATCACCATGACCGCATCGATCCGCGGTGGGCCAAGCTGGCTGGCATGTTCCCCTCTGATCCGGACGCGCCGCGGGGTGAGCGGTGACGACACGGCAAGTTTTGCTTGATGCGCTCGGGGTCGGGCTCTCCGATGAGCTGCTCTTGTTGGCGTTGACGCACCGCAGTTACGCCTACGAGCACGGTGGGCTGCCGACCAACGAACGTCTGGAGTTTCTGGGCGACGCCGTCCTGGGCTTGACCATCACCGACGAGCTTTACCATCGTCACCCCGACCGCACCGAGGGCGACCTGGCCAAACTGCGGGCCAGCGTAGTCAACACCCAGGCGCTGGCCGACGTCGCGCGAAACCTGTCCGACCAGGGGCTTGGCGTTCACCTGTTGCTGGGGCGCGGGGAAGCGAACACCGGCGGGGCCGACAAGTCGAGCATCCTGGCCGACGGCATGGAATCGCTACTCGGCGCGATTTACCTGGAGCACGGGATCGAGACGGCGCGCGAAGTGATCCTGCGGTTGTTCGGCGGGCTGTTGGACGCCGCGCCGAAGCTGGGGGCCGGGCTGGACTGGAAGACGAGCTTGCAGGAGCTGACCGCGGCCCGCGGCATGGGCGCGCCGTCGTATGTGGTGACCTCCACCGGCCCGGATCACGACAAGGAATTCACCGCGGTCGTCGTGGTGATGGACACCGAATACGGGACCGGGGTGGGCCGCTCCAAGAAGGAAGCCGAGCAGAAGGCGGCGGCGGCGACCTGGAAAGCCCTGGAAGTGCGGGACACCGCGGGGAAAACGTCCGTCTAGATGCCCGAACTGCCCGAAGTCGAGGTGGTGCGCCGCGGCTTGCAGGCCCGCGTGGTGGGCAAGGGGATCACCGCGGTCCGCGTGCATCATCCCCGTGCGGTGCGCCGCCACGAGGCCGGGCCCGCCGACCTCACCGCTCGGCTGCTCGGCGCGCGGATCACCGGCACCGATCGGCGCGGCAAATACCTGTGGCTGCTACTCGACACCGAGGCTCGGGGGACGGGATCGGACACCGCGCTGGTGGTTCACCTCGGCATGAGCGGGCAGATGCTGCTGGGTGGGCGTCCCCCGCGCTTGCAGGGGTCGGCCGCGCGCGCCGACCATGTCCGGATCTCCGCGCTGCTCGACGACGGGACCGTGCTGAGCTTTGTCGACCAGCGCACGTTCGGGGGCTGGATGCTCGCCGACCTGGTGACTGTCGACGGCAGCGTGGTGCCGGTGCCCGTCGCCCATCTTGCGCGCGACCCGCTGGACCCCCGGTTCGATGCCGACACTGTGGTTAAGGTGTTGCGGCGCAAGCATTCCGAGATCAAACGGCAGCTTCTCGATCAGCGGGTGGTGTCGGGGATCGGCAACATTTACGCCGACGAGGCGCTGTGGCGCGCCAAGGTGCACGGCGCGCGGATCGCCGACACCCTGAGCCCCGGCCGACTCGCCGCGGTTCTGGACGCGGCCGCCGCCGTAATGCGCGATGCGCTGGTGCAGGGCGGCACGTCGTTCGACTCGCTGTATGTCAATGTGAACGGTGAATCCGGTTACTTCGACCGATCGCTGGACGCCTATGGCCGGGAAGGCGAAAGCTGCCGCCGTTGCGGCGCGGTGATGCGCCGGGAGAAGTTCATGAACCGCTCGTCGTTCTACTGCCCGAAATGTCAGCCGCGGCCGCGGCATTGAGTGTGCGCCCTGGGCGACACGCCGGGTGGTGCCGCCCAGGGCGCACACTCAACGGTGGCTTCGCCGGTCGCCTTCCCGCCTTGTCCGGGGGTTCCGGCTGCCCGGTAGAAATAAGCCATGAGCGAACTTTGGGTGGAACGTAACGGGACCCGCCGCTATACGGGATACAGCTCGCGTGGCGCGCAGGTGCTCATCGGTTCCGAAGACGTCGACGGCGTGTTCACCCCCGGCGAGCTGCTCAAGATCGCACTCGCCGCGTGCAGCGGGATGTCGAGCGACCATCCGCTGGCCCGTCGGCTTGGCGACGACTACAAAGCCGTGGTCAGGGTATCCGGTGTTGCCGATCGTGAGCAGGAACGCTATCCGCTGCTCGAGGAGACCCTGGAGCTTGATCTGTCCGGACTATCCGAGGACGAAAAAAAGCGCCTGCTGATTGTGGTGCACCGGGCCATCGATCAGGTCTGCACGGTCGGCCGCACGCTCAAGTCCGGTACCACCGTCAACTTCGAGGTCGCCGATGTCTGACGTCCGGCTCACCGCCTGGGTGCACGGCAGGGTGCAGGGGGTTGGCTTCCGCTGGTGGACGCGCTGCCGGGCGCTGGAACTGGGCCTTACCGGTTACGCGGCCAACCAGACCGACGGACGCGTGCTGGTGGTCGCCCAGGGTCCGCGGCAAGCCGGCGAAGATCTCCTGCAGCTTCTGCAAGGGGAAACCACGCCGGGGCGCGTCGACAAGGTGGTCCCGGACTGGTCGCAGCCGCAAGAGCGTTTCAGTGGCTTTGTCGAGCGCTGACGGGGGCCGCGCGTGACGGCCCGCGACTGCGTCGAGGCTCTCGGTGCCCAACCGCAATTGTGGTAGCGCTGGCGCCACCACGTTCCAACGCGACGAGCGCTGATCTCCGTGACTGATGTGGCCACTGCGACCAGTGCGTCGAGCCGTGGACGCCAGGCGTATCTCGAGCGAGCCGACACCCCTCGGTGAGGGCGACCCGGGCGATTTGAGCGGTAGTCTGGCACGCCGTGTACCTCAAGAGTCTGACGCTGAAGGGGTTCAAGTCCTTCGCATCGCCGACGACTCTGCGCTTTGAGCCCGGTATCACCGCCGTCGTCGGCCCCAACGGCTCCGGCAAGTCCAATGTCGTCGACGCCCTGGCCTGGGTGATGGGAGAACAGGGAGCGAAGACCCTTCGCGGCGGCAAGATGGAAGACGTCATCTTCGCCGGCACCTCGTCGAGGGCCCCGCTGGGCCGTGCCGAGGTCACCGTCACCATCGACAACTCCGACAACGCGCTGCCGATCGACTACTCCGAGGTGTCGATCACGCGGCGGATGTTCCGCGACGGCGCCAGTGAATACGAGATCAACGGCAGCAGCTGCCGATTGATGGATGTGCAGGAGCTGCTGAGCGACTCCGGAATCGGCCGTGAGATGCACGTCATCGTGGGGCAGGGCAAGCTCGACGAGATCTTGCAGTCGCGGCCCGAGGATCGGCGCGCGTTCATCGAGGAAGCGGCCGGCGTACTCAAGCATCGCAAGCGCAAAGAGAAGGCACTGCGAAAGCTCGATTCCATGTCGGCGAACCTGGCCCGGCTGACCGACCTGACCACCGAATTGCGGCGCCAACTCAAGCCCTTGGGCCGTCAGGCCGAGGTGGCGCGGCGCGCCCAGACCATCCAGGCTGATCTCCGGGATGCCCGGTTACGCCTGGCCGCAGACGACCTGGTCAGCCGCCAGGTGGAGCGCGACGCCATCTTCGAGGCGGAGAGCGCCATGCGCCGCGAGCACGATGAGGTCGCGGCCCGCCTGGCAGTGGCATCCGAGGAGCTGACCGCACACGAGACGGCGCTGGCCGAGCTGTCGGTTCGGGCGGAGACGGTCCAGCACATCTGGTTCGCGCTGTCCGCTCTGGCCGAACGCGTGGCCGCGACGGTGCGCATCGCCAGCGAACGCGCCCAGCATCTCGACGTCGAGCCGGTGCCGACCAGCGACACCGACCCCGATGCACTGGAAGCCGAGGCCGAGCGGGTCACGGTCGCCGAGCAGCAGCTGGTGGCGGAACTGGCCGCGGCGCGCGCCCGGTTGGACGCCACCCGCGCCGAATTGGCCGACCGCGAGCGCGAAGCCGCCGAGGCCGACCGAGCTCACCTGGCGGCGGTCCGCGCGGAGGCGGACCGGCGCGAGGGTCTGGCGCGGCTTTCCGGTCAGGTGGAGACCATGCGGGCGCGCGTCGAATCCATCGATGACAGCGTGGGGCGCCTGTCCCAGCGCATCGAACAGGCCGCCACTCGCGCGCAGCAGTCCAAAGCGGAATTCGAAACCGTGCAGGGACGTGTCGGTGAACTGGATCAAGGCGAAGTGGGCCTCGACGAGCATCACGAGCGCACCGTGGCCGCGCTGCGGCTGGCCGACGCGCGGGTAGCCGAACTCCAGTCCGCCGAGCGGGACGCCGAGCGCCGGGTGGCGTCGTTGCGAGCCCGCATCGAGGCACTCTCGGTAGGCCTGGAGCGTAAGGACGGCGCGGCCTGGCTCACCCAACACCACACCGGTACCGGGCTTCTCGGGCCGCTCGCCAAGTTGGTCAAGGTCCGCTCCGGTTACGAAGCGGCGCTGGCCGCGGTGCTGGGGTCGGCGGCCGACGCGCTGGCCGCCGAAGGCTTCGGCGCGGCTCGGTCGGCGGTCGCCGCCCTCAAGGAAGCCGACGGCGGCCGCGCCGCGCTGGTGTTGGGGGACTGGCCGGCCGACCATCGGGTGCCGCACGACGCCCTGCCCGGCGGGGCGCTGTGGGCGCTCGACTTGATCGACGCGCCGGCGTCGCTGCGCGGCGCCATGACCGCCATGCTTTCGGGTGTAGCGGTGGTCAGCGGCCTGGACCAGGCGCTGGAGCTGGTGGCGGCGCATCCGCAGTTGCGTGCGGTCACGCTTGACGGTGATCTGGTCGGCGCGGGCTGGGTGAGCGGTGGTTCTGACCGCAAGCTGTCCACGCTGGAAGTCACCTCGGAAATCGACAAGGCGAACGGCGAGCTGGCGGCCGCGGAGGCTCAGGTCGCTCAACTGAGCGCGGCGCTGTCGGGGGCACTGACCGAGCAGGCTGCTAGACAGGATTCCGCGGAGCAGGCGCTGGCCGCGCTCAACGAGTCCGACACCGCGATATCGGCGATGTATGAGCAGCTGGGCCGGCTGGGGCAGGAAGCCCGGGCGGCCGACGAAGAGTGGAGAAGCTTGCTTCGACAGCGCGAGGAGCTGGAAGCCGGGCGTGCACAGACCGTCGTGGAGGTCACCGAACTCGAAACCCGGCTGCGCAACGCCCAAGAAACCCGGCACGTGCAGGTGGAGGAACCCAGTTACGCAACGGCCCGCCAGCAGATCACCGCGGCCGCCGAAAGCGCGCGCGGCGCCGAGGTGGAGGCCCGGTTGGCGGTGCGGACCGCCGAGGAGCGAGCCGATGCGGTGCGCGGGCGAGCGGATTCGCTGCGCCGTGCGGCCGCCACCGAACGCGAAGCGCGGTTGCGGGCCCAGCAGGCACGCGAGGCGCGACTGCGCGCGGCCGCCGTGGCGGCGGCGGTGGCCGACGCCGGGCGGCTACTGGCGCAGCGGTTGGACCGGGTGGTCGACGCGGCGTCGGCGATCCGCGACGCGCTGGTCGCCGAGCGTCAGGAGCGCTCGCAGGCAATGGCGGCGGTACGCGACGAGGTGAACGCATTGAGCGCCCGGGTGGCCGCCCTCACCGATTCCCTGCACCGAGACGAGGTGGCCAACGCCCAGGCGGCGCTGCGAATCGAGCAGCTCGAGCAGATGGTGCTCGAGCAGTTCGGGATGGCGCCGGCCGATCTGATCGCCGAGTACGGTCCGGACAACGCGTTGCCGCCCAGCGAGCTCGAGATGGCCGAATTCGAGCAGGCCCGGGAACGTGGTGAGCAAGTCGTCGCGCCCGCGCCGATGCCCTACGACCGTGCCACCCAGGAGCGCCGCGCCAAGCGGGCCGAGCGGGAGCTCGCCGAACTGGGCCGGGTCAATCCGCTGGCGTTGGAGGAGTTCGCTGCGTTGGAGGAGCGCTATAACTTCCTGTCCACCCAGCTCGAGGACGTCAAGGCCGCCCGCAAGGATCTGCTGGACGTCGTCGCTGATGTCGATGCCCGCATTCTGCAGGTGTTCAGCGACGCCTTCATCGACGTGGAACGCGAATTCGCGGAGGTGTTCACCGCGCTGTTTCCCGGTGGGGAGGGTCGGCTGCGGCTGACCGATCCGGACGACATGCTCACCACCGGCATCGAGGTGGAGGCGCGTCCGCCCGGCAAGAAGATCACCCGGCTCTCGCTGCTTTCCGGCGGCGAAAAGGCGCTGACGGCGGTGGCGATGCTGGTGGCGATCTTCCGGGCCCGGCCGTCGCCGTTCTACATCATGGACGAGGTGGAGGCCGCGCTGGACGACACAAATCTGCGCCGCCTGATCGGGCTGTTCGAACAGCTGCGAGCCCAGTCGCAGATCATCATCATCACGCACCAGAAGCCGACGATGGAGGTCGCCGACGCGCTGTATGGCGTGACCATGCAGGATGACGGCATTACCGCGGTGATCTCGCAGCGGATGCGCGGTCAGCAGGTGGAGCAACTGGCGTCGGCTTCGCCCTGACGCCGGTAGCGGCTGCCGCCGACCAACGCCGGCTGGACGACTGAAAGAATGTCAGCGTGTCGCAAGGTTTTTGGATCGCCATCGCGGTCCTCGCTGTCCTGGTCGTCATCGCCGCGCTCGTCCTGGGCCTGGTGCGTTACCGCCGGCGACGGATCAGTTTCTCGACCCCGCCGCAACCCGGCGCAGTCGACCGTTCGGGCGGCTACACCGCATCGTCCGGCATCGCACTCAGCCAAGGCGCGCCGACGATCGATACCACCGGCCTGCCCGGGGTAGGCGACGACGCGACCGTTTCGCGGGACGCGCCGCGGCGCACCATCTCCGAGGTCGAACTCCCTGAGCCGGAGACCATGACGCCGTCGCCGGCCGCGCAGACACCGCCGGCGCCCGCGGCCCCAGCAGCTCCCGAGGTCCCGCCCGCCGCGCCAGAGACTCCAGCGGCCCAGGAGATCGAGGCGATCGCGCCGCCCGAAGGCCGCCTGGAACGACTCCGCGGCCGGCTGGCCAGATCCCAGAATGCGCTGGGCCGCAGCATGCTGGGCTTGATCGGCGGCGGCGATCTGGACGAAGACGCCTGGCAGGACGTCGAGGACACGCTGCTCATCGCCGACCTCGGCCCGGTCGTCACCGAATCGGTGATCACCGCGCTACGAAGCAAACTGGCCGGCAGCGATGTACGCACCGAGGCCGACGCGAAGGCCGTGCTGCGCGAGGTGCTGATCCAAGAGCTGCGGCCCGACATGGACCGCTCGATCCGTGCCCTGCCGCACGCCGACAGTCCGTCGGTGCTGCTGGTTGTCGGCGTGAACGGCACCGGCAAAACCACGACCGTCGGCAAATTGGCGCGGGTGCTGGTGGCCGACGGCCGGCGCGTAGTTCTGGGCGCCGCAGATACCTTCCGGGCTGCTGCCGCCGACCAGCTGCAGACTTGGGCGGCCCGGGTGGGCGCGGAGGTGGTGCGCGGAGCGGAAGGCGCCGACCCGGCGGCGGTGGCATTCGACGCCGTCGACAAGGGCATCGCCGCAGGCGCCGACGTGGTGCTCATCGACACCGCCGGTCGGCTGCACACCAAGGTCGGGCTGATGGACGAACTCGACAAGGTCAAGCGCGTGGTGACCCGGCGCGCCGCGGTGGACGAGGTGTTGCTGGTGCTCGACGCCACCATCGGGCAGAACGGGCTGGCGCAGGCGCGAGTGTTCGCCGAGGTGGTCGACATCACGGGCGCCGTCCTGACCAAGCTGGACGGAACCGCCAAAGGCGGCATCGTGTTCCGCGTCCAGCAAGAACTCGGGGTGCCGGTGAAGCTGGTCGGACTGGGCGAGGGACCCGACGATTTGGCGCCATTCGAGCCGGCCGCGTTCGTCGACGCTCTGCTCGGCTGAGCCCTCGCTTACACGGCGAGTGCGACGTTAATACCGCCGAAACACGGTGGCCCCTTTGCCGAAACAAGCATTGCGCAAGGTTCACAGATTGGGTCGTCAGACGCGTGTCTGGCGACCAGTTTCGGGGCCGACCGGAGGTGATAGCGAGTGAGTTTCCCGATAATGGGCCAGCCCGATACCGGCGACACCGCCTGGATGTTGGCGAGTTCCGCGCTGGTGCTGCTGATGACGCCGGGGCTGGCGTTCTTCTACGGCGGCATGGTGCGGGCCAGAAGCGTGCTCAACATGATCATGATGAGCATCAGCGCGATGGGTGTGGTGACGGTGCTCTGGGTGCTCTACGGCTACTCCATGGCATTCGGCGAGGACAAGGGAAACGTGGTCGGCAACCCGACCCAATTCTGGGGACTGAAGGGTCTCATCGGTGCCGATGCCGCGAAGGCCGATCCCGCCACCCAGACCGCGGCCACGGATATCCCCCTCGTCGGCAGCATGCCGGCCACCGTATTCGTCGCCTTCCAGCTGATGTTCGCGATCATCACCGTC
>CAYNLB010000151.1:0-10239 GCA_964397935.1 uncultured Mycobacterium sp.
TGCCGAATCGAGCAGCGCCGAATGGGCTTCTGCCGCGACAGTATGAGAGGCCGTTAGGCGAACCTAGGGGCCATTGTCACAAGCGGTTGAGGACTTTCGGTTCAAGGACGTCAAACCATCCTCACCAGCTCACCGCGATGTCCAAATGCGGCCTGGCGCCTAGGGACCGATATCGACGGTTCGTTAGCGGATCATCCGGCGGAGGCTGGGGCATGCTGCAGCGAGGTCTTCAGCCCGGAGATGGAGGTTTTCCTCCCGGTATTGAGCGTTGGTTTCGAGTGAGGTGCCCGACGCGTTGGCGCGGGTATCGCTGGATGCGGCATCTGGCGCTCGCCAAAGTCGTTCACACAAGGTGTGTTTCAGGCGTGCCAGTTCATCACACAATGCACGGTGATCTTGTCCGGCGAGCTCGGAGACCCGGGCGGAGACTTGCCTCATTTGCCGTGCGACGACCCTCGATCCGCAGCTCGCCGCGCCCCGCAAGTGCTAGCCGGTGGCCATATCCAGTCCGCTGGCCGCGGCGATCGCCGCCCGGGCCCATTGGCGCTGGTTGACCGCCGGTTCGATGCGCTGGCGGCGGATCGTTTCGACGTCGATGGCCGTTCCGTTGAGCAGCGCACCCGGCACCCGGAAGGAAAAGGATGGTTGGTCTGTGGCGATGGCCAGCAGGGCGTCGGTGTCGGTAAAACCGTTGGCGCGCATCGCGCTCTCGGCCCATCGGAGCGGCAGGATGCCACCGAAATTGTTGACATATACCACCCACAGCCGGGTGCCGCGCTCGTTGTAGAGCTTGTTCACCGCTCTGTCGACCGCAACTCGCTCGAGGGGGCCGAGCACCCCCGACTCATCCGTGACCTGGCTGGACAGCTTGATCGCCGGCGGCAACGGCGGCGGGGCGGGGCTACCGGTCGGCGGCACCGCCGACGGCGCGGGCGTGCCGCTACTCGGCTGGTTCGCGTGACCGCGAAGCAGCTGGACACCGATCACCGCGGCGACCCCGACCAACACCACGGCGGCAAGCGCCATCACCCATGTGGCCGGCCTGAGCCGGCTGCTGCGCTCCGGTTGCGGCGGGGCCGAGGGGGTTTGCGGTGGCGACAGGGTTTGGGGTGCCGCCGAGGCTTCCGGTGGAGCGGCGATGACCTCCGTCGGGCCCGCCGTGTCCGGTCGGCCGGCCAGGGCGGCCGCGAAATCGGCACACGTGGCGTACCGGTCGGCGGGGTTCTTGGCGAGCGCTTTGACGATGACGGGGTCGAGTTCGGCCAAGTCGGGCCGCCGCTCACTGATCAGTGGCGGCGGGGCGGACAGATGCTGGCTGATGACCACTGCCGGGTTGGAGTGCTGAAACGGGGCCGACCCGGTCAACAGGTTGTAGGCGGTGCATCCCAGCGCGTATTGGTCGGCTCGCGCGTCGAGTTCGGCGCCCTGCAGTTGCTCGGGTGAGCAGTAGGCGGTGGTGCCCACCAGCATGTTGGTCGCGGTCAGGCCGCTAATTTCGCCCAGTTCACGAGCGATGCCGAAATCGGCCAGCAGGATCCGGCGCCGGGGGCTCGCATCGCCCAGCAGGATGTTGGCGGGCTTTACATCACGATGGAGCAGTCCGCGCGAGTGCGCGTAATCGAGCGCATCGGCAACAGCCGAGATGATTTCGACGACCTCTGCCTTGGGCATGCCGGACGGATACCGGCCGCGGAGCAGCTTCGCGGCGTCTGTTCCCTCGACGTAGTCCATCGAAATCCACAGTTGCCCTTCGAATTCCCCGCGGTCGTGGATGCCGACGATGTGTTCGTTGTACAGGCTGGCGGCCAGGTCGGCCTCCCTGTTGAAGCGCTGGCGGAATTCGTCGTCCGTCGTCAGCTCACCTGGCAAGATTTTCAGGGCGTCGCGGCGGGGCAGCCGTGGGTGCTGTGCCAGATACACCTGACCCATGCCTCCGGCGCCGAGACGCCGAACGATCGTGTAACCAGCGAACACGTCTCCTTCTTTGAAGCCCTCTCGGTGGCCTTCGGCGCGGGCATCGCTTCTCGGCATGTGAGCATGCTACTGAGGTGCTGCCTGCGATAACCAGGAATCCGCATACGGTAAAGACGTCCCGGCTCGCTCGGCCGGAAGCCATGAATGAGAATGGCGGTCGATGTTGAGACGGGTGTCCTGGACCGCCGTGGTACCGCTGCTGGCCGTCGTCGTGCTGGTATTGATCTGGGGCGAGCGGCCGGGGCCGGTATTGGCCGTGGTGGCGGCGGCGTTTCTCATCGGTGCCGTGTTGGCCGCTGTGCATCACGCGGAGGTGGTCGCGCACCGGGTCGGTGAGCCGTTCGGGTCGCTGGTGCTCGCGGCCGCGGTGACGGTGATCGAGGTTGCCCTCATCGTCGAGTTGATGGCTTCCGGGGGTAACGAGGCGGCGACGCTGGCCCGCGACACCGTGTTCGCAGCGGCGATGATCACCACCAACGGGATCGCCGGTTTGTCCCTGTTGCTGGGATCCCGGCGCTACGGCGTGACGGTGTTCAACGCCGAAGGAAGCGGCGCCGCGCTGGCCACGCTCACCACCTTGGCGACGCTGAGCCTGGTGCTGCCCGCGTTCACCACCAGCGGACTGGGCAAGGAGTTCTCGCCCGGGCAGCTCACCTTCGCGGCGGTCGCCTCGCTGCTGCTCTACCTGCTTTTCGTCTTCACCCAGACGGTGCGGCATCGCGACTTCTTTCTGCCGATCGCGCAGAAGGGTCAAAAAGGCCTGTTCGTAGAGGAAAGCCACGCGGAGCCGCCAAGCGGGCGGGCCGCGCTCGGCAGTCTGGGGTTGCTGTTCGTCGCACTGGTCGCGGTGGTGGGCCTGGCCGAGCAGCAATCGCCGGCCGTCGAGCGCGCGGTTGCCGCGGTCGGATTCCCGCATACGTTCGTCGGTGTGGTGATCGCAACGTTGGTGCTGCTGCCGGAAACGCTCGCCGCGGCGCGTGCCGCCCGGCAAGGCCGCGTCCAGACCAGCTTCAACCTGGCCTACGGCTCGGCGATGGCCAGTATCGGGCTCACCATCCCGGCGATCGCCCTGGCGTCGATTTGGCTCCGGGGACCGCTGGTTCTGGGCCTTGGACCCATCCAGTTGGTGCTGCTTGCACTGACCGTCGTGATCAGTGTTCTCACGGTGGTCCCCGGCCGGGCCACTCGGTTGCAGGGCGAGGTGCACCTGGTGCTGTTGGCCGCCTACGTGTTCCTGGCGATCAGCCCCTGACAGCTACGCGCGGCCGCGCAGCGTTTCCAGCGCTTTGTCGGCATGGGTATCCATGTTGAACTCGCTGGAGATCACGTTGAGCACCTTGCGGTCGGTGTCGATGACGAATGTCGTGCGTTTTACCGGCATCAACTTGCCGAGCAGGCCGCGCTTGACGCCAAACTGCGTGGCGACGGTGCCGTCGGTGTCCGACAGCAGGGGGTAGTCGAAGTTCTGCATATCGGCGAACTTCGCCTGCTTTGTCACCGGATCGGCGCTGATGCCGACCCGGCTGGCCCCGACCGTGGCGAATTCGTGAGCCATGTCGCGGAAGTGGCACGCTTCCTTGGTGCAGCCGGGCGTCATCGCTGCCGGGTAGAAGAACAAGACGACGGGACCGTCGGAAAGCAGGTCGCTGAGCTTGCGCGGCGTTCCCGCCTGATCGGGGAGCTCGAAGTCCGCCACGGTGTCACCAGGTTTCATGGCCGTCACGCTACGCCGGCCCGGCCAACTCGCCGAGCGCAACGTCTCGGCGGAGAATCTGGGCCGGCGAAGAGTCGCCGTGGCGTGATGTTCGCGGGTGGGGCGGTGCTGATCAGCGCATCTGGGAGGATGGTTCGGTGCACCTCGCCGCAACGACCTCACGAGAGGACTTTCGTCAACTGGCGGCCGCCCATCGTGTGGTTCCGGTGACCCGCAAGGTGTTGGCCGACAGCGAGACGCCGCTGTCGGCCTACCGGAAACTCGCTGCCAATCGCCCGGGCACTTTTCTGCTGGAATCCGCCGAGCACGGCCGATCGTGGTCGCGGTGGTCGTTCATCGGTGCGGGGGCACCGTCGGCGTTGACCGTGCGCGACGGCGAAGCTGGCTGGCTGGGTGCCGTGCCGCAGGACGCGCCCACCGGGGGCGACCCGCTGCAGGCGCTGCAGGCCACCCTCGAGCTGCTGGCCACCGCGGCGCTGCCGGGGCTTCCGCCGCTGTCGGGCGGCATGGTCGGTTTCTTCGCTTACGACCTGGTGCGGCGCCTCGAGCGGCTGCCGGAACTTGCCGTCGACGACCTCGGCCTGCCGGACATGCTGCTGCTGTTGGCCACCGATGTGGCGGCGGTGGATCATCACGAGGGCACCATCACGCTGATCGCCAACGCCGTGAACTGGAACGGCACCGACGAGCGGGTCGATGAGGCCTACGACGACGCGATCGCCAGGCTGGATGTGATGACGACGGCCCTGGGCCAACCGCTGCCGTCCACGGTCGCCACGTTCAGCAGACCCGAGCCGCGATCTCGCGCGCAGCGCACCGTCGAGGAGTATTGCAAGATCGTCGATTACCTCGTCGACCAGATTGCGGCCGGCGAAGCCTTTCAGGTCGTGCCCTCGCAACGTTTCGAGATGGACACCGATGTCGACCCGATCGAGGTGTACCGCATGCTGCGGGTAACCAACCCAAGCCCGTACATGTATCTACTGCACGTGCCGAATGACGCTGGCGCAACCGACTTTTCGATCGTCGGATCCAGTCCGGAGGCGCTGGTCACCATCAACGAAGGCTGGGCGACGACGCATCCGATCGCCGGGACCCGGTGGCGCGGACGAACCGAAGAAGAGGATCAGCTGCTGGAAAAGGAGCTGCTGGCCGACGAGAAAGAACGCGCCGAGCATTTGATGCTGGTCGACCTGGGCCGCAACGACCTGGGCCGGGTTTGCGCGCCGGGCACCGTTCGGGTCGAGGACTACAGCCACATCGAACGCTATAGCCACGTCATGCACCTGGTGTCGACGGTGACCGGAATGCTTGGCGAGGGCCGGACCGCCTTGGACGCGGTGACGGCCTGTTTCCCCGCCGGCACGCTTTCGGGCGCACCGAAGGTGCGGGCCATGGAGCTGATCGAAGAGGTCGAGAAGACGCGCCGCGGCCTGTACGGGGGCGTGGTCGGGTACCTCGACTTCGCCGGCAACGCCGACTTCGCGATCGCCATCCGCACCGCCTTGATGCGCGGCGGCACCGCCTACGTCCAGGCCGGCGGTGGGGTAGTGGCTGACTCCAACGGTCCCTACGAATACACCGAGGCGACCAACAAGGCACGGGCGGTGCTCAACGCGATCGCGGCCGCCGAGACGCTGACCGCTCCGGATGCGGCCCGCTATGGCTGAGAATCGGCCCGGTCGCCCCCGGCTCACCGGCCGGCTGACGATCGGGATAGCCCAGGTGCTGCTGATCGTTGCCGCCGGGTCGCTGTGGGTGGCGTCAAGACTGCCGTGGGTGGTGATCCGGTCGTTCGACGGGCTTGGGCCTCCGAAAGAGGTGACCTTGTCCGGCGCATCGTGGTCGACGGCTCTGCTGCCGCTGGCGGTGCTCATGCTGGCCAGCGCCGTCGCCGCGATCGCTGTGCGCGGCTGGCTGCTGCGGGTGCTGGCGGGGCTGCTGGCAGCGGCCAGCCTGGCGGTCGGTTACCTGGGCGCCAGTCTGTGGGCGCTTCCGGACGTGGCGGTGCGCGGAGCCGACCTGGCACATATCTCGGTGATGACGCTGGTGGGAAGCGAGCGACGCTACTGGGGGGCGGGGATCGCGGTGGCCGCCGGTGTATGCACTCTGATCGCCGCCGTCATGCTGATGCGTTCGGCCTCGGCAGCTGGGTCAGCCCGCTCGAGCAAGACGAAATATGCGGCGCCGGCGACGCGCCGGTCGATTGCGCGGCGTGAAGACGCCAACGGAGCGATGCTGGAGGGGCCGGAGACGCCGGGGATGTCGGAGCGGATGATCTGGGATGCGCTTGACGAGGGCCATGACCCGACCGAGCGTCCCGGTGGGTCTGACACCGAGGGGCGGTGACGGGCCGCGAGCCCACGGCCGCTACCCTTCATTGACGTCGTCGCGATCGGCTGGGGATGACTTAATGGCCGGAGGGTGACGATGGGTGACAAGGGCGAAGGGAAACGACAGGCATGAGTCCGGCAACCGTGCTTGACTCCATCCTCGAGGGAGTGCGGGCCGACATTGCCGCGCGCGAATCCCTGATCAGCCTTTCAGAAATTAAGGCGGCCGCCGCGGCTGCGCCGCCGCCGCTCGACGTGATGGCCGCCTTGCGCGAGCCCGGTATCGGCGTCATCGCCGAAGTCAAGCGCGCCAGTCCGTCGGCGGGTGCACTGGCGACCATTGCCGATCCGGCAAAACTGGCCGGGGCCTACGAGGACGGTGGTGCCCGCGTCATCAGCGTTCTGACCGAAGAGCGGTGTTTTCACGGCTCGCTCGATGACCTTGATGCGGTGCGTGCCACGGTGTCAATACCCGTCTTGCGCAAAGACTTTGTCGTGCAGCCATATCAAATCCATGAAGCCCGCGCTCATGGCGCAGATATGTTGTTGCTCATCGTTGCCGCGTTGGACCAGTCGGCATTGGTGTCGATGCTGGACCGTACCGAATCGCTGGGCATGACAGCTCTTGTCGAAGTGCACACCGAGGAAGAAGCTGACCGGGCATTGAAGGCCGGGGCAAAGGTAATCGGCGTCAACGCCCGTGATCTCACGACGTTGGAGGTGGACCGCGACTGCTTTGGGCGCATCGCTCCCGGGCTGCCGAGCAACGTGATCAGGATCGCCGAGTCCGGTGTGCGTGGCACCGGAGACCTGTTGGCTTATGCCGGCGCGGGCGCCGATGCCGTATTGGTCGGTGAAGGTCTGGTCAAAAGCGGTGACCCACGCGCCGCGGTTGCCGATCTGGTTACCGCCGGTACCCATCCGTCCTGTCCGAAACCGGCTCGCTAGTCGCCAAGTCATTTCAAGAGCCTGCCCTGAAACGTTGCACACGATGAGTCATCCCCGCGTTGAGCCTTGGTGATGGTAGACGCATCCCGCCCGGACCTTCCGCTTCCGAGTGCAGCCATCGCCGAACCCACCCGCCACGAACCCGATTCGGGTGGGCATTTCGGCGGCCCCGGTGGTTGGGGCGGTCGCTACGTCGCGGAGGCGTTGATGGCGGTGATCGAAGAGGTCACCACCGCCTACGAGAAGGAACGCGTCAGCCAGGACTTCCTGGACACCCTGGATTACCTGCAGGCGAGCTATGCCGGCCGGCCATCACCACTGTATGAGGCCCGTCGACTCAGCGAGCATTCCGGCGGGGCGCGAATCTTCCTGAAGCGAGAAGACCTGAACCACACCGGTTCTCACAAGATCAACAACGTTCTCGGCCAGGCCCTACTGGCCCAGAGGATGGGCAAGAGACGGGTGATCGCCGAGACCGGAGCCGGTCAGCACGGCGTGGCGACCGCCACCGCGTGCGCGTTATTCGGCCTGGACTGTGTGATCTACATGGGCGCGGTGGACACCGCGCGCCAGGCGCTGAACGTGGCGCGGATGCGGCTGCTGGGCGCCGAGGTGGTTTCCGTCGAGACCGGCTCGCAAACACTGAAGGATGCCATCAATGAGGCGTTTCGGGATTGGGTCACCAATGCCGACAACACCTACTATTGCTTCGGCACTGCTGCGGGGCCGCATCCGTTTCCAACCATGGTGCGTGATTTTCAACGGGTCATTGGCCTCGAGACTCGTGTGCAGATCCAGGCTCAGGCTGGCCGGTTGCCCGACGCCGTAGTGGCCTGTGTCGGTGGCGGATCCAACGCCATCGGAATTTTCCATCCGTTCATCGATGATCCCGGCGTTCGGTTGGTCGGATTCGAGGCGGCCGGCGATGGCATCGAAACCGGAAGGCACGCTGCGACTTTCACTGGCGGTTCGCCCGGCGCATTTCAGGGATCGTTCTCCTATTTGCTGCAAGACGAGGACGGTCAGACCATCGAATCCCATTCGATCTCAGCGGGCCTGGATTACCCTGGGGTGGGTCCAGAACACGCATGGCTCAGGGAGATCGGACGTGCCGAGTACCGGCCCATCACAGATTCGGAGGCGATGGAAGCGTTTAGCCTGCTGTGCCGCACGGAGGGCATCATTCCCGCCATCGAATCCGCGCACGCGGTGGCCGGTGCCCTCGAGTTGGGCATCGAATTGGGGCAGGGTTCGGTCATCGTGGTGAATCTGTCGGGTCGTGGCGACAAGGATGTCGAGGCGGCTGCAAAGTGGTTCGGTCTACTGGGGTCCGGCGAGCAATGACCGTCCAACAGAGCGAAGCAAGTAGGCTCGGTCCGATCTTTGATGTGTGCCGCAAAGACCATCGTGCCGCGCTGATCGGTTACCTGCCCACCGGCTACCCGGACGTGCCGACTTCTGTGGAGGCCATGATAGCGCTGGTCGAATCCGGTTGCGATATCGTCGAAGTCGGTGTGCCCTACTCGGATCCCGGCATGGACGGCCCGACCATCGCCCGGGCCACTGAGGCTGCATTGCAGGCGGGAGTGCGAGTGCGGGACACGCTTTCCGCGGTCGAGGCGATCAGCTCGGCCGGCGGACGGGCCGTGGTGATGACGTACTGGAATCCCGTGCTGCGTTACGGGGTTGGTGCGTTCGCTCGGGATCTGGCGTCGGCCGGTGGGCACGGCCTGATCACTCCCGACCTCATTCCCGACGAAGCTGGACAGTGGCTGGCGGCAGCCGATGAGCACCGGTTGGATCGCATTTTCCTGGTGGCGCCGTCGTCAACGCCACAACGATTGGTGATGACGGTCGAGGCATCGCGCGGATTCGTCTACGCTGCTTCGACGATGGGGGTAACCGGAGCGCGTGACGCGGTGTCGCAGGCCGCTCCCGAATTGGTGCGCAGGATACGCGAGGTGTCCGATATCCCCGTCGGTGTCGGCCTCGGTGTCCGCTCGCGAGAACAGGCCGCACAGATCGGCAGCTACGCCGACGGTGTGATCGTCGGTTCGGCGCTGGTATCGGCGCTGGGCGACGGCGGTTTGCCCGCAGTGCGCGCGCTGACCGAGGAACTCGCCGCCGGTGTCCGTCTAAGGGAGTCCGCCTGATGACGATGTTGCCCACGTATTTCCCCAGCCCGCCGCAAGGTGTCTGGCACCTCGGGCCATTGCCCATCCGCGCTTATGCGCTGTTCATCATCACCGGCATCGTGGTCGCGCTGGTGATCGGCGACCGGCGCTGGGCGGCACGTGGTGGGCAGCGCGGCGTCATCTATGACATTGCGCTGTGGGCTGTGCCGTTCGGATTGATTGGCGGCCGGCTCTATCACCTGGCCACCGACTGGCGGACCTATTGGGGCCCGGGCGGCGCAGGGCTCGGCGCGGCGATCCGAATTTGGGACGGTGGCCTGGGCATTTGGGGCGCAGTCGCGCTCGGGAGCGTCGGCGCGTGGATCGGTTGCCGACGTCACGGGATTCCGCTGCCGGCCTTCGCCGATGCGGTCGCCCCGGGGATCATCTTGGCCCAGGCCATCGGCCGGCTTGGCAACTACTTCAACCAGGAACTCTATGGCCGGGAAACCACGCTGCCTTGGGGCCTGGAGATCTTCTACCGTCGAGACCCCGCAGGATACGTCGACCCGCATTCGCTGGACGGCGTCTCGACGGGGCAGGTGGCACTCGTCGTTCAGCCGACGTTTCTTTACGAATTGATCTGGAATGTACTGGTCTTCGTCGTACTGATTTATGCGGACCGACGATTCAGGTTGGGCCACGGGCGACTGTTCGCGCTCTACGTGGCGGCCTACTGCGTCGGGCGTTTCGGCGTGGAGCTGCTACGTGCCGACACCGCCACCCACATCGCTGGAATCCGGATCAATTCGTTCACATCGACTTTCGTGTTCATCGGAGCTGTGGTGTACATGATTTTGGCGCCGAAGGGCCGCGAGGCGCCCGAGAGCCTGCGCGGCAACGATTACGTTGCCGACGAGTTCGAAGAGTCCGAGCCAGAACCCGAGCCGTCGATTGAGCCTGTGAGTGCGGCTTCGGCGGAGATAGTTACCGCGATGGTCTCGGTGAACGCGGGCGCAGACGAGAAGCCGACGGAGTCGGTGGCAACTGTCGACCCTGCCGAGGTGACCGCGGAGCGTGAGGCGGTCGAGGCGGAGACCGAAGTCGTGGAGGCGGCGTCCGTCGAAAGTGAACCCGAAGAGCCCGGCGAACCTGA
>CAYNLB010000152.1:0-10192 GCA_964397935.1 uncultured Mycobacterium sp.
GTACTTGTCGGCCTGCCGCCAGACCTGCTCGGACTGTGGCTCGACGCCCTCCTTGCCGTCGAAGACGGCGACGGCGCCGTCGAGCACGCGCAGGCTGCGCTCCACCTCCACGGTGAAATCGACGTGGCCCGGGGTGTCGATGATGTTGATCTGGTTGTCATTCCAGAAGCAGGTGGTGGCGGCGGAGGTGATGGTGATCCCCCGCTCCTGCTCCTGTTCCATCCAGTCCATGGTGGCCGCACCGTCGTGCACCTCACCGATCTTGTAGCTGATGCCGGTGTAGTAGAGGATGCGCTCCGTCGTCGTCGTCTTGCCGGCGTCGATGTGCGCCATGATGCCGATATTGCGGACCTTGGTCAGGTCGGTCAGCACGTCCTTCTGTGCCACAGAAGTAATCCCACTTTCGATTGCTCAGTTGCTGTCTTGCTGGCCTCCGGCAGCGCTGCCAGATGTCGCCGACCGGCTCCGACTACCAGCGATAATGCGCGAAGGCCCGGTTGGCCTCGGCCATCTTGTGGGTGTCCTCCCGCCGTTTGACGGAGGCCCCGAGGCCATTGCTGGCATCCAGGATCTCGTTTGCCAGCCGCTCGATCATGGTCTTCTCCCGGCGTTGCCGCGAGAAGCTGACAAGCCAGCGCAGCGCCAGCGTTGTGGACCGGTCCGGTCGCACCTCCACTGGCACCTGGTAGGTCGCACCACCGACGCGGCGGCTACGCACCTCCAGTGCGGGCTTGACGTTGTCGAGAGCACGCTTGAGCGTGATCACCGGATCGGTACCCGTCTTTTCCCGGGCGTTCTCAAGCGCACCATAAACAATGCGCTCGGCGAGCGATTTCTTCCCCTGCAGCAAGACTTTGTTCACCAGCTGGGTCACCAACTGCGACCCGTAGACGGGGTCGTTGACCAACGGACGCTTGGGCGCGGGCCCCTTGCGCGGCATCAGCTCTTCTCCTTCTTGGCGCCATAACGGCTGCGAGCCTGCTTGCGGTTCTTGACGCCCTGGGTGTCGAGCGAACCGCGGATGATCTTGTACCGCACACCCGGCAAATCCTTGACTCGACCACCACGCACCAACACCATCGAGTGCTCCTGCAGGTTGTGGCCCTCGCCGGGGATGTAGGCCGTTACCTCAACCTGGCTCGTCAGCTTCACGCGAGCGACCTTCCGAAGCGCCGAGTTCGGCTTCTTCGGGGTGGTGGTGTACACGCGGGTGCATACGCCACGGCGCTGCGGGCTGCCCTTCAGAGCCGCGGTCTTGACCTTACCGATCTTGTCCCGACGACCCTTACGGACCAGCTGCTGAATGGTTGGCATCTACCGGCTTTCTGTGTTGTGTTCGGCGTTTCGTCAACGTCTCAAATGTCTTCGTCAAGTCTTCGTACTGCAGTTTTGCCCGTCCGCATTACCCCGCGGCCGGGTGTGTCGCACGCGCTGGGCACCGAAAGGAATCCGATGCATGGACATGCGAATTTGCCCGGCATCCGCTTCCTTACGGTTAGGCGCCGTAAGCCGCCAGGCACGAGCTACCACAATACCCGCCGCCGGTCTTGCAGGTCAAAGCGGCGGTCTAACCCCTGGCACCGTCCGGTGCGGTGCGCCTGTCCAGGCCCGCCGCCAGGCGCAGCACCATGTCGGAGAACAGGGCATCCGTGTCGATGTCGTCCATGACACCAGTCATTTCCAGCAGCACGAAGCCGTGCATCGCGGACCAGAATTCCAGCGCCGCGTGGAAGGCTTCGGCACCGTCGAGACCGTAGGAGGACAGCACGGCGATCACCGGTGCGGCCGCGCCCCTGGTGGCGGCCGTGTATTCGGGGTCGTCGCCGCCAAGCGGCATCCGGGTGAACGCCGAGTACCGGCCGGGGTGGTGATGGGCATAGCTGCGGTAGGCACCCGCCATGACCAAGACCGCGTCATCGCGGGCGCGACCCTCCCCGACCCTGTTCAGCATCGTGATGATGTCGTCGATGACCCGAATCCGCACCGCGCGGCGCAGGTCCTCCAGGCTGTCCACGTGGTTGTACAGCGACGGTCCCTTGGTCCCCAGCTGCGTCGCCAGCGCGTTGATCGTCAGCGCGTCCCAACCCTCCCGGTCCAGGAAGGTCAGTGCGCCGTCGATGATGCTTTCGCGGCTCAGCTTGGCCGGGCGGGAGGCGGCTCTGCCCGCACGCTGGCGCCCACCCGCGGGCGTTTCCGGCTGAGCTGCCATGGCGGTCGCCCTTCGATTGCGATGAACGGATCGGGGTCACCGTCGCTTCGCGGTGAACCTAGGTGAACGTATCGGTCAACTAATGACTCTAGTGGGACCACCCGAATGCAAATAAGTCTGCCACCGGGCAGCCAAATGCACTTAGGCTGTTTCATGGCTCGTTCGAGCCGATTCGCCCGTCGTGGAGGGGGTAGCAGTGAACTGGACAGCAGTCGCCGGGTCGCTGGCCACCTGTGTTATCGCGATCGGCGCCGCCCCACCGCCGGTCGCGCATGCCAAGAACGGCGACACCCACGTCATCGGGGAAGGAATCGAGCAGACAGTGGACTGCAACGATTCCACGCTGTTGGTCAACGGCACGCGGAACAACGTCACCGCGCTGGGCAACTGCTGGGCGGTGACGGTAATGGGCTCGTCCAACACCGTCGTCGCCGACTCGGTCACCCACGACATCACCGTGTACGGCTGGGACGAAACCGTCTTCTACCACAGCGGTCAGCCGTTCATCTGGGACCGCGGCCGCGAACTGGGGATGACGAACCGGCTTCAGCAAGTACCCGGCTAAGAAGCCACCGTCACAAACCGGCCGTCTATTCGAGGGGAAGCCAGCAGTTGCGTGCTCACATCATTGACCACCGATCCACGTTGTCCGCCCTCACCGTGGCCCCGGCCGTCACAGCTCTCCTGCTGGCCGGCTGCAGTTCGACGGCCAACCCGCCCGCGAGCTCGACGACGACAACAACAACGACGACTCCGACGACAACGAGTGGCGCAGCGGCGCCGACGACGGGGACCAGCGGTGAAAGCACCACCGCGTCCATCGAGATCGGGAACACGATCAATTACGGGTCCCTGGGAACGACCACCACACTGGACTGCGCCGATGGCAAATCGCTCAACGTCGGCGGTTCGGAGAACACGTTGACCGTCACCGGCACCTGCGCGACGGTATCGATCGGCGGCATGAACAACAAGATCACGATCGACAAGGTGGACACCCGTATCACCGTGCTGGGCGTCAACAACACCATCACCTACAAGGACGGCGATCCCAAGGTGGACAACCTCGGCTCGGGCAACACCATCGCGAAGGGCTGAGCCGCTAGCTGGCCGGAGAGCCGTGGCGCCCGGCGCCCGCGGCGAACCGTCCGGCCCCTTCGTTCGCCTCGGCCGCCACCCGAGCGATGCTGGCGAATTCGGCATCGAGCGCGTCGGATTCGGTTGCGCCCCACTGCTGTAGCGCTGAAAGCCGATCAGACCGCAGACACTGCTGCGGCAGCTCCGCCAGTTGCGCCGCCAGTTCCTCCGCCGCCTGCCGCGCTTGCCCTTTGGGCACCACCCGATTCGCCAACCCGATCGCCAGCGCCTCGTCGGCCGTTACCGCACGGCCGGTGAGGATCATGTCCATCGCGCGGCTGTGTCCGATCAGCCGGGGCAGCCGCACGGTGCCGCCGTCGATGAGCGGCACCCCCCATCGCCGGCAGAACACCCCGAACACGGCATCGTCCTCGGCCACCCGCAGATCACACCAGATGGCCAGCTCCAGACCCCCGGCGACGGCATAGCCACTGACCGCGGCGATCACCGGTTTGGACAGCACCATCCGCGTCGGCCCCATCGGGCCCGGGCCCGTCCGGTGCACGGCGTTGGCTTCCGGGGTGCCGAAGGCCTTCAGATCGGCTCCGGCACAGAAGGTTCCGCCATCACCCCACAACACTGCGACTGACGCGGTGTCGTCCCGGTCGAATTCTTCGAAGGCGGCGCACAGCGCGGTGGCCGTCGGGCCGTTGACGGCGTTGCGCGCCGCCGGCCGGTTGATGATCACCGTGGCCACCGGGCCGTTGCGCTCTACCCGCACCGGATCACTCATGTCACCTCCACGAGTCGGGTTCCGTTTTTCTGTTCCGCCCAGTCACGTCGCTGCGCCAGCTCGGTGGCGAAGTCGTGGTAAGCATCGCGCAACCGTGCGCCGGGCCAATCAGCGGGCAACAGCTCGGCGGGCAGCACGGGATCGGTGAGCAGGTGGCGCACCATCGCTGCGGCCACCACGAACCGGCCGGGAACGTCCGGCCCCCCGCCCTTTTGGGCCATCTCGTCGAGCAGCCGACGGCCGGTGTCTGACCACACGGGCAGGTTCCATAGCTCGCCGGCAAGCTCGGCGGGCGTATCGTCGCGCGCCTTGAGTATCCGCACCCGAGCGTCGACCTCGGGATCCAGCTGCACGTCCAGGTTGTCCGGACGCATCCACACCCCTTCCCGCAGCTCGCCGAAGCGCTTGTCGTGCATGGCGGTTCGCAGCGCCGCGCGAGTGCGCGCGTCGTCCCCCACACTGGTCACGATCAGCATGAGCCAGTCACCGCGCCAGGGCCTGGTCCGTGGGCGCATGGCGTCATCCTGCCGGCGCTGGCGGGCCAGCAGTCGATCCGAAAGCCGGTAGCCGTCGGCGGACCGGATCAGGTCGCCGGCACCGACCATGCGAGTCAGCGCGACCCGCAACGCCGTTTCCTTGATACCGAAATCGGCCGTCATCCTGATCAATTCGCTGGCGGTGGCCCGCGCGGGATGAATACCGAGCAGCACGCTGAGCACTACCGACCGGGCCGTCATGTTCTGCAATGGCTCGGACCCCCTAGACCGAAGACGCTTGACGGCCGTAATCGCCGAACGGTTCGTCCCGATGCCGTACCGCTTCGCGGAAACCGTGCTCGACCGCGTCGGCAACGAAAGCGTGGCCCTCCGGCGTATGCCGGGCGATGCCATCGAATACGGTGCTGACCGTCCTGCTGGTTGCCACACCTTGTTGCAGCAGGGCGGAATTCAGCGCGAGCTTGACCATCATCAGTTGGTTGACCGGTACCGCCGCGATCCGCGCTACGAGTCGCTCGGTGCGCTCATCGAGTTCCTCAGGGGCCGGCGCCTCGACCGCCAGACCCCAGTCGGCGGCCTGCGCACCGGTGATGCAGTCGCCAGTGAACAGCAGGCGCTTGGCGCGTTGGTCGCCGAGCCGGTGCGCCCACAGGCCGGCCGCGGGAACACCCCACACCCGCGTCGGCGGGTAGCCGATCTTCGCGTCGGCGGCGGCGATCACCTGGTCGGCGTGCAGCGCGATGTCGGTGCCGCCGGCCACGCAGTAGCCGTGGATCTTGACCACCGTCGGCTTGTCGGCGTGCATCAGGGAAGAGAACCCGCGCACGAAGCGGCTCATCATCTGGTAGTCGATCATCGGGTCCCACGGCTGATCCGGCAGGTGGTTGACGGCCTGGGTCTTACCGTCGAGCACGGTGCCCTGGTATGCGCCGGTACCGCCGGCCGAGCCGGTACGGTCGGCATAGGCGCTCAGGTCGAAGCCCGCGCAGAATCCCTCCCCGCGGCCCGACACCAGAATGACATGCACATTGGGGTCCAGGTCGGCGCGCTCCACCAGCGCGGAGAGCTCCAGCGGGGTGTCCGCGACGATCGCGTTGCCCTTCTCCGGCCGGTTGAAGGTGATCCGCGCAACCCGGTCGGTGACCTCATAGGTCATCGTTTTCAGGTTGTCGAAGTCGACCGGCCCGATCGCGTGAGTCATGTTGAGGCTCAGCCCTTTACCAGGGCTCGCTCCAAAATGGGGGCGGGGTCAAGTCCGGCCGGCATGGTGCCGAACGCGCCGCCCCACTGGCCGTCGAGCCGGGTCGCGAGGAACGCCTCGGCGACGGCTGGATGCCCGTGGCGCACCAGCAGTGACCCCTGCAGCGCCAGACAGATGTCCTCGGCGACCTTGCGGGCGCGGTAGGCGATGGTCTCCAGGTCGGAAAGGTCGTGCCGTAGCCGCTCGACGTGAGCGCCCAGCCGCGGATCGTGGCCAGCGCTCTCGTCGAGTTCGTCGAACAGCACCTCGACGCATTCGGGGCGAGTCGCCATGGCGCGCAACGTATCCAGCGCGCTGACGTTGCCCGAACCCTCCCAGATGCCCATCAGCGGCGCCTCCCGGAACAGCCGCGGCATGCCCGAGTCCTCGACGTAGCCGTTGCCGCCCAGGCATTCCAGCGCTTCGGCGGCGTGCGGGGTGGCGCGCTTGCACACCCAGTACTTGCCGGCGGCCAAACCGATGCGGCGCAGCAGCGTCTCCTTCTGGTCTCCGCGCAACGCTTTGTCGGTGGCACCGGCCATCCGCATCGCGACCATGGTGGCGGCCTCGGCCTCCACGGCCAGGTCGGCCAGCACGTTGCGCATCAGCGGCTGGTCGATCAGATAGGCGCCGAACGCCTTTCGGTGCTGGGCATGGTGGACGGCCCGGGTCAATCCGGTGCGCATGCTGGTGGCACTGCCCAACGTGCAGTCCAGCCGGGTGAGGTTGACCATCTCGATGATGGTCGGGACGCCGCGACCCTCCTCGCCCACCAACCATGCGATGGCGCCGTCGTATTCGACCTCACTGGACGCGTTGGCGTGGTTACCGAGCTTGTCCTTGAGGCGCTGCAGGAACATCCGGTTGCGGGTGCCGTCCGGGAGGACGCGCGGCAGCAGGAAGCACGACAGACCGCCCGGCGCCTGCGCGAGCACCAGGAAGATGTCACACATCGGCGCCGAAGTGAACCATTTGTGACCGGTCAGGCGGTAGCTGCCGTCGCCATTGGGGACCGCCTCGGTGGTGCCGGCGCGCACGTCGGAGCCGCCCTGCTTCTCGGTCATCGACATTCCCGCGGTGATGCCCGGTTTGGTGGTGGCAAGCCTGAGCTCGGGATCGTATTCGTGACTGGTCAGCAACGGCTCGTATACCGCTGCCAGCTCCGGGTTGTAGCGCAGCGCCGGGACGGCGGCATACGTCATCGAGACAGGGCAGGTGTGTCCGGGTTCGACATTCCAGACCGACATCTTGGCAGCCCGCACCACATGCGAGCCCGGCCGGTCGTCGGCCCACGGCGCCGCATGCATGCCGGTGGCGATGGCCGTTCGCATCAGCTCGTGGTAGGCCGGGTCGTACTCCACCTCGTCGATGCGGTGTCCGTACTTGTCGTGGGTATGCAGGATGGGCCGGTTGCGGTCGGCGAGTTCGCCCCAACGCTGAGCTTCGTGGCTGGCCGAAAGCGCCCCCACCTGGTTGACCTCGTCCAGACCCCACTCCCCGCCCTCGCGGATCAAAGCCTCGACGAGCACCGCGGACGTCGCGGGATTGTAGTTCTCCAGGGGCGGAACCTGGTTGGTGACGACGTGGGTATCAGACATGCCCCAATGTTACATTTTTTTCACAACCGCACAAGAGGTGTAATGGCAGGGTTCGCCGCGCCGCGGCCGGTCAGCCGCTGGTCTTCTCCCGCAGGAATGCGATGTCGTCTTTGCGGCCCTCGTCCGCGGTTTCGCAGACGACCGGCGCGTCAGCGGCCTTGACCGCCGCCACCAGCAGGTCGGTGTCGATCTGGCCGCTGCCCAAATTGGCGTGACGGTCACGACCGGAACCCGCCGTGTCCTTCGAATCATTGCAGTGCACCAGGTCGATGCCGCCGGTAATGCCTTTGATGCGATCCACCGCAGTCACCAGCGCCTCACCGGCAGCCCACGCGTGGCAGGTGTCCAGGCAAAAGCCAATCCCGGTGTCGCCGATGACATCCCACAGCCTGGCGATGGTGTCGAAGTGGCGCGCCATCGCGTGGTCGCCGCCGGCGGTGTTCTCCAGATACACCGGGACAGTCGTTTGCAGCTGGTCGAGCGCCTTGCGCCAGCGCCGAAAACCCTCGTCCACGTCGTTGTCGTCAGCGACGTGGCCGCCGTGCACGATCACCGCCGCAGCACCGATGTCGGCCGCCGCGTCACAAGTCTCCTGCAGGATCTTGCGGGACGGGATCCGTACCCGGTTGTTCGCTGAAGCGACGTTGATCAGGTAGGGCGCGTGCACGTAGATCGGCAGGGACGCCGCTTTGAGCAGCTCCGCATCCGCCCGGGGCTTCGGCGCCTTCCAGCTCTGCGGGTTGCCGAGGAAGATCTGCACGACGTCGGCGTCTTCGGCTTCCGCCGCGGCCAACGGGTCGGTCGGGCTGACGTGTGAACCGATGAGCATCTTCTGAGTCTAGGGAGCGGCGCCGACGCGAGCGCCGACCGCGTCGCTACCGCTGAAACCGATATGCAACTTTCGAAAGCGCTATCACATGCGCTATCGAGTTCGCGGACGATGTAGTGGTACTCAAACGATGCTGCTGTGGCGGACGAGACGGATCGCGGAATGGGAGTGCCACACCAGCGCACTGTTGGGCTGCGACGGCCACGCCGGCGTGACACTCGGCGCGTCAGACCACCAAAAGGAACGAAAAGGCCCCGGGCATTGCCCGGGGCCTTTTCGTTTGTTGCTTACCGGTAGTCGGAGTAGCCGTAGTCGTCCAGCGGAACTGCGGCGCCGGTGGCCTGGCCGAAGTCCGGGCTGTAGTACTGATCCTCGTAGGACGGGATCGTGTACGCCGCGGCCCGGGCCTCCTCGGTGGGCTGCACCGCGATGTTGCGGTAGCGGTTGATCCCGGTACCGGCCGGGATCAGCTTCCCGATGATCACGTTCTCCTTCAGACCGTTGAGCTTGTCGCTGCGGCAGTTGATCGCCGCATCGGTCAGCACGCGAGTGGTCTCCTGGAACGACGCCGCGGACAGCCACGAGTCGGTGGCCAGCGACGCCTTGGTGATACCCATCAGCACCGGACGGCCGGCGGCGGGCTCGCCGCCCTCGGCCACCACGCGGCGGTTCTCCGCCTCGAACTCGGCGCGGTCGATCAGCGAGCCGGGCAGGAACTCCGTCGAGCCCGAATCGATGATGGTGACCCGGCGCAGCATCTGGCGAACGATCACCTCGATGTGCTTGTCGTGGATCGACACACCCTGAGCCCGGTAGACCTCCTGGACCTCGCGGACCAGGTGGATCTGCACCTCACGGGGGCCCTGCACGCGCAGCACCTCGTGCGGGTCGGCCGAACCCTCCATCAACTGCTGGCCCACCTCGACGTGGTCGCCATCGGAGAGCACCCGCTCGGAACCGTCCTCGTGCTTGAAGACGCGCAGCCGTTGCCGCTTGGAGAGCTTGTCGTAGGTGACCTCTTCGCTCCCGTCGTCGGGAACGATGGTGATCTTGTAGAAGCGCTCCCCGTCTTCGAGATGGACCCGCCCGGTGACGTCGGCGATCGGCGCCTTGCCGCGCGGCACCCGGGCTTCGAACAGCTCCTGCACGCGAGGCAGACCGCCGGTGATGTCCTCACCGACACCACCCTGGTGGAAGGTGCGCATGGTCAGCTGCGTGCCGGGCTCACCGATGGACTGGGCCGCGACGATGCCGACGGCCTCGCCGATGTCGACCAGCTTGCCGGTGGCCATCGACCGCCCGTAGCACGTCGCGCACACGCCGGTGCCGGTGGTGCACGTCAGCACCGAGCGCACCTTGACCTGCGTGATGCCCGCCGCCAGCAAGGCGTCGATCTCCGGGTCACCCAAGTCCTCACCGCGCGCGACGACGACGTTGCCGGACTCGTCGACCGCGTCGATACCGAGGGTCCGTGCGTAGGCCGACGTCTCGATGTACGGGTCGCGGATCAGCGAGCCATCGGGCTGACGCTCGGCCAGCTCGACCAGGATGCCGCGCTCGGTCTCGCAGTCGTGCTCGCGGACGATGACGTCCTGGCTCACGTCCACCAGACGACGGGTCAGATATCCGGAGTCGGCGGTACGCAATGCGGTGTCCGCCAATCCCTTCCGAGCACCGTGGGTGTTGATGAAGTACTCCAGCACGGTCAGGCCCTCACGGAAGGACGACTTGACCGGGCGCGGGATGAACTCACCCTTGGGGTTGGTCACCAGACCCTTCATGCCGGCCAGCGTGCGGGTCTGAGTGAAGTTACCCGTGGCACCGGAGTCGACGATCGTGATGATCGGGTTGTCGCTGGGGTAGTGCTCCCGCAGCGCCTGGCCGACCTCGTCGGTGGCTTCCTTCCAGATCTCCACCAGCGCCTCGTTGCGCTCGTCGTGGTTCAAAGC
>CAYNLB010000153.1:0-9987 GCA_964397935.1 uncultured Mycobacterium sp.
GCCGGTCGGTCCGACCCCTCCACCTCGACGGTAACCCGCACGGTGGCCCGGCCGCCCTTGTCGTTGCGATCAACCTTGATCAACTCGGCGCCCGCACGGATACGTGAATCCACGGGGACGGGGGCGGGGAACCGAAGCTTGTCCACGCCATAGTTCACCTGCATCGATAAGCCGGTCACCTTGTAAATCTGTTTCACGAGTACGGGAACCAGCGACAGCGTGAGGTATCCATGGGCGATCGTGCTGCCATAGGGGCCCGCAGCCGCCTTCTCGGGATCGACGTGGATCCATTGGTCATCACCGGTCGCCTCGGCGAAGAGGTCGATCTCCTTTTGCGTGACCTGCCGCCAGTTGCTATAGCCCAGGTGCTCGCCGGTGTGGGCCTCGAAGGCGGCGATCCCGTCGTAGACCTTTGGGGAGACGGGAGCCTGAGTCATGCCGGGACCTTCAACCCCAGTTGCTCTATGGCGTTGCCGCCCATGATCTTAGCTTTGACGGGTTCTGAGACGCCGTCGAGCCGGTCGACGAAGCTCAGCGGGTCACCGATGCCTTCGGGGTGGGGGAAGTCGGAGCCGAACATCACGTGGTCCTCGCCCATGATGTCGATGATTCCCTTGAGGTCGTCCTCGAGGAACGGGTGGATGTAGATGTTGCGCTTGAACACTTCGACAGGGTGTTCGTCGAACTCTTTGGGCATGATCTTGTATGCGGTGTTGAGTTGCTCGAGCAGATTGCGCACCCAGCCGCTGCCGTTCTCGACGCAGAGGATCTTCAGGTCCGGGAACCGCGACAGCGCGCCGTGGCAGATCATCGCGGCCAGGCTGTCCTCGATGGCGCGGTGGCCCATCACGACCTCGCGAAGGGCGCTCGGCTTGAAGGACAGGTATTCGTCGCCGCCTTCCCATTCCATGAGGTGCTTTTGATAGCCGCTGTCAGACGCATGCATGGTGACCGGCATGCCGGCGTTGACCACCTCTTCCCAGAACGGGTCGAACTCGGGCAAACCCATGGACCGCGAACCGCCGAAGCGGCTGGGCACCGGAGCCGGGCGGACCAGGAACGTCTTCATGCCGCGCTCGAGGCACCAGTGGAATTCCCTGATGGCTTCCTCCACGATCGGCAGGCAGATGACGGGAGTCGCGAAAATACGGTCGTGGTAGTTGAACGTCCAGTGTTCGTGCATCCACTCGTTGAGCGCGTGGATGATCGCGTGGGTGAGGATGACGTCGTCGGTGGTGCGTTCCTCGATGAGGCTGGCGAGGGTCGGGTACATCACGCACTGGTCGAGGCCCAGTTCGTCCATCAACTCCAGTCGGGGTGCGGGCGCTTGGTAGGCGGGAATGACATCCATTGCCTCGCCGACGAACTCACGGAAGTTGAGGCCCTCGGGATTGTTGCCGAGGAAGTAGTCCTCGGCGCTGCCGGGCCTGGCGACCCGGGCGAACGTCGGGTTGGGGATCATGTGGCTGATGTGGTCTTTGACGACGAGTTTCGGTCGACCGTTGACCTCGACGTAGCCAACCTTCCCGCGGTGTTGCTTCGGCAGGTACTTCGTGAGTGCGTCCGTCGTCTCGTACATGTGGTTGTCGATGTCGAAAACCGGGTACGGCAATGAACGGGAAGACATTCGACTTTCCTCCTGAACAGCGAATATGGGCATTTACGCCTTGTGAGAATGACGTTATCACCAACTGGGCGCGACGGCCAGATCGGGGCGGCGCCAGGCGTCACGCCTGTGCATTCCACGCGTCGACAACCGCACTGGTCGGGACCACCGTGGCGAGCAGCGTCAAAGTGTTGTCGATGATCGAATCGGCGTACTCCCGGGGGTAACCACTCACCGCGTCGCGTGGCAAGACGAACTGGTAGCCACGGTTGACCGCATCCATGACGAAGTTCGTAATGGCTACATTGACCGAAACACCCACCCCCACAATCGTCCTGATACCCAGGTTGCGCAGCACCGAGTCGAGATCGGTGCCGCACATCGGGCCGATGCCGTGGGTTCGAGTGAGGACGAGGTCGGTATCGACTGGGCCCAGCTCCGGCAGAATCGAGGCCCCGGCGCTGCCCGGCGTGAGGTCGACGGGGAACGATTTCCCGGCCGCGAACAGCCGGGCGTTGGTGTTGGAGCCGCGGCCGTCGGGGCGCCGTTGGATCAGGCAATGCACGACCGTGACACCGGCCGCCCTGGCCGCGTCGAGCAGTGTGGCGATGTTGGGTATGGCATTGCGGCGGGCCTCTTCGGCGAGTAGGGGGAGGCCGGCCTGTGGCCCTATCACCCCACCCTGGCATTCTTGGGTAACGAGCGCGGTGGTCGCCGGATCGAGCAGGTCCTGAAGACTTGGCTGCGGCATGAGAATAAACGTTATCGTGCGGCGGAAATCTCATTGGCGAGGAGGTCAGGTGGAGGCTTGGGAGCTCGAGGTGCGTGAGTCGGTGCGGCAGACGTTAGCCGACTACACCGCGGCGACCGATCGATTCGATCTTCGCGCGCTGGCGGCATGTTTCGCCGACGAGGGCGTGCTGGAGTTCACCGGAGGCGTCGAACCGCTGAAGGGGCCCGCGGCGATCGAGGCAGGCCTCGGCGCCGCCCTGGCCCGACCTTCAGAAGTTGGGCAACCGGGGCGGCCGCTACCGACTCACGTCCGCCACCACGTGTCCAGCGTCCGGTTCGGCTCGGTGGCCCGCGACAGGGTCGAGGTCAGCAGTTACTTCGCCGTGCACACGGACATTGGGCTCGACCACTGGGGTCGGTACCGTGACGTGCTGGTCCCCGGGGACGGTCGGTGGCTCTTCGCCCATCGGCGGATCAGTGTGGACGCATTCGCGCCCGACAGCCTGATGGCCTGAGAACGCGTCACGCCGCCGTGATGAATTCCCCGGCGAATGCTCGGGCGCGGTCGATGAGTTCCGACCGATCGGCACCCGGGGGCGCGATGGTGAGCCAGGTGACCCCGGCGGCCTCGAGTCGCGCAATGGTCGTGTGGCGTTCGTCGGCCGATCGGCTGTCGTCCAGCAGGTTCCCCGCCGAGAAGCAGATGTCCAGTGGTGCGGTACGGCCGATTTCGGCGGCGTACTGCTTGGCCCAGTCGATGGCCACCTCCAGCTCGTCGAGCGTCGAGATCTCCGCGGTACGCGACGCCGCGGCGTAACCGAATGTGTTGAAGGGCGCCCATCCCTGAGCGCGCGATACGGCGCGGCGCACCGCGGGCTTGCTGTTGCCGCCGACCCATACCGGTGGCCGGGTGGCTGGCAGCGGCCGCAGTCGGACACCGCGGGCGGAAAACGTCGTGCCTTGGTAGGCGATGTCCTCGCCGGTGAGCACCTTGTCCAGCACGTCCAGCGCCTCGTCGAGCAGTGCGCCGCGGTTGTCGAAGTCGATTCCCAACGCTTTGAATTCGGGCTTGAGGTATCCCGCAGCTGTGCCGAGGATGAGTCGCCCCTTCGACAGCGCGGCAAGGCTTTGGATCGATTTGGCGCCGAGGAACGGGTTGCGGTAGGCGGCGATGTAGACATTGGTCAGTAGCTTGACGTTGGTCGTCGCGGCAGCGGCGAATGCCAACGCGACGAACGGATCAAGGGCGTGGTGGCCGCCGTGGTCGAGCCACTTCGCATCCGGTGCGGGGTGGTCGGTGACGTGCACAGCGGCGAAGCCGCTTGCCTCGGCCACTCGTGCGACGTCGGCAATGGCTTCGGCGGTCACGAACTCATCGACCGCCTCGACACGCTGGGTCGGCAGTTCGAGGGAGAAAGCAACGGTCACGAGTGTCCTTTCGCTCAGGAGACGAGATGGGCCAGGCGCTGGGCGTGGTAGTCGGGGGCGCCGAAAATCAACTGGGTGGCCTTGGCGCGTCGGACAAACAGGTGGGCATCGTGTTCCCAGGTGAAGCCGATGCCGCCGTGGATACGCATGTTGTCGAGTGCGACCTGGAGGAAGGCTTCCGAACACACCATCTTCGCCACCGACGCCGCAGTCGGCAGGTGATCGGTGCCGGCGGCGTCGGCCGCGTGCAACTCGGCCGAGCGTGCGCCCTCCACCTGAACCAACATGTCCGCGCACCGATGCTTGACCGCCTGGAAGCTGCCGATCGGTCGACCGAACTGAATGCGGTTCTTGGCGTAGTCGACGGCCATGTCGAGACACCGTTGCGCCGCACCAACCTGTTCTGCCGCCAGCGCGACGATGGCGAGATCCGATGTTCGCGCCAGAACGTCTGCGGCACCACCATCCGGCCCGATGAGGTCTGCTGGCGCACCGTCAAACGCGAGCTTGGCCACCTTTCGGGTGCGGTCAAGTCCGGCGCGCAGCGTGCGACGAACCCCCTCGGACTCGGCGCTTATCGCGAGCAACGAGATGCCCGCGTCGGTGCTGGCCGCGGCCAGGACGACGTCCGCGGTGTGACCATCGATCACGAGGGGGGCCTCGCCGTGGATCCGGTAGCCGGTGCCGTGGCGTTCAGCCCTCAACGTCACCGCGGCGGGGTCCCACGCGTCGAGTCGGCCGTTGAGGATCAGCGTCGCGGTCGCAGAGCCGTCGGCGAGTCCAGGGACGAAGCGTTCTGCCGCCGCGTTGTCGCCGCTGGCGAGGATGGCCTGTATCGCCAGCGCTACGGTGGCGAAGAACGGGGAGCACAGCAACGCGCGCCCCATCTCCTCGAAAACCACCGCCAGTTCGGCCATACCAGCGCCCGCACCGCCCCACTGCTCGGGCACGGCGATGCCCTGCAGGCCCAACTCGCGGGCCATCTGGCGCCAGGCCCCCTCGTCGTACCCGGTTTCCGTCTCCATCAACTTCCGAACGGTGCCGGTGGGCGATGTCGCGGTCAGATAGTCACGCAGGACGCCGCGGAGATCGTCGGCTTCACTTCCCGTCACAAGTGCCCCCACGTGCCGGTACGACGGTGCCGACGCGTCAGAACCGATTGACTACCGCAACAATCCACAGACTCATTGCTGCCCATGGATTGCTCTGGCCCTCAGTCGCTTTCGTGTGGTCATTTTGTTCCTTCGTGAGGTGGCCGCCCAGCGGCGCCACCACCTCGGCGTGCCCCGCTCATCCCGCCCGGCATAGCTATTGCCGGATCAGGATAGTATGTTTCTTACAAATAGAGAATACGCATTCTCTCGCGAAGGAGCGACGTGGTGACGACACTCGACTATGGCATCTTTGATTGCGACACCCACTGCTACGAGACGCGTGACGCGTTCACCCGTTACCTGCCGGAGAAGTTTCGGGACCGTGCCGTCACCACCGTGCGCGGGGCCGACGGTGTCGAGGTGATCCTTGCGGGGCATCGGGTCGCGACCTTCAACAGCGAAGGAGGCCTGGGTCTCGACGTCGCTTACCGGCCCGGTTCGCTCAAGGAGATGCTCAAGCAGATGGGCTCGGGCAACCCTGAGGAGTCCTACGAGCCGCAACCCATGCAGCCGGAATTCATCGAGCGAGCCGCGCGCCTGGCGGTCATGGCCGACCAGAACATCGAGCGTATGGTCATCTATCCCAGCGGCATGGCCCTGGCCGCCGAACACTACGTCGATGACACGGCGGCACTGTATGCCAACCTGCGCTCGTTCAACCGGTGGTTTGACGAGGAGTGGGGTTTCAACTACCAGGATAAGATTTACGCCACGGCACTGATGTCGTTGCGCGACTTGGATTCTGCGATCGCGGAGACAGAGGCGATCATCGCTCAGGGAGCAAAGTTCGTGCTGCTGCCAACCGGGCCTGCCTACGGGCGATCCCCCGGTGATCCCTACTTCGACCCCATCTACGCACGCTTGCAGGAGGCCGGCTGCATCCTGGTCTTCCATATCATGCCGTTCTGGTACTTCGACGCCATTTCGCCCGCCTGGGGACAAAACTCCGACCCCGCCTCCTGGCACATGTCGGCATGGCAGTGGATGAACGTCTACGGCCAGCGGCCGATCGAGGAGACGTTGTCGGCGCTCATCTTCGACAACCTGTTCGGTCGATTTCCGGGATTGAACGTCCTTGTCGCCGAGCACGGGGCGGAATGGGTCCCGTTCTTCATCAGACATATGGACAAGAGCCGCGGCATGGGCCGCAACGGTCCGTGGATCGGCGGCAAGCTGACGGAGCGGCCGTCGGCGATCTTCCGACGTCATGTCCGTGTCGTGCCGTACCCGGAGGACGACATCCCAGCGATCGTCACGGGCCTGGGTTACGACGACTGCCTGGTGATGGGCTCCGATTACCCGCACGCCGAGGGCCTGGCGGTGCCGGCCGACTTTGCCAAGCTGCTCGATCCGCTCGATGACGCCGCCAAGCGGCGGATCATGCGTGACAACGCCGAACAGCTGCTCTCCCGGAGCTGACAGCACATGGCTGGCGAGGATTCAGCCGACGTCGAGCTCGACCTGCTGAGAGCATCGGCGCGGGAGTTCCTGGCCGAACGCGGGGAGAAGGATTCTGTCAAGGATCTCGCGGCGATGGACTGGACCGGACTGCTCGTCGACGAAGCGATGGGTGGTGCCGGCTGGCGCCCGGTCGAGACGTGCGTCGTGGCCGAGGAACTCGGGCGAGCGCAGGACGGGTCGGCGTGGTTTGGTACCACGTTGGCAGCCGCGGCGCTTGCGTCGGCGCCCGACGAGGTCAGGAACGAGTTGCTGCCCGGCTTGCTGTCCGGTGCCGCGACGGCGGGCTTCGCCGTCGTCGACGACATCGTGCGAATACCGCGCGGCGATCAGGTTGACACCGTCGTTCTCGCGGGGCGCAACGGAGTCCACCTGGTCCGCGAACTGGATGCCTCGCGGTTCAGGCTGGACGGTGATCTGCTGGACGTCACCAGAACGGTATGGCGCATGGATCTCGCGGACGCACCCACCGCCTTGATCGGATCGCCCGGACGTGCCGACGAGTTGCTCGCCATGGCGAGGCTGCTCGTTTCCGCCGACTCCGTCGGCGCCGCGGCGATGACCCTTGAACGGCTGACGGCATACCTCAAGGAGCGCGTCGCCTTCGGTGCGCCGATCGCGAGTTTCCAGGCGATCCAGCACCGGCTCGTCGAGCTCCTGGTCTTCGAGGTCAAAGCGCGCGCCGTCGTCATGAGGGCGGCACGCGCAATCGCCTCCGCCGACGCGAGGGCGACCGCGCTGACCGCCGCGGCCCACGCCTTCGTGGCGGCGAACGCCACGGCAGCCGTGGACGAATGCATGCAGCTTTCCGGCGGCATCGGATTCACCTGGGAGTACCCGCTACACCACGAACTGCGTCGGGTCTTCACCAACGGTCAGCTGATGGGCACGGCGCGCTCGAGTCGGGCGCTGCTGGCGGAGGCGTCCGGCTGGTGAGCGCCTCCGTGAACCGGCCCACCGAGGCCGAGCTGACCGAGTTCAGGCGCCGGGTCAGGGCGCACATCGCCGAACACGCACCACCGATCGAAGCCCGCGAAGGCCACCGAGCGCCCGAGACCGCCGACGAAGAAGCCCAGCTGCGCGCGTGGTTCGCCGGCCTGTTCGAGGCGGGATTCGTCGGTGCGGACTGGCCGGTCGAATATGGCGGGCGCGCCGATCACCACCCGCTGCACGATCGCATCGTCAGCGAGGAGATTCTGCGCGCCCGCGCACCGCGTCCGGTCGACCAGGTCAACCTGGCCGCACACGTGCTGTTGCACTTCGGGTCCGAAGAGCAGAAACGAACCTTGCTGCCACCGATCCGGCGCAGCGAACACGTCTGGTGCCAGCTGCTCAGCGAGCCGGATGCCGGCAGTGACATCGCCGCGGTGCGCAGCCGCGGCGCGCGACAGGACGACGGCGGCTGGGTGATCGACGGGCAGAAGACCTGGATCACCGACGGCCACTGGGCCGACATGGGCCTCGCCCTGATCCGCACGGACCCGACGTCGTCGCGCCACCACGGCCTGTCGGTCTTCACCGTGCCGCTGTCGGCAGACGGTGTCGAGGTTCGCCCGATCCGCACCATCGGGGATGCGATCGAGGTCAATGAGGTCTTCCTCACCGGAGTCAGGCTGGGTGCCGAATGCCTGGTCGGCGGGGCGGGCCAGGGCTGGTCGATCATCATGGCGGGCCTGGACTTTGAACGATTCGGCATCGGTGGAAACGTCATCCTGCTGGAATTGCTGATCGATGATCTGGTCGCCGTCGCCCGCCACGCGCACATCGACGGCGCGCCCGCGCTGGAGTCAGGCGACATCCGCCAGGAGGTGGCCGAGTTGGCCGTCGAGGTAGAAGTGGCCAAGGCGTTCATCGACGACCACGTGGAGCGACTGACATCGGGCGACGAACAACCGGGTGACGGCTCGATCGCGAAGTTGAGCTTTGCCGAGACCTACCACCGGGTCGCGGCCTATGGCGCGCAGCTCGCGGCGTCCGTTACCACCGTCGGGGATGCAGACCAGGACGTGCAGCAGGCCAAACAACGGTTGCGTGAATGTTGGCTGTGGTCGCGCGCCTACACGATATCGGGTGGCAGCTCGGAGATGATGCGCAACATCCTCGCCAAGCGCCGGCTGCACCTGCCGAGCCGATGACCTCACCCCCCGCCGCGCAGACCTACTGGTCTCTGATCGAGACGGCGGCGCGGGCGCACCCCGACCGGGTGGTCCTCGTCGACGACTACGGGCGCGCGCTGTCCTGCGCGCAGCTGCGGGAGGCGGCGCTGACGTGCGCGGCGGCGCTGGCGCAGCGGGGGATCGGTGCGGGCACGGTGGTGTCCTGGCAGCTGCCGACCACGCTGGAGACGATGGTCGTCATGGCGGCCCTGACCCGCCTCGGTGCGGTCCAGAACCCGGTGCTCCCGATCTGGCGGGAAAGCGAACTGCGCTTTGTGACAACGCAACTCGCGACCGAGGTTGTGATCGTTCCGGGACTGTGGCGCAACTTCGACCACACCGCGCTCGCGCATCGGCTTGCCGATGAACGGCCCATGTCTGTCGTGGTCATCGACCACGAAGCGCCCATCACCGACGCACTTCGGCTGCCTGCGGGCGATCCATCGGCGCTCCCGCCGCCGCCGACCAGCGGCGAGGAACCGCGCTGGATCTACTACTCGTCGGGCACCACGGCGGCACCCAAAGGCGCGCGGCATTGCGATCGCTCGGTCATCGCCGGCTCAGCCGGAGTCGTCGGGATCGTCGGGGCTTCCAGCAGCGACGTCAATCCGATCGCGTTCCCGATCTCGCACATCGGGGGAGCCGCGATGCTCGCCGCGGCCCTGCGTACCGGCATGCGGCTGGTGTTGTTCGACGCCTTCGACCCCGTCGAGACTCCCATTGCCATCGCGGCGCACCGCCCGACGCTGCTGGGCAGCGCGACCCCGTTCTTCGTCGCCTTCATGGCCGCGCAGCGCGCGCATGGCGCCGAGCCGCTCTACCCCGACCTGCGCGGCTGCGTCGGTGGCGGTGCGCCGATCACCGCCGAGCTTGGCCACCAAGTGCGGCAGGTACTTTCGGTCGACGGGGTGGCCAATTCCTGGGGCCTGACCGAGTTTCCGGTCGCCACGTCCCAGGCGCCCAATGGTCCCGCGAAGGTGCTGGATCACACCGTCGGAAGACCGGTTCCGGGTGTTGCAGTGCGCGTCGTCGACGAAGCAGAGGGGGAGGTCGCGCGCGGCGCGGAGGGGGAACTGCGGCTCAAGGGGCCCCAATGTTTCCTGGGCTACGTCGACGCCTCCTTGGATGCTCACGCGTTCGACGACGACGGATGGTTCCGCACAGGCGATCTGGGTCGCATCGATGACGCCGGCAATGTCGTTGTCACCGGGCGCATCAAGGATGCGATCATCCGCAACGCGGAGAACATCTCGGCATCGGAAATCGAAGGTGTGCTCGCAAGCCACCCGGCGGTGTCCGACGTTGCGGTGATCGGCATTCCGGACGAGCGAACCGGGGAACGCGTCTGCGCCGTCGTGGTCGCGCACCCGGGCGCGACGGTGACGCTGTCCTCGGTCTACGAGCATTGCCAAGCTCGAGGCCTGAGCAAGCACAAGACGCCCGAACGACTCGA
>CAYNLB010000154.1:0-9578 GCA_964397935.1 uncultured Mycobacterium sp.
CGGAGCCCTCCTGGATCTTGATCGTGTTCTCCTTGCCGGTGCCCTTGTCCTTGGCCGTGACGTGCACGATGCCGTTGGCGTCGATGTCGAACGTGACCTCGATCTGCGGCACGCCGCGCGGCGCCGGCGGGATACCGGTCAGCTCGAAAGAGCCGAGCAGCTTGTTGTGCGAGGCGATTTCACGCTCACCCTGGAAGACCTGGATCTGCACCGACGGCTGGTTGTCGTCGGCGGTGGTGAAGGTCTCCGACCGCTTGGTCGGGATCGTGGTGTTGCGCTCGATGAGTTTGGTCATCACGCCACCCTTGGTCTCGATACCCAGGCTCAGCGGGGTAACGTCAAGCAGCAGAACGTCTTTCACCTCGCCCTTGAGGACACCGGCCTGCAGCGCGGCGCCCACGGCCACCACCTCGTCCGGGTTGACGCCCTTGTTGGGCTCCTTGCCGCCGGTGAGCTCCTTGACCAGCTCGGCCACCGCGGGCATCCGGGTGGAACCACCCACCAGCACCACGTGGTCGATGTCGGAGACCGCGATACCGGCGTCGGAGATGACCGACTTGAACGGCTGACGGGTGCGGTCCAGCAGATCTTGGGTGATCTTCTGGAATTCGGCGCGGGTCAGCTGCTCGTCGAGGAACAACGGGTTCTTGTCGGCGTCGACGGTGATGTAGGGCAGGTTGATCGAGGTGCTCTGTGAGCTGGACAGCTCGATCTTGGCCTTCTCGGCCGCCTCGCGCAGCCGCTGCATCGCCATCTTGTCCTTGGTCAGATCAATACCGCTGGTGCCCTTGAACTTGTCGACCAGCCAGTCGACGACGCGGTCGTCCCAGTCGTCGCCACCGAGGTGGTTGTCACCGCTGGTGGCACGGACCTCGACCACGCCCTCGCCGATCTCGAGCAGCGAGACATCGAAGGTGCCGCCGCCCAGGTCGAAGACCAGGATGGTCTGTTCCTTCTCGCCCTTGTCCAGGCCGTAGGCCAGCGCCGCGGCAGTCGGTTCGTTGACGATGCGCAGCACGTTCATGCCGGCGATCTGGCCGGCTTCCTTGGTCGCCTGGCGCTGAGCGTCGTTGAAGTAGGCGGGCACGGTGATCACCGCGTCGGTGATGTCCTCACCAAGGTAGGCCTCGGCGTCGCGCTTCAGCTTCATCAGAACGCGGGCGCTGATCTCCTGCGCCGTGTATGTCTTGTCGTCGATCTCGATGGACCAATCGGTGCCCATGTGCCGCTTGACCGAACGCACGGTGCGGTCGACGTTGGTGACCGCCTGGTTCTTGGCGGGCTGACCGACGAGCACCTCGCCGTTGCGCGCGAACGCGACGATCGACGGCGTGGTACGAGATCCCTCGGAGTTGGCGACAACGACGGGGTCGCCACCCTCGAGAACTGCGACGACGGAGTTGGTGGTCCCGAGGTCGATACCGACCGCACGAGCCATAGTGAATCCTCCTGAGTAGTAGAGCGTCTTCAGTGCACTATGCTGAGTGAACCTCGCTCAAGCCTGCTCCTGGCGACACTGTGGTGTCAACCCAGGCTTGAGTCCAATTCACTCAACTTGTCGATCATGCTAACGGCGGGAGCGCCCGCCTTGTTCCCCGGGGGTGCCGTCGGCTGTGAGGTGCAAGTTTGGCCAAGCACCCAGCTTGCCCACACCCGCCGTCCCGGGTGAAAGCACCCGGCCGATCGGGGGCCGCGGGTTGCACGTTCATGGGATGACGTGCGCGTTCCACGGGCCACGCGGCAGGACCTCGATGTCACCGCCAGGCAGCGCCGACGAGCGGCGCACCTGCCAAGACACGGGCCATCACAAGGCCCTCAAGAACCGCCGGCTACAGATGATCGGCCTGGGCGGAGCCATAGGAACCGGGCTCTTCCCCGGCGCCGAGGCCCGCCGATCCACCCCCGGCGGCCTGGGGTTCGTCGATATCGTGCCCGCCGGCCAGGTCGGTGCAGTCGACGATCACGACGTCCGGCCTGGTCCGCAGGTAGCTGCCCGCGCCCCGGTCCCCGGATACCTGGATCATCACCTCGGGCCAGTGTCGCCGGGCGATGACCACCGGATGTCCCGGCCGGTCCCCGAAAAACGCCCGCGCCAGGCCACTGGCGGACGCGACCGCGCGGCCCAGGACCCGCGCCACCACGGCGGGGCCGACATCGGGAGTGTCGATGACGTGCAGCACCGCGTAGTCGGCGCGCATGCGGTCCGCCTGGGCCAATCCGGCCCGCACCGAGGCGCTCAGACCCTGCCGCCAATCCGGAGCGGAGATCGCGGTCGCCCCGGGCGGCGGCGCAACCTCGGCGGCGCCCAGCACCACGACGACGTCGGCGCAGCCCCCTTTGCGCAGGGCGTCGACCGCGCGGTCCAGCCAGTCGTCGACCAGCACTTTCGGCTTGCCGTAGCGCCGCCCGGCGCCCGCGGCCAGCAGGACTCCGACGTGGCGCCCCGAAGGTGTCGACTGCGGTAACCGCACTCTCATATGATGACATTGGACTTCTCGTTAAGCGATAACTGCGCTGTGCCAGCAGTGGTGCATCGGATGGAGCGCCATGACCCAAGACGTGCAAGCGGCCCCCGCTGGCCCCTCCGCCCCGGCACCCCGGTACGCCGGGACACGCGTCCAACGGGTGGAGGACCTCCGCCTGCTGACCGGCCGGGGCAGCTTTGTCGACGACATCTCGCGACCCGGCATGCTGCACGCCTGCTTCGTGCGAAGCCCCTTTGCACGGGCCGCGATCAACGGCATCGACGCCTCGGCGGCGCTGGCGCTGCCCGGCGTGCACGCGGTGTTCACCGCCGCCGACCTCAACCCCGACGTGCGGGAGGCCTGGCACGCCGTTGCGGGCAAGGACGTCCCGGACACCCCACGGCCACCGCTGGCCGAAGGCGAGGCGAAGTTCGTCGGCGACCCGGTTGCGCTGATCGTCGCCGAAAACCGCTACATCGCCGAGGACGCGCTGGAATTGGTCGACGTCGACTACGGGCCGCTGCCCGCGGTCACCGACTTCACCCGGGCGCAAACCTCGGACGTGCTGGTGCACGACAGCTACCCCAACAATGTCGCGGGGGGCATGGGCGGAGCGCCACCGGACGAAGAGCTCTTCGCTTCGGCGCCATACGTCGTCTGCGAGAACATCTACCAGCAGATCTATGCGCCCGTGCCGATCGAGACCCGCGGCCTGGTCGTCGAGTGGACGGCAGCGACCGGTGAGCTCACCCTGTGGGCCTCCACCCAAACCCCGCACGAGCTGCGGGCCTTCTGCGCGCGCCTGTTAGGCATTGCGGCACAACGGGTTCGGGTGATCATGCGCGATACCGGCGGCGGCTTCGGCCAGAAGGTCGTCCCGATGCGCGAAGACATGTGCATCATGCTGGCCGCCCGCAAGGTGCCGGCGGCGCTGAAGTGGATCGAGGACCGGCGCGAGAATCTGATGTCGGCCGGACAGGCCCGGCACGTGGACGGCACCGCGCGGATGGCCTTCGACGACGAAGGCAACATCACCGCGGCGGACATCGATTTCGTCCAGGACATTGGCGCCTATCCGACGCCCTACCCGGTGCTGACCACGGCCGCCATCGGCATGTTTTTCCCCGGTCCCTACCGGGTGCCCAAGGCCAGCTTCAACTACAAGACGGTCTTTTCCAACACCAGCGGCCTGGCCGCTTACCGCGGCCCATGGCAGTACGAAACACTGGCCCGCGAAATTATTCTCGACGTCGCCGCGCGCAAGATGAACCTCGACCCGGTCGAGCTGCGCCGCCGTAACCTGTTGCGTCGCGACGAAATGCCGTACGTCAATCCCAACGGCATGCCGTACGACCATGTCGCACCGGCCGATACGTTCGAGCAGGCGGTGAAGATCCTTGACCACGAAGGGTTTCGCAAGGAACAGGCAGACGCGCTGGCGCAGGGCCGCTACCTGGGCCTCGGATTCTCGGCCTACATCGAGCCGACCGGCGCGGCGACCGGACACCTGGCCACCGAAGGCGCCACCATCCGGATGGAGCCCACGGGCAAGATCAACGTCTACGTCAACGGCGGCTCCAGCGGAAACAGCCTGGAAACCACCGTCGTTCAGTTGACCGCCGACGCGCTGGGCGCGGACATCGACGACGTGGCCACCATCCAGGGCGACACCGCGATCACCCCGTACGGGGCCGGGACGCAGGGCAGCCGCAGCGGACCGATGACCGCCGGAGCGGTCAATGAGGCGGGAGCCATTTTGCGTGAAAAGATCGTGGGGCTGGCCGCGCATCGCCTCAAAGTCGCCGAATCCCAAGTGGAACTTTCCCATTCGGTCGCCAGCGTGCGCGGCGATCCGTCGCAGGCGGTGTCGTTCGGCGAGCTGGCCTATCAGGCGTACTACTCGCCGCAACAGTTGCCGCCGGGAATGTCGCCCCTGCTGGAGGCGACCGCCCGCTTCAACTCTACGAACCCGATTCACTGGTCCAACGCGACGCACGCCTGCACCTGCGAAGTGGATGTCGCCACGGGCAAGGTGACGCTGCTGCGTTACATCGTCAGCGAAGACGTCGGACCGATGATCAACCCGGCCGTCGTCGAGGGCCAGATCGCCGGCGGGACGGTGCAGGGCATCGGCGGCGCGCTGATGGAAGATCTCGTCTACGACGACGACGGCAACCCGCTGGCAACGACTTTCGTCGACTATCTGTTGCCCACGGCGACCGAGGTGCCACCCCTCGAGTTCGGCCACGTCGAAATACCCGGTCCCGGGCCCGGAGGATACAAAGGAGCCGGAGAAGGCGGGGCCATCGGCTCGGTGCCGGCGGTGATCAACGCCATCAACGACGCGCTGGCGCCGCTGGGCGTCACGGTCACCCGGCTGCCGGCCAGTCCGGCGTCGATCGCCGCACTACTGGCAGAGGGGGACCGGTGAAGCCGGCTTCGTTCGATTACCACCGCCCGGACAGCGTCGACGACGCGGTGCGCCTACTGGCCGAACTCGGCGATGACGCCAAACTACTGGCGGGCGGCCAGAGCCTGGTGCCGATGCTGGCGATGCGGTTGGCGTACTTCGACCACCTCGTCGACGTCTCCCGGCTCAGCGAGTTGAAAGGCATCGAGCGCAGGGGCGAAGAAGGTCAGGAGCTGTGGATCGGCGCGGCAACCACCGAGGCCACGGTGGGCGCCGATGCGCAAGTCCGCCAGGCGGTTCCACTGTTGACGCGGGCGACGCCGTTCGTCGGGCACTTCCAGATCCGCAACCGCGGCACCCTCGGCGGATCGATCGCCCACGCCGACGCCGCGGGCGAATACCCGGCGGTCGCGCTCACACTGGATGCGGTGATGGAGGTGCGCTCTCCGCGTGGACGGCGCGAGATCGCCGCCGCGGACTTCTTCACGGGCCTGTGGGAAACCGCAATGGAATCGGATGAAATACTCACTGGCGTCCGGTTCCCGTTGTGGCACAGCAGGTCCGGATTTGCGGTCGAGGAATTTGCGCGCCGGCACGGTGATTACGCGATCGCGGGCGCCCTGGTTGCCGTGCAGCTCGACGACGACGACCTGGTAGCGCGTTGCGCAATCGGGCTGCTGGGCCTGGGCTCGACGCCCAGGCGCGCCACGGCGGCCGAGGTTGCGGCCGTTGGCAAGCCGGTCAGTGAGCTGGTCGCCGAGGACATCGGCCACGCCGCGATGACCGGGCTCGACGACATCCCCAACGACCTGCAGGGGTCGACGTCGTACCGCACCACGGTGGGCGCCACCATGGCCGCGCGCGCCTGGACACAAGCCATAACCGAGGCACTCACGGGAGCACGCCATGCCTGAACAACCGGTCCAGTTGTCGGTCAACGGGACTCCGGTCGCGGCCAGCGTCGAACCACGCATGACGCTGGCCGACTTCCTGCGCGACAAGTGCGGACTCACCGGCACCCATCTCGGCTGCGAACACGGCGCATGCGGTGCCTGCACGGTCCTGCTGGACGGCGATGCCGTGCGGTCGTGCCTGATGTTCGCGGTGCAGGCGAACGGAATGGAGGTGACGACGGTCGAAGGGATCGCCTCGCCGGACGGCGCGCTGTCGCCGGTGCAGTCGGCGCTGCGCGAATGCCACGGTTTGCAATGCGGCTTCTGCACGCCGGGTTTCGTCATGTCGCTGACCGCACTTCTACGCGACAACCCCGATCCCACCGACCACGAGATCCGTGAGGGCCTGTCCGGGAACTTCTGCCGGTGCACCGGCTACCACAGCATCGTCGCGGCCGCTCATCGCGCCGCCGAGATGATGCGCGACGCCGATTTGCCCGCATCCACGGGCGCGTCAACGCAGTCGCCGGCGTCATTTACTGAATAATCTGAGTCTTGAAATTTCAGATATTCGGGAGTGCGCGTGCGGTTGTCCCAAAAAGCACGGTTGGGCATGGTTGGGGGCTGTCTGGTGCTCTCGCCCGTGCTGGTGACTGCCACGCCGGTGTCGGGCTGCAGCTCCAGCATCGAGGGCAGGCCGGTCCCGTCGCCGGGGGCTGGTGAAATCGAGCCCACGGTTCCTACGTCCAGGCCGGTCCCGTCGACCGCCACTAGCGTCCCCGCTCCGGCCGCGCCGACCGGCCCGACCACGCCGGCCGGCGCGATCCCCCTGCCACCCGACCAGAACGGCTACGTCTTCATCGAAACCAAGTCCGGACAAACGCGGTGTCAGATCAACAAGGACACCGTCGGCTGCGAGGCGCCATTCCTCAACTCCCCCATGCAAGATGGTGAGCACGCCAACGGCGTCAGTATCAGCGCGGGCGGCAAGGTCCAGTGGATACTGGGCAACCTGGGTGCCATACCGACCGTCGCCATCGACTACAAGACGTACGCCGCGCAGGGCTGGACCATCGACGCCACCCCCGACGGCACCCGTTTCACCAACGACGAGACCGGGCACGGCATGTTCGTCAGCATCGACAAGGTCGACACCTTCTGAGCCACCCGGAACCTGTGAGCGCGCAGCGGCCGACTCGCAGGCGGGGTCAGTACCATCGGTGCCGTGGCACGCATTGGCCCACGGGACGACTTCCACAACCAGCGGACCCAGCATGCCAACTACGGCGCCGGTGGACCACCACCACCCGATGAACCGCCGTCACCGGCTCCTCGACCGGACCAGTTCGACCGGTTCGAGCAGCGGGAATCCGTCGACTACTTCGCCGAGGAAACCGAACCGATCCCCTGGTACCGCAGACCTGTAATGCTCATCGGCTGGTTTGTGTTCGTCGTGATCCTGATCGCGCTGATCATCTACGGCATCATCGAGCTGATTCACGGAGACCAAGGCACCAGCCGCAGCCCGAGTACCAGCACCACCACCAGCACGACGACCACCACCACGGCGACGACACCGACCACCACCGCCACGACGCCGCCCACCAGCAGTGCGGCCGAGCCGCCGGCACAGCAGCCAACGCACCAGCCAACCCGGCAGCCAACGCAGCAGCAGCCAACGCATCGGCATCACCTGCCCGAGCTGCCGTCGGTGATCACCATCCCGGGGGTGCCGACGGTGATCACCGTCCCGCCCGGCCTGCGCTAACGAGTTGGTTGCAGCGAGATCAAGGTTCCACAGCTGATCGACCGCGGCGCGCGCACCTACAATCGCGGCAATACGCGGCCGATATGGTGAGGACCGCCGGGCGATCGCAGGCAAGACAACTGACACAGGGGTGCGGGATATGACCGAGTCGCTCGGGCTGTCGATCGGGATGGCCAACCTGGTCGCGACCCGCGCGGGTGACGCTCCGGTGGTCCGCAGTTCCGTGCTGACGCTGTTCGAGCACCGGCCAACCGAAATCGGTCTACCGGACGAGAACCCGAACCTGACCGAACCTGGGCTGGTGCTGCGAGGATTCGTCGAGCGGGTCGGCGACCGGGCCCCATTGGTGGCGGCCGACGGGACGAAGTACCTCGGCGAGGTGCTGACTGTCGAGGCGATCGAGGCGATGGCACGAACCGCCGGCTGGGGCACACCGGTCACCATCGCGGTACCCGCGTATTGGTCCGAAGCCCAGATCACGGCGCTGCGTGAGGAGTTTTTCGCGCAACCGGACCTGGTGCGCGGCGGTGTGGCTCCGGTGCTGGTGTCCGATGCCACGGCCGCAGTCGCGGCGTTGCGCAGCAAACCGGGATTCCCGACCAACGGCGTTGTAGCCCTGTGTGATTTCGGCGCCGGCGGCACCAGCATCACCCTGATGGATGCCGGATCCAACTTCACCCACGTCGGCCCGTCCGTGCGGTACTCGCATTTCTCCGGAGACGCCATCGATGCGCTCCTCGTCAACCACCTGCGGGACCCCGAGGTCACTGCCGCCGATCCTGCCGGCACCGCGCGGATCGGCTCACAGAATCGGTTGCTCCGCGACTGCCGGCACGCCAAGGAGCAACTGTCGACGGCCACGGTGACCACCGTCGCGGCGGCTGCCGGCGCGGAGGTGCGGCTGTCTCGTACCGAATTCGAGCAGGTCATCTCCGAGTCGCTGGACCGACTGCTGGATACTGTCGAAGAGACTCTGCGGCGCAACGGAATTCCGGAAACCCGCCTGGCCGCCGTGGCGACTGCCGGCGGCGGCGCCAGCATCCCGCTACTGACCGCGCGCCTGTCGGAGCGCTTCCGCGTACCGGTCCACACCACACCGCAGCCGGCGTGCAGCGCCGCGCTCGGCGCGGCGCTGCTCGGTGAACAGGCCTCGGCGGGTTCGCCGACCACTGCGGGGGCCGTCGTTGAAACCCCGACCGAAATGGTAGGTACCGCCGGAGCAGATATGACCGTGGCTACCTCGACCGCCCAAGCCCCCGAAGCGGAAGCCGCCCTGGCGTGGTCACAAGACGCCGACGACACCGACGAGCCGGTGCCCTACACCGGCCGTGACGCGACCGGCGAGTACGCGCGTGAAGCAACGGAATCCGACTACGCGGCCGACGAGAGCTACGACAAGGGTCAACTGCCCTGGTACAAACGCACGGCGCTGGTGCTGGGTGTCGCCGGTGCGGGCGCGGCAGTCCTGGTGGCCGTCGTGCTGGCGATCAACCTGCTGACCAAATCCAGCCCGACCGAGAGCCCGCCGCCGAACGAACCGGCACCCCCGCAGACATCGCAGACGGTAACGATCACCGGCCCGAACGACATCACCACCGTGACGGTGCTCCCACCGCCGTCGCCGTCGTCCACGCAACCGTCGCCGTCGTCCACGCAACCGCCGACCACTACCACGACCACTCCGCCGCCGACCACCACCACGACGCCGCCACCGACCACCACCACGAAGCCGCCGACCACCACCACGACCACGCCACCACCGACCACGACATCACAGGTAACAACCACCCCACCGCCGACGACCACGCGCGAACGGCTGCTGTTCCCGCGCCTTGAACCCCCATTCCGGCGCTGACACGGTGCGGGTCGGTCCTCCGCTGTCCCGGGCCGGGCGCGAGTGCTAATGCGGCAGGCCAAAGGCACGCGCAGACACCAAGTTAGGGCAGCCTTTCTCGCATCCAAAGCCGTGAAGATGTAACTATGAGCAGGGCTAAGCAGGCAAATCAAGCAGGCTAACGATGCATTGGGGAGATCTTCGGTGA
>CAYNLB010000155.1:0-2031 GCA_964397935.1 uncultured Mycobacterium sp.
GAAAAGCGCAAATGGCGATTGTTTCCAGCCTTCCCGAAGCATTTATTACGAAATTCTTAAGCGTAGAAAGGCTAGTTTCGGGAAGCCGTTGTCTGTCTATTGCGGATCGTGGGCTCACGTTCGCCTGATCCGGCGATGGTCCGACCGCCCGCGACGGCCCAGCGCGACCGTGTTGTGCACGGCCCTGACAGGAGGTATTGCGTGGCAATCGATTTCGGGGTGCTACCGCCGGAGATAAACTCGGCTCGCATGTACACGGGCCCCGGATCGGGGCCATTGCTCGCCGCAGCGGCTGCCTGGGATGCATTGGCCGCCGAGTTGCATTCGACAGTCGCCTCCTACTCCTCTCTCATTTCGGGCCTGACGGTCGGATGGCGTGGTCCGTCTTCGGCGACGATGGCCACCGCGGCTGCGCCGTACACGGTATGGATGAGCGGCGTGGCCGGGCAGGCCGAGCAGACGGCCGCACAGGCCAGAGCGGCGGCCGCGGCCTATGAGACCGCTTTTGCGGCGACGATCCCACCGCCGGCTATCGCGGCCAATCGCGCGCGGTTGATGGCGCTGATCGCGACGAATTTCTTCGGTCAGAACACACCGGCGATCATGGCCACCCAGGCGCAGTACATGGAGATGTGGGCCCAGGATGCGGCCGCCATGTACGGCTATGCAGGTTCGTCGGCGGTCGCCGCACAGGTGACGCCGTTCAGTGCGCCGCCGCAGACCACCAACTCGGGTGGGACTGCGGCTCAGGCCGCGGCGGTCACCCAAGCAGCCAGCACGGCGGCCGGCGCGCAGGCTCAGGCGCTGCCGCAAGCGATGTCCGCGACGCCCCAGGCGCTGCAAAGCCTCGCCGCACCCATGGCGGCCGCCGGCCCGACCCCCGCAGCGGCGGCCGATCCGCCGTCGCTACTGTCCTCGCTCGACGGCTTCATCACGGGGCCGCTGTCGCCGTTGTCGTTGTACACCATTCCTGGGGTCCCTTTTCTCTTCGGCATACAGGGTTACCTGCTGCCCCAAGCCAGCGCGAACCTGACCAGGGCGTCGGAGAATTACTCCAAAGCCCTGGCCAAGGTTTCCACCGTGGGAGTTTCGCAGGGCGGGATCGCACCGCGCATGGTGAGCGCGGGTCTGGGGCGCGCCGGCCTGGTCGGGGGATTGTCGGTGCCGCAGGGCTGGGCGTCGGCCGCTCCCGAGATCAAGACGATCGCGTCCATCCTGCCGCAGAGCAACCTGAGTGCCGCCCCGGCGGCGCTCGCGGCGGATGTCCAGTCAAGCAGCCTGTACGGCCCGATGGCCCTGTCGGGCCTGGCCGGCCGCGCCATGGTCGGCACCGGCGGCGCCCCGGCCCGTTCCGCGGGTACGGCGGGCGGTGCGGCCGTTGGCCAGGTCGCCACCACAGCCAACATTTTCGTGATACCCGAAGCCGACGACTTCCCGATACCGGAGGCCGGCGAGTGACCCCCGCCAGCGCCACACGGCTGTCAGCGCCCAAAACGGCCGATACGGTCGCGACGAGCCAAGGAGCCTAGCAATGGATTACGGAGCGCTGCCTCCCGAGATCAACTCCACTCGCATGTATGCCGGCCCCGGGGCGGGATCGATGCTGGCCGCCGCCGCGGCGTGGGACGGACTGGCCGCCGAGCTGCGCGCGACCGCGAACTCCTATTCCTCGGTGATCGCCGGGCTGACCAGCGGCTGGCTGGGACCCGCGTCGCAGCGCATGGCGGCTGCGGCCGCGCCGTATGCCGCGTGGCTGAACACCACCGCGGCGCAGGCCGAGCAGACCGCCAACCAGGCCCGGGCGGCGGCCGCGGCCTACGAGGCCGCGTTCGCGGCGACGGTTCCGCCACCGGTAGTCGCGGCGAACCGCGCCGAGCTGACCTCGCTGGTGTCGACCAACGTTTTCGGCCAGAACACCGCGGCGATCGCGGCGAACGAAGCCCAATACGCCAGCATGTGGGCCCGGGATTCCGCCGCGATGTACGGTTACGCCGGCCAATCCGCAGCCGCCTCCGCGGTGACGCCGTTCGA
>CAYNLB010000155.1:2131-9495 GCA_964397935.1 uncultured Mycobacterium sp.
GTCGGCCAGGCCGGCTTGGTGGGAGGGTTGGCCGTTCCGCCGAGCTGGGCGGCGGCCACTCCGGCGATCCGAACGGTCGCCTCGGTGTTGTCGGGCGCCGCGGAGGGCGCCGTTCCGGCGGCCGCGGTGAGCCAGGGGACCTTTTTTGGTGGCATGGCGGCGGCGGGGATGGTCGGAGGCGCGGTCGGTGCCGCGGTTCCCCGCGGTGCCGTACCCGGCGCCGGTTTCAAAAGGGGCGCCCCGGTCAACGACGGGAAACGGCTCAAAGACGGTGACGCCCCGGACAACCTGCAACGCGTCGTGGCCGACATGGCGGAGAAACCGGAGAGCGTGCAGCACTGGCACACCGACCCCGAGCACCTCGATGAGCTGCTGGCCGAACTGCGACTGAAACCGGGCACCCACGCGGTACACGTGAAAAACGGCAAGTCCAAGATGACGCTGCCGCAGTCATAGTCGGCCTAACCGGAAAGGCGCGGCCGGCGTCGGCACTGCTATTTCGGCGTACTCACGGCCTTTGCGACACGCGGGAGTCGCAGCAAGCCTGCGACGGCCCAATGGACCATGCCAGCAATGCGTCCCAAAAGAAAACCAGCGCAACCGTTTGCGGCGATCGCACGTGAAGATCGCCGTGGGTGTGGCCGGGGTGTAGTAGGTGGTGTGGTTTGCCTGATGTGGGTGGCGTGTGGGTGAGCATGGGGGTTGGGTGCGTGCTGGGGCGTCGGTGGTCGTGCTGGTGGCTGGGCCCGTGTTTGGTGGCCAATCAGGCCGTCGGGCTTGGCCGATGATGACGCTGACGCCTCGGCGCGGGTTGGGCAGCCGAGATTTGATGTCGTACCCGGCTGCGAGGATGGGGTTATGTCTTCGACCGCATCGTTGGGCTCTGCGGCACCGCGTCCTGGCCAGCGCCTGGAGGTGTTGTTTGCGGAGTTGGCGGAGTTGGCCGGTCAGCGCAATGCCATTGATGGGCGCATTGTGGAGATCGTTGCGGAGTTAGAGCGCGACGGGCTGTGCGGGGCTACGGGGGCTCGGTCGGTGGCGGCGTTGGTGGCCTGGAAGCTGGGGTTGTCTTCGGCAAACGCGCACACGATCACCACGGTGGCGCGCCGGCTGGAGGCGTTTCCGCGTTGCGCCCAGGGCATGCGGGAGGGCCGGCTGTCGTTGGATCAGGTTGGTGTGATCGCCGCGCGCGCCGGTGAGGGATCGGATACGCATTACGCGCAGTTGGCGGCGTGTGCCACGGTCAACCAGTTGCGTACCGCGGTCAAGCTGGAACCGCGACCGGCACCCGAGTCTGGGCCGCACCCGCAGCCCTCGATCACCAAGACCTCTAACGAGCAGGTCAGTTGTTGGCGGATCACGCTTCGGCATCCCGAGGCGGCGACGTTCGAGGCGGCGCTGGCGTCTCATCGTGAGGCGCTGATCGCCCAGTGGAAGCATGATCGCGGCGAGGGCGAGGCCGCCTCACAGAACGCGCCGCCGGTGCCGGGCACCCTGGAGGCGTTTATGCGTCTGGTGGAGGCCGGATGGGACGCCGAGGCCACCCGGCGCCCCCATGGTCAGCACACCACGGTGGTGGTGCATCTCGACGTGGCCCAGCGCGCGGCCGCGCTGCATCTGGGTCCGGCGCTGACCGCGGCCGAACGCCGCTACCTGAGCTGTGATGCCAAATGCGAAGTCTGGTTCGAACGCGACGGTGAGCTCATCGGCGCCGGCCGCACGACGCGGATGATCAGCCGGCGGCTTCGCCGCGCGCTCGAGCACCGCCAGCCCGCGTGCGCGGTGCCCGGCTGTGGGGCGACCCGCGGCCTGCACGCCCACCACATCCGGCACTGGGAAGACGGCGGGCCTACCGAGTTGGCCAACCTGGTGCTGGTCTGCCCGTATCACCACCGGCTGCACCACCGGGGCGTGATCACCATCACCGGATCGGCAGTCGATCTGACCGTCACCGACAGCCGCGGGCGACCGCTACGCGCGGGATCGCTGGCGCGTGCGCCCACCCTCGCCCCGCCCGCCGTCGCGCCGTGTCCCGGGCCCACCGGTGAGCGCGCCGCCTGGTGGTGGTATGAACCCTTCCAGCCCCAACCACCACCAACACACAACTAGGTTGCCGAGCAGCAGCGTATCGACACTGACACGGGTTAGCGCATAGAGACCTTCGCGTACAGAAACTTTCGTTTGCGCTACCCGCTGCCATCGACTCTCGGCAACCAAGGTCGATAACCAGGCCCGCACCGCCACCGACCGATACCCAGGACCTCCATCAAGATCCCCCCTGACGGGCACACTGATTCGAGTCGAGTCGGCATCCGTCGTGTCCCAAGGCGGAGCAGGTGTCATGCGTTACCGACGATGCCGCAAAATGCTGTTGAGCCAGGCAACCCGGCTAATACCGCTCGCTCGCGTTTGAACTCCCTGTACCGCGCGGTCGGAGTTTGTGCTATGAATAACTTGCTTTTCATCTGTCTTGAGACTGCAAGGGCAGGCCCGTTGCGGCGTCGGCGCCGCACGATCCGGAGTGTTGCCATGAGTCTTCTACGCAAGTCCCCGGATGGTACTTGCGCTAGTTTGCGTCTCGATGACGAGCAAGCAGCCGTGCTGCCCTTCATCCCAATCTACGCCGCCGACAACGTTATTGAGCATTTCCCGGACCGGCATGACGGACGGATTGAAGGATATCTGCAACGTAGACGACACCGGCCGTGGCGTAGCCGCGGATCCTAGCCGTACCGACTGTCCGTAGCGAAGCGACGAGCGGCCCAAGCCCCCGTTTCCCGATTGGCCACTTGGGCTACAAGTCAACGCATTTCGCGATATTGTCGGCAAACTGGGATGCTGACTCTGTGCGTCGGACGGCAACCCGTTCCGCCCAATTGCGAATCTTCACCCTCGCGCAGCGGTACGCCACGTGAAGTCCTAGCTGGCGCCAACGATATTGAGGCGGTGAGACTTCCATGCATTGGACTGAGGTCGTAGAACTGGAGAGAAAACTGCGGATAGAGCCGGGCCGTCGGTTGGCGGTCGTCAACGGGCCACCCGAATGCGATTCGATGATGCCAATGGCCGACGGCGTGGAGCCCGACTCGGCCGGTGCGGTCGTCGGATTCGTGGCTTGTCGCGACGACTTGGGCCTACTCGATACCGTCTATGCGGCGGCGCTCGCCGCCCGGGTGGCGTGGGTGAGCTATCCGAAACCGGACCGGATGGCTACCGACGTGAATCGGGACTGGCTGGCCGGAGCCGTCCGCCAGTTTGGCGTCGAGGCAGTCAAGCATGTATCCATCGATCACAATTGGTCGGCCTTGATGCTGTGTCCGGCTCCACACGATATCCCCGTTACCGATGCCGACGACACCTGGTTCGGTAGTTACGCCCGCAGATGATGCTTGCCCGAGGCGGTAGCAACGCGAATGGTCTTAGCGGGTGCGATTGAAAGCCGTATAGCTCCCACCGACGAATTCCTCTGCGGTCCAATCATGTGCAACCGTCGGCGCACCAGCCCGCGGGCCAAGGATCGCGTCGGCGGGGCGTTTCGTTTGGTTCAGCCCGAGATGCTCCGCCACCGGTGCGAGCGCATGCACACCCGTGCGCGGCTTTTGGCGTTACAGCCACCGACGCTGCGTTAGTTTGGCGTGCTACGGGTATGTCTATGTGGGGTTTCGTACGAGGATCAGACACGAGGAGAAGCCACATGACCCAGCCGGATACCGTCATTCAAGACCTCCGAAATCTCCTCGACAAGGAAGAGGGCATTGTCGACTCGCTCGAGCGATCGTTGGTGAAGGCGCGGGGGTTGGCCGAAGCCGAACTGAATGCCGACCTGTTCGACGCGCTGGAATGGCCGCAGAACATCGCTCAGTACATGGATTATCTGCGGGGCTTCATCAGGTGGGTGCCACGTCAGTCCGATGCGAAAGCATGGCAGGGCATAAAGCCTGACCAGCGATACGCCAAGGAGGTCGACGACCGGTTGGCGCATTTCTACTTTCTGGTAGACCAGGACGTCGAGGGAGGAGCACCGCAAAACTCCGAGAGCTTCCGCGCCTGGATGACGGAGTTCGCGCGTCAGTGGGGCAGCTTTCTCGACGCCCCGGATTCCTTCAGCTGGGAAACCCTACAGTCCTTTATCGATTACGCGCCCGAATACCGGGTGCATGAATCGCTGATCGATGGCAAGCCGAACATGCCCAGCGGTTGGTTGACGTACAACCAATTCTTCGCCCGGCAACTCAACGGCGGGCTACGCCCCATCGCGGAGCCGGGGAACAATCTCGTGGTTGCCGCACCGGCCGACTGCGTTTTCCAGCGTGCCTACGACATCGATGGCGACTCCAATGTGCCGCCCACAACCGTCAAACAGCAGACCTTCGGCAACATCAAACAGCTGATCGAGGGTAGCGCCTACAGCGAAAGCTTCGCCGGCGGAACGTTCGTCCACTACATGCTGCAGGCGTCGTCCTATCACCGTTACCACCTGCCGGTGTCGGGCCTGATCAAAGAATCCCTCAATATCAGCGGGCAAGTTTTCCTGCAGGCGCTCATCGAGGACCACGATTTCAAAGCCAGCGATGCCGCCACCACCGGATATGAGTTCTTCCAGAACCGGGGGGTGGTCACCATCGACACCTCGACGTCCGATGCGGGCGACATCGGCATCGTCGCGGTCATCCCGGTGGGGATGGCGCACGTGGCGTCGGTAGTCCTCACCTCCATCGAGGGCACGCACATGGCCAAGGGCGAGGAGTTCGGGTATTTCCAGTTCGGCGGCTCGGACATCATCGTCCTGTTCCAGCAGGGGATCGACCCGCAGATCGATACCGGCGACGACTACCGCCTTTTCGGCACGCCCATAGCCCGCTGTCGGCGCCGCAGTTCTTGACTGCGAGATGCCTCGGCGCCGATGTTCCTCTGATCGCAACGAGGGCGATCGCGGAACGTCGCAGATGCGGCGTTTTCCGGCGTGATTCTCGGGCACTCCAGTGACATCGAAGTTGTTCCGGGATCGCACGGGAGTTTTCATGGCTCACTCGCATGACCTTTTGGACTGGAACCCGGAGGACACGAAGGCCTGGGAAGATGGCAATCGGCGCATCGCCCGCCGCAACATGGCCTGGTCGATCGCGACCGACCACGTCGCCTTCGGCGTCTGGACGTTCTGGTCGGTGCTGGTGCTGTTCATGCCGGAGTCGGTATACGGTTTCTCGGCGGGCGACAAGTTCCTGCTGCTCGCCGTGAACACGCTGATGGGAGCGCTGATGCGCATCCCCTACACGGTCGGCATCGGCATCTTCGGGGGCCGCAATTTCACGGTGGCAATCACGCTCGTGTTGCTGATTCCCGCCGCCGGCACGATCTGGCTGCTGGCCAACCCCGGCCTGCCGCTGTGGCCCTATCTGATCTGCGCGGCACTGACCGGACTCGGCGGCGGCAATTTCTCCGCGTCGATGACCAATATCAACGCCTTCTATCCGCAGCGTCTCAAGGGCTGGGCGTTGGGACTCAACGCCGCCGGCGGCAACATCGGCGTGCCGGCGATCCAGTTGTTCGGCCTGCTGGTGATCGCCGTTGCCGGCCATCGGCAGCCGTACTGGGTGTCCGGAACTTACATGCTGCTGCTGACGATCACCAGCGTCGGCGCTTTCTTTTTCATGGACAACATCAAGGATTACCGAGTCGATTTCGGTGCCATGAAAACCATGCTCGGACAGAGCCACACCTGGGTGCTCTCGCTGCTGTACGTCGGAAGCTTTGGCTCGTTCATCGGGTTTTCCTTCGCGCTCAGCCAGGTGCTGCACATGAAGTTCAGCGATGCCGGGCAGAGCGCGGCGCAGGCGTCGCTGCACGCGGCACAGATTGCCTTTCTCGGGCCGCTGCTCGGGTCGCTGTCCCGCATTTACGGCGGCAAGCTGTCCGACCGCCTCGGCGGCGGCCGTGTCACCCTGGCCGTCTTCGTCGGCATGATTTTCGCTGCCGGGCTGCTGGTTTGGGGCAGCACCGTGTCTGACAGCAATGGTGGCCAGTTCGTGACGGCCGCTGTCGTCCCCTACGCCGTCGGCTTCATCCTGCTGTTCATCCTGGCCGGCGCGGGCAATGGATCGATCTACAAGATGATTCCGTCGGCCTTCGAGGACCGCAGTCGCTCGCTGGACCTCAGCGAAGACGAGCGCAAACAGTGGTCGAAAAACGTCGGGGGAGCGATGGTCGGATTCGCCGACTCGATCGGCGCGTTCGGCGGCTTCCTCATCGACATCGTGCTGCGCCAGTCCTACCTCAGCGCCCGCACCGAGACACCGGCACTGTGGATCTTCTTGGGGTGTTACGTCGGCTTCGCGGTGCTGACCTGGGCGGTATATGTCCGCGGCTCCGCCTCGAACCGGATATAGGTTTCCCCAACCGCGACCGCGGACAATCCCTGAGCTAAGTGATCCGCCGGGCCTTGTCGCGGCGGCTCCATCAAGGCAAGGAGGTGAAGTGGTGAACGGTACGGTGCGATGTCAGCCATGTCGCGGTCCTTGGCCCGTTCGGGAAAGCGGGCGGTTGTGATGCGGGATCTGCTGTTGGAATTGGTCGGTGGATGGCGGCCGGCGGCGTTCGCCGCTCTGAAGGCGATTGCGTTGTTCCTTACCGCTGCCGCAGCATTCCGGCTCACGCTGCGCCGCACCATCGCGGAGTTCACCCCGTTCGACTGGGTCACCGGTGTGGCGGTCGGCGCCATCGTGGGTCGCACCGCCACGGCTCCCCACACGTCCTGGCTGACCGGGACCGCCGCCCTGCTGGCCCTGATCGTCGCGCACGACCTCGTCGCGCGCCTGCGCTTCATACCCTGGGTGCGCCGCCTTGTCGATCCGCCGGTGCGGGTGCTGATCCGCGACGGCCGACTGGATCAACGGAACCTGAAGCGTTGCAAGATCACCCGCGCCGACCTGGATGCGATCCTGCGTGAGCACGGTCACCGAACACCCGATGACGTTCGTCTTGCGGTGTGCGAGACCAAGGGAATCGTCTCGGTCTTCGGAGACGACGAACCGGTCCGTACATCGTCGCCAACGGAAGAAGCTGCCCGTTCGCGAGGCAATGGACCTGCGGTGTAAGGAGACAACAGTGGCCCAGTGCGTTACCACCCTGGGCCACTGCAACTTTGGGGTTGGAGCGACCGGCCGTCGATCAGGCTGAGACCGGTTTCTTCGAAGCCGGCGCGGAAACCTTCATCAACTTCATCATGTTGCCGCCCATGATCTTCTCGATGTCCTCCTGGCTGAAGCCTTCGAGCTCGTCGACGAAGGAGATGGGATCCTTCAGGCCTTCCGGGTGCGGCCAGTCGGATCCGAAGACCACCCGGTCGGTGCCCACCATGTTGACGA
>CAYNLB010000156.1:0-8029 GCA_964397935.1 uncultured Mycobacterium sp.
CAGCTCCTCGGGCCGCCCCGGCGGTGCGCCCGCAAGGCCGTCATCTCGGTCAGGGCAACCGCCAATCGATCGGGTCGGCGCCCATTTTCGCCAGGAGCTCGTTGGCGCGGCTGAACGGGCGGGAGCCGAAGAATCCCCGAGACGCCGACAACGGCGAGGGGTGCGGCGATTCGATTGCCACGCAATTGCCGTCGGCCAGAATGGGTTTGAGCGTGGACGCGTCACGGCCCCACAGAATCGCCACCATCGGCTGCGAACGCCCGGCTAGCGCACGGATCGCGCACTCGGTCACCACTTCCCAGCCCTTGCCCCGATGCGATGCCGGATTATTGGGGCGCACCGTCAGCACCCTGTTCAGCAACAGCACACCGCGCTCCGCCCACGGCGTCAGATCGCCGCACGAGGGCTGTGGATGGCCCAGGTCGGTGGTGTACTCGTCGAAGATGTTGGCCAGGCTGCGGGGCAGCGGACGCACGCCGGGGGCCACCGAGAAGCTCAGGCCCACAGCGTGTCCCGGGGTCGGGTACGGGTCCTGGCCGACGATCAGGACCCGGACGCCGTCGAATGGGAAAGTAAAGGCACGCAAGACATTCGGTCCCGCCGGCAGATATCGCCGTCCGGCCGCGATCTCGGCCCGCAGGAACTGCCCCATCTGCGCAACCTGATCGGTCACCGGCCCGAGCGCGGCCGCCCAGCCCTGCTCGACGAGTTCGCTCAATGGGCGCGCCGTCATCGCAGCCCTCTCCTCATCACGTCGACGATCACCGCGCTACCCTAACGCTCATACGACTGCCAGCCGGCGTAGCCGTTCCACTCTTGGCCGTCGACGAGGACTTGGGCCGGCCCGTCGAGAACCCGCCCGATGACGCGCCATCCGACCGGCGCAGGACCGGCGAAACAGGCCACCAGGGCGTGGTCTTCACCGCCGCCCAACACCCACTGCCAGGGGTCGACACCGGCAGCGGCGGCGGCCTCGGCGAGGACGTCGTGGTCTGCGGCCAGCGCCGCCGTGGACAGATCCATGTTGGTCCGGGACGCCTCGGCAACATGCCGCAGGTCGGCGACCAGACCGTCAGAGACGTCGATCATGGCTTGCGCGCCCGCGGCGGCGGCCACCGCCCCCTGGCCATAGGGCGGTTCGGGAACCAGATGGCGGCGCCGCAGCTCGTCGAATCCCGCAATCCCTCTGCCCCACAAGGTGTACCCGGCCGCCGAACGGCCGAGTTCACCGGCGACGGCGATCACCGAGCCGGCTCTAGCTCCGGACCGCAACACCGGCGCGCGCCCGTACAGGTCGCCCAGCACCGTCACCGAGACCACCCACTGCGGGCAGCTGACGAGATCGCCGCCGGCGATACCGGCGCCGATGCGCTGTGCCTCGTCCCACATGCCGTCGACTAGCGCGTCTGCCCGCACTGCGGGCGTGTCGCCGGGCGCGGCCAGGCTGACCACGAAAGCCGCCGGCCGGGCGCCCATCGCCTCGATGTCCGCGGCGTTCTGGGCGATCGCCTTGCGGCCAACGTCGTGGGGTGTCGACCAGTCCCACCGGAAGTGCCGATCCTGCACCAACATGTCGGTCGATACCACGACGCGCCCGTCGTGCGTCGCTACCACCGCCGCGTCGTCACCCGGCCCCAGCATGACCGCAGCCGGCTGTCGGCGGCCCCGCACCAAGCGATCGATCACAGCGAACTCACCGAGCTGCCGCAGTGTCGGGGATTCGCCCGATGCCCCGAAGGTATGGTCGCGCACGCCACCTCCTGCAGCGTGAGGGCCCCGGCACGGTCACCTGGCCTGGGAGTAGGTTGAGTCCCTGCCCGCACGTGCGGACCGCGCCAGTGTAAAGCCCTGTGACGATGCGGGCCGCGTTCGCGGCCCGGGGCGCCCCGGCCACGCGACGGCGAGGGGCGAGCGGGGCGAGTGTGTAAGAGACGGGAGGTACACGCGCGGCGATGGGCGATCCGGATGCCGACACTGGACCACCGCGTGCGGTGATCATCGCCGCGGTGGCGCTGGCCGTCGCGGCGATCGGCGTGATCCTGGTGATCGCGGCCAACCGCAATGCGCCACCGCGGCCGGTCGTCCTTCCCGCCGTTCCGGCGCCGCAGGCCGGCAGCGCCGCATGTCGGGCGCTCAGCGAGGCGCTGCCGCAGCGGCTCGGGGACTATCAACGCGCACCCGTTGCGCAACCGGCACCCCAGGGCGCGGCCGCATGGCGGACCGGACCGGACAGTGCGCCCGTTGTGCTGCGCTGCGGGCTCGACCGTCCCGCCGAGTTCGTGATGGGATCTCCGATCCAGATCGTTGACCGGGTGCAGTGGTTCCGGGTGCCCGCTGAACAGCAATCCACCGGTGACGCGGGCAGATCCACCTGGTACACGGTGGACCGGCCGGTGTATGTGGCTCTCACACTGCCGTCGGGTTCGGGCCCGACGCCGATTCAGCAGCTCTCCGAGGTGATCGACCACGCCATCGCGGCGGTGCCCATCGACCCGGCTCCGGTTGGTTAAAGGCCGGTCAACGCAGGCCCACGCCGCGGGCCAATGCCGTGTCGACCATCGTCGCCAACAGGGTGGGATAGTCCACGCCGCTGGCCGCCCACATCCTCGGATACATCGAGATCTTGGTGAACCCCGGCATCGTATTGATTTCGTTGAGTACCGGCCCGTCGTCCGTGAGGAAGAAATCGACGCGGGCCAGTCCCTGGCAGTCAATGGCTCTGAAGGCCCGGATCGCCAAGTTGCGCACGGCGTCGGCGATGTCGTCGTCGACCTTTGCGGGCACGTCCAATTCGGCTGCATCCTCGAGGTATTTGGTCGCGAAGTCGTAAAACGGATCCTCGCGTCCCCGCACACCAACCACCCGGATCTCCCCCAATGTGCTGGCTTTCACCGTCCCGTCCGGCATTTCCAGCACGCCGCACTCCAGCTCGCGTCCGCTGATCGCCGCCTCGACAATCACCTTCGGATCGTGCCGGCGGGCATTCGCTACGGCGGCGGCCAGCTGGTCCCAACTCGATACCCGGCTGACGCCGATGGAAGAGCCACCCCGTGCGGGTTTCACGAACACTGGCAGACCCAGCCGCTCGCATTCCTCGGGTTGCAGGGTCGACCGCGACGGGCGCAGCACCGCGTATGCGCCGACCGGCAGGCCTTCGGCGGCGAACAGCTTCTTGGAGAACTCCTTGTCCATGCCGGCGGCGCTGGCCAGCACGCCGGCCCCGACGTAGGGCACACCGGCAAGTTCCAGCAGGCCCTGGATGGAGCCGTCCTCTCCATAAGGGCCGTGCAGCACCGGGAATACCACGTCGACGGACGCCAAGACCTCGCCGGCACCGGAAGCCAGGGAGACCAACTGGCCGCTGCGCCGCGGATCCGCCGCCATTACCAGTTCGGTACCCGAGGCGGCGCTCACCTCCGGCAGCTGCCGGTCGGTGATCGCCAGGGCAGCCGGATCGCCATCGGTGAGTACCCAGGAACCCTCCGGGGTGATGCCGATGGCGAACACTTCGAAATGCCGTGGATCGAGATTGCGCAGAATGCTGCCCGCGGACACACACGAGATGGCGTGCTCGTTGCTGCGCCCGCCGAAGACAACGGCGACGCGCACCCGGTCACCCGGTGTCCCGAGGCCCTGCGCCGACCGCTCGCTGGCATTCACAACTTCAAGAGGCTACCGGGTGGTCCGTCCCCGGGTCGGGCGTCGACCCGCTACCTGGGGCTTTACTCGGGCTTGGTGCTGCGGCCCAGCAGCAGCGTCATCGCCTCGTCCACCGAGAGCCCCTTATGACAGACCCGGTGCACGGCGTCGGTCAGTGGCATTTCGACGTCGTAACTGGACGCCAGGGCCAGCACCGACTCGCACGACGTCACCCCTTCGACGACGTGGCCGTCGCCGCCATCGGCAGTACCGTGCAGTACCGATTGGATGGTCGCGCCCCGGCCCAGCCGTTCGCCCAGCGAACGGTTGCGCGAATAAGGCGACGTGCAGGTGGCCACCAGATCACCTACACCGGCCAGCCCGGCCAGCGTCGCGCCTTTGGCGCCGAGCGCGATCCCCAGCCGCATGATCTCCGCCAGCCCCCGGGTGATGATCGCCGCCGCGGTGTTTTCACCAAGCCCGACGCCGGCCGCCATACCGCATGCGAGTGCGATGACGTTCTTGCAAGCCCCGCCGATCTCGGTGCCGACCACGTCGCTGTTCGTGTACGGGCGGAAGTAGCCGGTGTTCAGCATGCGCTGCAACGCAACGGCGCGTCCGGAGTCGTTACACGCGATGACGGTGGCGGCGGGCTGACATTCGGCGATCTCACTGGCCAGGTTCGGCCCCGAAACGACCGCGACCTGAGCAGGTTCTGCGCCGGTCACCGAGACGATGACCTGACTCATCCGCATGAGGGTGCCCAGCTCGATGCCTTTGGCCAGGCTGACCAGAGTCGCACCGGTACCCAAAAACGGCGCCCACCGCTCGAGATTGGTCCGCATCGTCTGCGCCGGCACTCCCAGCAACACCGTTGACGCGCCGGTGAGCGCCTCTGCCGGGTCGGCGGTGGCACGGATGCCCGGCGGCAGCAACGTGCGGGGCAGGTAATCGGGGTTGTATCGGGTGGTATTGATCTGCTCGGCGAGCTCGGATCGCCGGGCCCACAGGGTGACTTCTGCTTCTGGTCCGGCCGCCTCAACGAGCACCTTGGCGAGCGCCGTGCCCCACGCACCGGCACCCATGACCGCAACGGCGCTCGATGTGCCGGCCATTCACCACCCCCGAGCTGTCGTCTCCGGTCTGCCGTCGTATTTGGTATGTCCACGCGTCACTTGCAGCCGCTACACCCTAGATCAGGGAGGGACCGGGCGTCACGCTGGCCGGCACGACGCTCGTGACCATGTGCGAAGCGTCGCTGGCAGGATGACACTTCATGAGCGGCGCACGAGCCGACAGAACGGGTGATATCGCCTTGATCATCGCGGTCAAGCGGTTGACGGCGGCCAAGACCAGGCTGGCCCCGGTGTTTTCGGCGCGGACCCGGGAGAATGTGGTGCTGGCCATGTTGGTCGACACGCTGACCGCCGCGGGACGCGTGGGATCACTGGGCTCGATCACCGTCATCACCCCCGACGAAGCCGCGGCCGCCGCAGCAGCCGAGCTGGGTGCTGATGTGCTGACCGACCCGACGCCCGAGGGCCATCATGACCCACTGAACAACGCAATCGCCGCCGCGGCACATGCGGTGGCCGGATCGTTTTCCAATGTCGTTGCGCTGCAGGGCGATCTGCCGGCGTTGCAGACTCAGGAGCTGGCCGAGGCGATTGCCGCCGCGCGCCGCCACCGGCGCAGCTTCGTCGCTGACCGGCTGACAACGGGAACCGCGGCGCTCTTCGCGTTGGGCGGCCCGCTCGATCCGCAGTTCGGGCCGGATTCCTCGGCACGGCACCGCCGTTCGGGTGCGATCGAGCTGACCGGCGCATGGCCCGGCCTGCGCTGCGATGTCGACACTCCCGCCGACCTGGCTGCCGCGCGCCGACTCGGGGTCGGGGCGGCCACCGCGCGGGCCATCGCACAGCTTTGACTACAGCCCAGGGGAGGCGAACTGTCCCCAGGGTGAATGTCAGCCCAACGGCGAATGGATGTCCGCCGACCGGTAGCAGGACAAGCGCCTGATACGCAATGATCGCAGGGTGACTGAAATCGAAGCGCAGGCGCGACCCGACGAGAACATCTGGCATCCCGGCGACTCGACTGTGGCAGCGCCGCCCGCCGCGACTTCGGCAGCGATCACCGACCTGCCCGAGGACCGCTACCTCAACCGGGAACTGAGCTGGCTGGACTTCAACGCCCGCGTGCTGGCGCTGGCCGACGACAACTCCTTGCCGTTGTTGGAGCGGGCCAAGTTTCTGGCGATCTTTGCCTCCAACCTCGACGAGTTCTACATGGTGCGGGTGGCTGGGCTCAAGCGCCGCGACGAGATGGGACTGTCGGTCCTGTCTGCCGACGGCCTGACGCCGCGTGAGCAATTGGCACTCATCGGCGAGCAGACCCAGCGCATCGCGACCCGGCACGCGCGGGTCTTCCTCGATTCGGTGCGGCCGGCGCTCGCCGAGGAGGGCATTCACATAGTGACGTGGGCCGACGTGGATCAGGATGAGCGCGACGAACTGTCGACCTATTTCACCGAGCAGGTCTTCCCCGTCTTGACGCCCCTGGCCGTGGACCCCGCTCACCCGTTCCCGTTCGTCAGCGGGTTGAGCCTGAACCTGGCAGTCATGGTGCGGCAACCCGAGGACGGTGGCCAGCACTTCGCCCGGGTCAAGGTTCCCGACAACGTCGATCGCTTCGTCGAACTCGTCGGCCCGGGTGCCGGCGATGGCGCCGACGAGCGCACCATCATTCGCTACCTGCCGATGGAAGAGCTGATCGCCGCCTTCCTCCCGGAGCTTTTCCCGGGCATGGAGATCGTCGAACATCACGCTTTCCGCATCACCCGCAACGCCGACATGGAGGTCGAAGAGGACCGCGACGAAGACTTGTTGCAGGCGCTGGAACGGGAGTTGGCGCGCCGGCGGTTCGGGTCGCCGGTCAGGCTCGAGATCGCCGACGACATGACCGAGAGCATGCTCGAGTTGCTGCTGCGGGAGCTCGACGTGGATCCCGGTGACGTCATCGAAGTGCCCGGCCTCCTGGACCTGTCATCGTTGTGGCAGATCTACGGGCAGGACCGTCCGGCGCTCAAAGACCCGGCGTTCGTCCCGGGCACTCCCCCCGCCTTCGCCGACCGGGAAACGCCCAAGAGTATCTTCGCCACGCTGCGCGAAGGCGATGTGCTGGTGCACCATCCCTACGACTCGTTCTCCACCAGCGTGCAGCGATTCATCGAGCAGGCCGCCGCCGATCCCAACGTGCTGGCGATCAAGCAGACGCTGTACCGCACATCCGGTGATTCGCCGATAGTCCGGGCGCTGATCGAAGCCGCCGAGGCGGGAAAGCAAGCGGTGGCTTTGGTCGAGCTGAAGGCGCGCTTCGACGAGCAGGCCAACATCCGATGGGCGCGCGCGCTGGAGCAAGCGGGCGTGCACGTGGTCTACGGGCTCGTCGGGCTGAAGACGCACTGCAAGACCTGCCTGGTGGTGCGCCGCGAGGGTTCGGCGATTCGCCGGTATTGCCACATCGGTACCGGCAACTACAACAGCAAGACGGCGCGGCTATATGAAGATGTCGGTTTGTTGACGGCCGCCCCGGATATCGGCGCCGACCTGACCGACTTGTTCAATTCGCTGACCGGTTATTCGCGTAAGTTGTCCTACCGCAACCTGTTGGTGGCCCCGCACGGAATTCGCGCGGGCATCATCGAGCGCGTCGAACGCGAGGTCGCCGCGCACCAAGAACGCGGGAACGGGCGGATCCGCCTCAAGATGAACTCTCTTGTCGACGAGCAGGTCATCGATGCGCTGTATCGGGCGTCGCAGGCCGGGGTGCGGGTCGAGGTGGTGGTGCGCGGCATCTGTGCGCTGCGCCCGGGCACGGAAGGCTTTTCGGAGAACGTCTACGTCCGCTCGATCCTCGGCCGGTTCCTCGAGCACTCGCGAATCATGCATTTCCGCAACATCAACGAATTCTGGATCGGCAGTGCCGACATGATGCACCGCAATCTCGATCGGCGCGTCGAGGTGCTGGCCCAGGTCAAGGACCCCAGGCTCACGGCCCAGCTGGATGATCTGTTCCAATCCGCGTTGGATCCGGCCACCCGGTGCTGGGAGCTCGGGCCCGACGGGCAATGGACCGCGTCGCCACAAGAGGGCCAGACCGTACGTGACCACCAGGTTTCGTTGATGGAGCTGCACCGGAGCCCCTGAGGCTGTGTGGTAGCTTTGCAGGTCGCCACCTACCGTGCGCGAGCCTCACCGAATTGACCTGCAGGAGTGAAGGTGTCGATCCCGAACCCGCCCTCCGGCCGGCGCTCGGGAAGCAAGATCGTATACGCGGCCGGCACGGTGCTGTGGCGACCGGGCGCAGATCCATCCGAACCGGGCGTCGA
>CAYNLB010000156.1:8129-9197 GCA_964397935.1 uncultured Mycobacterium sp.
CCGAACCGGGCGTCGAGGTCGCCGTGATCCATCGGCCCCGCTATGACGACTGGTCGCTGCCCAAAGGCAAAGTCGACCCTGGCGAGACGACACCCGTCGCCGCGGTGCGCGAAGTATTCGAGGAGACAGGCCACCACGCCATCCTGGGCAGGCGGCTCGACATGGTGAGCTACCCGATCGATCAGGGCGTCAAGAAGGTCTACTACTGGGCAGCGCGCAGCACCGGTGGCGAGTTCACACCGGGCAACGAGGTGGATGAACTGGTCTGGCTCCCAGTCGCCGACGCGCTCAAGAAAATCAGCTATCCGCATGACCGAAAGATGTTGCGCCACTTCAGCAAAAAGCCTGCAAACACCCACACCGTACTGGTGGTCCGGCACGGCACCGCCGGCCGGAAATCACGCTTCAAGGGTGATGACGCCAAGCGGCCCCTGGACAAGCGGGGACGTGCGCAGGCGGAAGCACTGGTTCCGCAGCTGCTGGCTTTCGGCGCTACCGACGTGTACGCGGCTGACCGCCTGCGGTGCCACCAGACGGTCGCACCGCTCGCCGAAGAATTGGGTGTGACCGTCCACAACGAGCCCACGCTGACCGAGGAGTCCTACGCCAAGAACCCCAAGCGCGGACGCCACCGGATGTTGCGTATCGCGGAGCAGGATGGCACACCGGTGATCTGCACCCAGGGCAAGGTGATCCCGGGCCTGATCGCCTGGTGGTGCGAACGCGACGGAGTGCGCCCCGACAAATCCCGCAACCACAAGGGCAGTGCGTGGGTACTTTCGCTGTCGGCCGGCCGGTTGGTGGCGGCCGACCACATCGGGGGCGCACTGGCCGCCAACGTGCGGGCCTGACACGCGAATACCCTTCGGGGGCATCGCTGCCACCCAAAGGGTATCTGCGTGTAGAACCTAACCGCTGCCTTACCTACGGCCGCGGCGCGCGGTCGCCTTCTTGGCAGGAGCCTTGCTGGCCGGCCTCTTTGCCGCAGCCTTCCTGGCCGGAGCCTTCGTCGCCGACTTCTTGGCAGCGGCCTTCCTGACCGTGGCCTTCTTGGCGGGAGCCTTCTTG
>CAYNLB010000157.1:0-9096 GCA_964397935.1 uncultured Mycobacterium sp.
AGGAAAGGTGCGAGCTCGGCAACGTTGTCGGTGAGGTGGTAGGTCAGGAACCGGCGGATGTTGACGAAGGTGGCGCGGCCCTGCTCGATGCCAGCCACGATGCCGGCGAAGGAGTCGTCCAGTAGCACCAGGTCGGCGGCCTCGCGGGCGACGTCGGTGCCGGATCGGCCCATGGCCACGCCGATGTTGGCTTCGTGCAGCGCTGGGGCGTCGTTGACGCCGTCGCCCGTCATCGCCACGACGTGGCCCCGTGAGCGAAGCGCGCGGGCGATGCGGAGTTTGTCCTCGGGAGAGACCCGGGCGATCACGATCCCATCGTGGTCGAGTAAGGCGGCGAGATGCTGCTCGTCCTCGGGTAGCGCCGTTCCCGACAGCACCGGCGCGTCGGTGGAGCGCAGCCCCACCTCGTTGGCGATGGCCGTGGCGGTGGCCGGATGATCACCGGTCACCATCGCCACTTTCACCCCGGCCGCGCGGCAGGCGTCGAGCGATGAGGAGATGTCGTCACGCGGCGGGTCCTCGAGCGCCACGAGGCCCAGCAGTCGCACCCCGCGGTCGCACTCCTGCTGGTGCCCGGGCGTACGGCCGTTCCTCGGGCTCGCGGCGATGGCGAGTACCCGCAGCCCACGGGCGGTGAGGGTGTCCACCGCCCGGTGCGCCGCCGGGTCATTACCGCACAGCGGAAGCACGGCGTCCGGGGCTCCCTTCACCACGATCTCCTCGGCCAGCACCACGGCCATGCGACGCAGCCGGGGATCGAAGGGGAATCGCAGCTCGGCGGAGCCGGTACGTCGGTCCTCGACCGTGTCGATGCCCAGTCGCCGGGCGAGGGTGTCGAGGGCGGCCTCCATGGGGTCTCCGTGAGCCCGCCACTGCCCGTCCATCTCTTCGGCGTACCCGGTGGAGCAGCGTTCCCCGGCCCGGGCGAGCCGGCGAACGGACTCCTCCGCGGTGGGTGAGGACCACGCGAGTCGGCCCGTCGGCCCGTAGCCGGCGCCTTCGATGGTCAGCGAGCCGGCGGGCGTCCAGGCTTCGACCACCGTCATCTCGTTGCGGGTGAGCGTTCCCGTCTTGTCGGTGCAGATGAACGTCGTGGAGCCGAGCGTCTCGACGGCCTCGAGGTTGCGGACCAAGATGTTCCGCTTCGCCATCTGCTCCGAACCCCAGGCGAGCGACAGTGTCACGGTGGGTAACAGTGCCTCCGGGACCAACGCGACGGTGACACCGATGGCGAACACGAAGGCCTGCTGGATCGGGTTGCCCACGAGTACGGAGACGAGCAGGAACAGGAGGCCCACGCCGATCGCGATCGCCGCAATGAGCCGCACGACGCCGCGCAACCCGCGCGTCAGCGGAGTGTCCGGTTTCGCGGTGGACGTCGTCAGCCTGCTGATGCCGGCCAGGCGGGTCTGTTGGCCGATCCCGGTGACCAGGGCGCGCGAGTCCCCCTCCACGACGAAGGTGCCCGCGAAGAGCGCGTCGCCTTCGACGACGGCGCTGGCTTCGCTCTCGCCGGTGAGCATGGAGGAGTCGACGAGCAACCGATTCTGGCTGAGCACCACAGCGTCGGCGGGCACCCGGTCGCCGCTTTCGAGCAGCAGGACGTCGTCGACAACCACGTCTTCGGCCTCGATGACGCGCCGGGCCTCGTCGCGCCAGACCGTGACGCGGGTCGGCAGCATTTCCTGGAGCCGGTCGGCTGCCCGGTCGGCCCGCGCTTGCTGGATCAGCGAGAAGACCCCGTTCAGCACGATCACGGCAATGATCGCGGCACTGAGTTGAGGTAGCTTCGCCAGGAAGGCGAGCGCCGCCGACGCCCACAGTAGCAGGGCGAAGAAGTGCGTCAGTTCCCTGAACAGGCGTTTGGCGATCGATGGCCGCCTCGCCGTGGGCAGCTTGTTGGGACCACCCTGCGTGCGGCGGTCGATGGCCTGCGCAGTTGTCAGCCCGGGCGTCGTGACGTCGGCCATGGCACCTCCTTCCCGCTGAGCTGCGATGCGTGAGCTCTGATGCAGGCCGTTCGAATTCTTTTGTCCCAGTGACTCATAACGGCGCTCACCGGGTAGGGGTTGAGCGCCAACGTTGCCGGCAACCGCCGAAATGCTATAACCGCGGCGACTACCGGGCACGGGATAGCCGGACATCGCGACTGCTCGGCGACGAAAGCAGCCATCGCTCCGCGGGCCGGTGGGCGGCACGCCGGCCGACGTCGCCGGCGCATACCGTACGTCCCAGGCGATACACGTTCTACGCGGGTGAAGGAAAAACTCACCAGGCGGAACATCAACTAGGCTGCTAATGAATTCCCGATGCAGCTGATTTCCCGATTGACTACTCGTAGGTCATCGGCGATCACAGCGGCCCTATTAGGGTTAGGCAACGCCTCAGCTGTGAGCTCAGACTCTCTGGCCGACAATGCTATCAGTTGCCGTGGGAACACGGCGGTTTAGAACTCGAACGCCATGACGCTGCGGATGGCCACGCAGCGCAGGCCACATGGCGTCAGCCGCTGGATGACAATCCGATGGTGGTGCTTCGCCCGGAACAACGGTACATTAGGGCGATCCAGTGGGGGCGGAGACGACTTGGGTTCGCGTCGTGTGCTGCCATCGAGTTCATAGTGACCGGATTTAACCTTGCACCTCATCGCACCCGGTGCCAGGGGACTGCGGACCGTGGCCGACTGGGAGGGCCTGAAGTCGGCGATTTCCGGGCCGCGACTCGTACTGTGAATGCGATTTACCTGCGCATGGACAAGGCCGGCGCCGCTGTAGCGACCCGGCCTCTAACTCCCCACGTGGCTTCTACAGAATCCCAGGGAACTAGTCACAACCCTACAGCATGCCAGCCGGGAGCCGGCAATCATGGCGAAAGGCGCTCTGAATTCTCATGATCCGAGCCAAACTTCCATTCTCTGTTGTGCCCGTCAATGGGGCTGGCCGCGTGAACGATTCGCGGGGTGTGACGTCAGCTCTGTGACGACGGAACGACCCTGCCCGCGAGGAAATTCCTTTGCGGCCGCTACCAAAATATCGACAGAGCGGACGATCCCGGTCGCGATATCGTCGACCGCAGGAACATTATCGGGGCACGCACACACGCTCACATCCAGCTCGTCACCGCGGGAGGTCAGCGCGATGCTTAACCCACTGCCTTCGGCCAGTGGCGCCACGGTATGCATGCCGACGATCTTGGCGCCGGCACAGTATGCCGGCACCGACTCACCGGCAATGTAGGAGACACTGCCGTGACAGATCGGCTTGAGCTGGCTCCGCAGGCCTGATCGGTTGTAGAGCTGCATAGCCACGCGAGCTAGGGTCGCCGGGGTAAGCGAAGCCATCGTCGCTAAATCGAGTGTGGAAGGACCATTTTTGTTACTACAGCGGCGGATTGCGTTCAGTCTTTCGGTGGCGGTATGGAGGTTGGCGACTACCTGCACCGGGTCGTCGAGGTGTACCGGGATGCGAAGCCGCCCGACAGTCAAAGCCCGGCCAACCCTAGGGGGATCCGTGGCTGGTAGCTCGAACGGCATCCGCATCAGCAGCGGACCGTCGGGTACCTTGTCGTGCTGTTGCAGCCATGCGCGCAATGACAGTGTGCAGGCAGCTAGAACAACGTTGGTGATGCTGCCCCCGAACGCGTTGCTGACCGCCTTCACGTCTGCCAGCGGGATCGAGGCGAAGGCCACCGTACGCCGCTTGGTCAGCGGCGCGTCGAAAACTGTGTGCGGCACCGGCATGCTCATCGACGCTGCCACCGGGGCTATCGGGGCGCCTACGCGCATGCGAAGTAGCCGACCACTTACCGCCTGCAGCACGCCACACACCGTCTCGGCGATCAGCCACATTCCGGCGACATGGTTTTCGACCATCTCTGTCATCACATCGGTAACGAGGTCGCCGACGGAAGGCGCCGAGCCTAAGCTCGGCTCGGGCGGCAGATTGTTGGCCGGGTCGGCATGCGGTCGGGTAGTCAGCAGCCGCGGCCACAAGGACGCTGCCCCTGCGGCCCCGTCGTTCAGCGCAGGCGACATCTTCACCGCCAACGCCCACCGGCCGCCCGCCAGTCCGTTGATACTCCACGCTTCCCACAGGCGGCTAAGGCAATCCTGTCGCCCGGTACTCAAGTACGCGATGAGATCCGCGAACTCGCGCTGACCGCCAGGAGCGCGAACCGTTGCGCAATGAATTTGCGGAGAAGGGTCATAGTCGGCAATCTCGGCCCACACGGGCTGCCCCACACCCAGCGGCTTGGTCACCAGTCGGCTGCGAAATCGCGCCAGCTGTGGCAGCGACGCGGCCACCAGTTGGTGTAGCCGCTGGTGGCTGAGCTGATCGGATGCATCGATGATCACCAGCGTAACCGTGTGCGCAGGCATCTTCGAGCTCTGTGTGTGCAGCGACAGCGCATCGGTCCCCGACAATCGCATGACCATCAGCGCACACCCCTTCCCAACGAAATTTCTTGAGCCACAGCCTTCTAACCAACACATCCCAACAGTGACGCGAACACAATCACTCCACCGAGCGGTGCCGTCTTCCTCAGTGACGAGTCGTTTACTTCGCCTGTGCCAGTTGCTTCTTCAATTCGATGAGTTGATTCTCGAGTTCGACCACGGCATGTGCGACGACGCTGGACGCCAAGGCGGCGCGCGCGGCCGCGGTAGTCGGGCCAACGGTTGTCGAATTGTCAATGTCCTCGAGTCGTCGAAGCATACGTCGCGAAACCGCCGCTTCGGCGGGGATGTCGTCAATACCGAAGTCGCTGAACGCTTTGAATGCTGGGTCGTCTTTTGTCATAGTGATCTTGTCCCTAAGGCTATGGTGCGATGGAGGCGTGAAGGCCGTAGGGGGAAGACCTGCGTCGGGGGGCGATTCCGACTATCGGCTGATTCGCCTGGCATTGCGAATCCCAGCGCTCCCGCGCGGCGTCTCTCTTGGTGCGGCTTTCCCGGTCTTTAATGCTGATCATGAGCAGGGTATCGACGGTTGACGCATCGCCCGGCGCTGAGGCTGCCATCACAATGCCGTGCGCTTGATCGGGGTCGATGTGAAACGGAACAACCAGCACGACAATCTTATTGCCTTTGGGGCCAAGGACTTCGACCGTGTTGGGCGGCTGGCCGTGGTGTCCGTCAAGCTGGACGACAGATTTGCCGCTCACAAGTTCGGCGGGCGCTATTCTCCATTCGGTGTTGTTGTACATCACACAACTGATCGCGCCCAGGCGCCTCGGCAGAACCGCGATCAGGCCTGGCAGCTCCGTCATCAGGTCATTACTGTGTGGCCACCATGCGCCATCCACATGCGCGCTGCCATGCGCCGTGGTCTTCAACCGAAATCGCGGCGTACGGATGCCCCGGTTGGCGTCCCACCTCGAGCTGTCGCGGGCTTGTCCTCGCGTCATCGCGACGCTCCCGTCTTGACCGCACTACCGGCCAGATTAATCGAATCGGCGACGACATGACCCAGAACGATCACAAACGGAATACCGCCGATGTGTTTTCACACTACTCCAATCTGGTCGCGGACAAAGGGACGCTAGCAACCAACGCGGTTGGCGGCCGGTTCCTCCTGCATCAGGCCGCCGGGCCATGGATCGAATAACCCCTGCAGTCCGTGACTGTCCGGTGAGGGGCATCAAGACCGGCGGTCGCACCGAATACCGGCTCCATCGAAGAGCCGTGCTGCGTTTGCACACACAGTGAAGATTTCGACGGCGGCCAGCCTGGTGCTGACTGCTTAACACCACAGTTGCGCACCAACGGCCATCTAGCAACAGACTACGAACGCAACCTGCTCAAATCGGTCGCTGACCACCACCGTATCCCACATGCGACACAGATAGAAGACCAAACACGGACCACTGCCGGCGGTGCAGTGGGCAACGATGATCTCGGGAGTGGCGGACGCGCTGAGGATCCACTGGGGGCCGCCGACGATTTCATTTTCGGCATCTTGGCGGTGCCGGGGCGCCGGACGGCTGGCGAATCCGTAACGACTGGCGCATTATCACGCTATGAGACGCGAAGTGGGCGCCGAGATCGAAGTCGACATCACCGCGCCCACGACGCTGGAATTTCAGATTGCTGTTGCCCCGCATCCACGCACCGAGGTCTTCGAATCGCTGAGCTTCGTCTTGAACGGAAGGCCCGTCCAGCCCTTGGAGATCAGCGGTGTGCATGGCAACCGCATCCACAAGTTCGACGCGGCGGTGGGCACGCTGAAAGTCGACTACGCCGCGACGATCGTGGGTCAGACCGATCCGGCACCGGTGACCGAATACGACCTGTCGATGTATCTGCGACCTAGCCGCTACGCCGAGGCCGATAAGTTCTACGGTTTCGCTGCAACCGAATTCGGTACCTACGGTGATTCGGCGACGCTGTTGGAGAATGTGAGTTCGTGGGTGGGCACCAGGCTGAACTATGTGCCCGGCTCGAGCGATCCGATCGATGGGGCGGTGGAAACCCTGCTCTCCGGTGAAGGTGTGTGCCGCGACTACGCGCATCTGGTGGTGGCGCTGCTACGTGCGGTCAACGTCCCGGCCCGCCTGGTGTCGGTGTACGCGCCGGGGGTGCACCCGATGGACTTTCACGCGGTGGCCGAGGCTTTCGTCGAGGGGCAATGGCGGGTGGTCGATGCGACGCTGTTAGCGCCGCGGCAAACCCTGGTGCGCATAGCCACCGGTCGTGACGCCTCCGACACCGCGTTCCTCGACAATCACAAAGGGGCGATCACGCTGAACCAGCTGGTGGTGACCGCCGTGGTTTCCGGCGACTTGCCCACGGATTCGATCGACCAACTCGTTTCCATCCGCTGAGAACGCGCGCCCAACCGCGACCACCAGCTTGCCGTGGCTCGTTCTGGACCACCCGAGTAGTGTAGGAATCATCGGCGATACTTCGTACCTGACTATTCAAAGCCATGTCGTCGCCGATTCGAATGATCTGGCCGGTCGCACGGCCAAGACAGGAGCGTCGTTGTGACGCTGAAACAAGACCACATGGATGTCGGGCGCCGGCACGCTCCACCGGTACACACACCGCGCTTGAGGCTAAAGCCCAAGGCGCCCCAGAGCGGGTATGTCGATGGGGCATGGTGGCCGCACAGTGAGGATCTCACGGCAGAGCTACCGGATCTGCTGGCGGTGCTGTCAGTTCGGCTCGGGCCGATTGGCCGCGTGATCTACAACATGAACGAAGAATGGGCAAAACCACCCGCAAAATTGGCGACAGGCGGACGAACGGTACGACTCGACGGATATCGCCTCCAGCCGGTCAACACCGTCGAAGTCCTCGGACTCAACCGCAACAAAATCGTGCTACTGGTAGTTTCCCCGCGTGCCGATCCAGACCAGGCACACGCAATCATGATGACCGCAGCCAGCCCAGACAATGCCTCGCTCGTCGACGACCTGCTAATGGTCAGTGCGGAACAAAAGGCAACCCGCGTATAGGCCAATGCAGACGGATCTGGCGCAAAATTATTGGGAATCAACGATGGTCGCTCGGCTCATGCTTCAGGTGTCAATCCCTCGGCATTGCGTGATCCGTGCTGGACCCCTCACCTCGGGCGACGCGGACAATGTTGCCGGCAGCCGTAAATGCGCGCGAGACTCGCGATGCGCGGGACAACCGTCATGACGTGTTGATGTATTACCCCGCCGACCGTCCCAGTCCAGATCCGGCGGGCGTTGCAACGAGGACCAGTTGACGTTGATGTCGATGACCCGACCTAAACGGAGGTCCAAAACAGATACCAAGTCAGGCAGCTCTCGCGAAATCAGCCCGCTCCGCGGCCACCATGCTCCATCGATCTCGTTGCCAAGCCCCGAAGCCAGAGTAAGCCGCGCGGGGCTCGCCAGCCGCGTCGCCGGCGTACTGGTCATGCGCGAAGTTGGCTCCGCCGTGGAGGCAATGGTCCTGTCGAACCCCAAAGAGTCGCCGATGATGTCGGTTATCGAATTCTGTTGCGGCGCAACGACACCATCCAAAGGATCTCCGCGATTTCATGGGGCAACCCTTCGCAGTTAGAAGCGATCGTCCCGCGAGTCGGCCGACGGAGGAATCGCGTCCGCGAGATGACGACCGAAGCCAGCCCCGACAACGAAACAGCTCTTTAGTGACGTTACGCCACCATGTGCTCATGTGCCGCCATAGGACGGCATTTGGTTCACCGGCGCAGCGAATGCTGTGGTGCGCCGGTCGGGCGCCGACTCAGTCACGTTGACGTGTATGGTCCTCGTAGCGCCATCACCTTCATGCCGTCGCCGGCTGGAATGTAATTTGGCTGATTCAGCTCGACCTGCGATTCGTACACCAGTCTCGCCTCCAGCAGGCTATGCTGAAGATATCGTGGGTTTGTCGAGTGCCGCTTCGGTAGCCGTCTGCGATGGCAAAATTAGTAGACGGGAGCGCCACGGTGGCGCATGTTCTCTCCCCCCCTTCAAACATGACCCGATTGGCGCTGTGCGAACGCGACAATAGCCGCGCCGCCGTGGATGGCGCTTGGTGGCCAAAGAGCTTGGACCTGAGCCTAGAGCTGCCCGACTTACTCGCTGTATTCGGTTTATGGATCGGCACGGTGCACCGAGTCGTTTATGACCCGAACGGGTGGCTGCCCGCGCCGACGCGAATTATTCGCCGCAACGAAATGGTTTCGCTCGACCCCTACCGGCTGGTCTTCAGCGACACCATTTACCTATTGGGTACGCATTCTCGTGACGCGGTCTTGTTCGTGCTATCGCCGTCGAGCTCTGAGGAGGAGGCGCGGCGCCTTTTGCGCGAGGTCTACGCTTCAGGGCAACCATTGAATGCGAGTGCGTTGCGGCAACTCGTCCGCGAATGCGCGTCGGGCTTTGGGTGTTCGGAGCAATCGACGTTGTGATATTGCGACCCCGGCTTAGGATCGACTTTTGGTAAATCTCTTGACTCTTCGAGCCAGCCACACCCCGCTGTAACCGGCGATTCGCACCGCGAGGCCAACCCCTCTGGGATGTGACATGGGCATAGCTACTGCAAGCGAAGGTCGCTAATCGCCGCGCCCGCTGCATAGACGAGGGTGACGCGGGCCGAGGGGCGTACACTCTTCTGTG
>CAYNLB010000158.1:0-9037 GCA_964397935.1 uncultured Mycobacterium sp.
CATGACTCAGTCGGCCAACCTGCCCCCCAAGCTGCCCTGGATTGAGTGGCTGCCCCAGCAACGTTGGTACGCCGGGCGCAACCGGGAGCTGTCGTCGGTCGAGGCCGGCGTCGTCGTCCCGCTTCGGGACGATCTCGACCTGGTGCTGGTCGACGCCGACTACACCGATGGTTCCTCGGAGCGTTACCAGGTGATCGTCCAATGGGATTCCGCGCCGGTCTCCGAGTACAGCAGCGTGGCCACTATCGGCTCCGCCGGCGACCGGACCGGCTTCGACGCCCTGTACGACACCGATGCGCCGCAATTCCTGCTCTCGTTGATCGACTCCGCGGCCGTCCGCACCTCGTCCGGCGCACAAGTGACCTTTGCCAGGGAACCGGATGCCCAGCTGCCGCTGGAGGCGTTACCGCACGTCTCCGATGCCGAGCAGAGCAACACCAGCGTGATCTTCGATCGAGAGGCGATCTTCAAAGTGTTCCGTCGGGTCAGCAGCGGTATCAATCCCGATATCGAGCTGAACCGGGTGCTGGGCCGCGCCGGTAACCCGCACGTGGCCCGGTTGCTCGGCACCTACGAGATGGCCGGCCCGGACGGTACGCCCGACACGGCGTGGCCCCTGGGCATGATGACCGAATTCGCGTCGAATGCCGCTGAAGGGTGGGCGATGGCGACGGCCAGCGTTCGTGACCTGTTCGCCGAGGGCGACCTGTATGCGCACGAAGTCGGCGGCGACTTCGCCGGTGAGTCCCACCGGCTCGGTGAAGCCGTTGCCTCCGTGCACGCCACCCTGGCCGAGTGCCTGGGAACGGCGCAGGCAACCTTCCCGGTAGACAGCGTGCTGTCGCGGCTGTCGTCGACAGTGGCGAAGGTCTCCGAACTGCAGGAGTACGCCGCAATGATCGAAGAGCGATTTGGCAAGCTCGCGGAGGAGACGATCACCGTGCAACGGGTACACGGCGATCTGCACCTGGGACAGGTGTTGCGCACCCCGGAAAGCTGGCTGCTGATCGATTTCGAAGGGGAACCGGGGCAGCCGCTCGAAGAACGCCGCGCACCGGATTCACCGTTGCGTGACGTGGCCGGCGTTTTGCGGTCCTTCGAGTACGCGGCCTACGGACCGTTGGTGGACCAGGCAGACGACAAGCAGTTGGCCGCTCGCGCCCGGGAGTGGGTCGAGCGCAATCGCACCGCGTTCTGCGACGGCTACGCCGCCGCGTCGGGGACCGACCCGCGCGATTCGGCGCAGGTGTTGGCCGCCTACGAGCTCGACAAGGCGGTCTATGAGGCGGGTTACGAGGCACGGCACCGACCCGGATGGTTGCCGATCCCGCTGCGTTCCATCGCCCGGCTCACCTCCGCCTAGGCCTCACCTCGGCCTACACGTAGTCCGCTGCGCTGCGCATACGGGGGGTGTCTGACAGCATGTCAGCGTGGCGAGTGAAACTTTCAACAGCGAAGCGCGGTTGTCGTGGGTGCTGGCCGTACTGGCCGGTGTGCTGGGGGCAATCTCGTTTACCCACACCGAGGGCTACTTCGTCGTTTTCATGACCGGGAACGCACAACGCGCTGTGCTGGGGTATTTCACGGACCAAGCGTGGCTTGCCGTAAGCGCCGGGGTGCTGATGGTGTCATTCGTTGCCGGCGTGGTGGTTGCGTCAGTTTGCAGGCGACATTTCTGGGTGGACCATCCGCACGGCCCGACCGTGCTGACCACTTTCAGCCTGGTGGCGGCCACCGTGGTGGACGTCATCGATGAAGGGTGGGGACAGAATCTCCTTGACTTCGCGCCGATTGTGCTGATGGCCTTCGGCACCGGCACTTTGAACACGTCGTTTGTCAAGAATGGCGAGGTGTCGGTCCCGTTGAGCTACGTGACCGGCACGATGGTCAAAATGGGGCAGGGCATCGAACGCCACATCGCCGGCGGAGAAGCCTCCGACTGGCTCGGTTACTTCATGCTGTTGGCCAGCTTTGTCGTGGGCGCCGCGGGGGGCGGGCTCATCAGCGTGGTCGTCAACGGGACCTGGATGCTGGCGATGGCTGCGCTCGTGTGCGCGTTGACCACCGCTTACACGTATTTTCACCAGGACCGCCGCGCGTTGCTGGCGGCCGGGTCGGCCAGAAAGCATCGGCAGCAGCGCTGACCGGTGCGCTGCTGCCGATGCCGGCTTTTCAGGACGCGGGCGCAGGCGCTGCGGGCGTCTCCGGGGCGGGTGTAGCGCTGCTGAGGAGCACCTGTTGGATGTCGGGCTTCATGGAAACCAGCTGCTGGTTCCAGTAGGGCCACGAGTGTGTCCCGTTGGTCGGGAAGTTGAACACTCCGTTGCGTCCACCGGCGGCGGCGTAGTTGTTCTGGAACTGCTGGTTGGTGCGCAGGGTGAGGCCTTCCAGGAACTTCGCCGGCATGTTGTCGCCGCCGAGGTCGCTGGGTGTGCCGTTGCCGCAGTAAACCCAGATGCGGGTGTTGTTCGCCACCAGCCGCGGGATCTGGACCATCGGATCGTTGCGCTTCCACGCCACGTCCGTGGACGGTCCCCACATGCTGTTGGCGTTGTAGCCGCCCGAGTCGTTCATCGCCAACCCGATCAGCGTCGGCCACCATCCCTCAGACGGGTTGAGGAAGCCCGACAGCGACGCGGCGTAGGGGAACTGTTGCGGGTAGTAAGCGGCCAGGATCAGTGCGGAGCCGCCCGACATCGATAGGCCCACCGCGGCGTTGCCGGCCGGCGAGAGCTTCTTGTTGGCCTGCATCCACAGGGGCATTTCCTGGGTCAGGAATGTCTCCCATTTGTAGGTGTAGTTTTGTCCGTTGCCTTGCGAGGGCTGGTACCAGTTGCTGTAGAAGCTGGATTGGCCACCGACCGGCATGATCACCGAAAGGCCGGACTGGTAGTACTCCTCGAAGGCCGGGGTGTTGATGTCCCAGCCGTTGTAGTCGTCCTGGGCGCGCAGACCGTCGAGCAGGTAGACCGAGTGGGGTCCGCCATATTGGAATTCCACTTTGATGTTGCGGCCCATCGACGGTGAAGGCACCTGCAGGTATTCCACCGGGAGCCCCGGCTTGGAGAATGCACCCGCGGTGGTGGTGCCGCCGGTGGTGGTGACAAGACCGGTCAGCAGGGCAGCCCCCATAGCCGCGATCGCCAGCCGGCGCGGCATGGTCACCGCTGCGCCACGCAACATTTCAACGAACGTCATAGCTCCTACCCATCTTCACTTTGATATACCGCATGATGCGGTCGAATCCGTTCCCGGGCAGTGAAACACGGGGGGGAGGCGTGGCCGGCACGTCATGGCCGAATCTTGATGTCGCGGTTGGCTAACGATTGTGAGTCGGAGCGGAATCGTCGCGTTCAGATCACGATTGGCCATCGAAACTGTGCACGTGGCTTCCAATTCAATAGCTCATCAGCTACCGGGTGAGGAATCCGTCACCGGCGACGCGGCTTCGCGCATCGGACGGTCCGAATGGGGCCAGGCGCCAGATGGTGCAACGGTTTTGAAACCCTGTCGGTGATCAGCGCGGACGAGGGCACAGGTGCCATCATGCTCGGCCGGACGAAAGGCCGCCTGGCCTAAAGGTCTTTTTTCCCAAGAAGATTAGAATTGAATGCGCCGACTGGATGATGATGCTAGCCGGCTCGAATGCCCTCTAAAGGCGATGCAGGATTACCTCGCTCAGCGCTCCGCCGTCCGCGTGCGCGGTCATGTAGCTGCAGAACGGGTGTCGGCGGCGATCGGTTGGCGAGCCCGGATTGAGCAGGCGTAACCCGGTTGCTGTCGTCGTATCCCATGGGATGTGACTGTGTCCGAACACCAGGACGTCCGTATCCGGATACAGTCGCGACATGCGGGCTTCGCGACCGGCCGAGGCGCCGGTCTCGTGCACGACCGTGAACCGCACGCCCGCCAATGTCGCGTCCGCTCTCTCCGGCAACCGCGCCCGCAACGCCGTCCCGTCGTTGTTTCCCCAGCATGCGACCAGTCGGGCCGCCCTGTTTTCTAGATCGTCCAGCAACCCGGGCGCCACCCAGTCGCCGGCATGGACGACGGCGTCAGCCTTTGCTACTTCATCCCATACCTGTGCGGGCAGCTCGCGCGCGCGTTTCGGGACGTGGGTATCGGAAATCAGCAACAGTCTCACAGAGCTATCTTGCGCCCGTCGGTAGCGGGCTAGCCTTGCCGGCTGCGCGCCTCGGCGCCCGTTTCCCGGCGTCGAAATCGTCGTCAGGGTTTGTGAGCAGGCCACGCGATGGGCCGGGCGGGCTTCGATAGGGTGCTTGCGGCATGGCTATCTTCGCTGACCCCGAACTAGGAGACACCGAATGCGTACCTTCGAATCAGTCGCCGACCTCGCCGCCGTAGCGGGCGAGACCATCGGGCACAGCGATTGGGTGACCATCACCCAGGAAGACGTGAACCTGTTCGCCGACGCGACCGGCGACCACCAGTGGATCCACGTCGACCCGGAACGGGCGGCCGCCGGTCCGTTCGGCACAACGATCGCCCACGGCTTCATGACCCTGGCGCTCCTGCCGCGCCTGCAGCACCAGATCTACACCGTCAACGGTATCAAGCTGGCAATCAATTACGGTCTCAACAAGGTTCGCTTCCCCGCCCCGGTGCCGGTCGGCTCCCGCGTGCGTGCGCAGACCTCCCTGGTCGGTGTCGAAGACCTCGGCGACGGTGCTGTGCAGGCCACCATGTCGACCACCGTCGAGATCGAAGGAGCGCCCAAGCCGGCGTGTGTGGCCGAAAGCATCGTTCGCTACATTTCGTGAGGGGCCGCGAAACATAAACTATTGCTCTACTTTTCGGCGTGTTGTCGCCGACGTTTATGTTTCGCGAACGAGGACCCCCCGTAGCGCCCGAGGCGGTCAGAAGTCGGCGATCGCGTGTTCCAGACGCTCGGCCAACCGGGCCTGCGCCTCGGCGCGCCGGGTGGGTATGTGCGCCGAGGGGAAAGGTGTTGTCACCGGCTGATATTCACGCAGCGTGCGGCGAGCGACGGTCATCTTGTGTAGTTCGGTGGCGCCGTCGGCGATACCCAGTGACTCGGCGGCCACCATCATCTTGACGAACGGCATCTCATCGGAGACGCCGAGCGCGCCGTGCAGGTGCATTGCCCGTTGTGCGACGTCATGCAGCACCTGGGGCATGGCGACCTTGACTGCGGCGATGTCGCGGCGCACCTTCTGGTAGTCGTTGTGCTTGTCGATCAACCAGGCGGTGCGCAGCACGAGTAGCCGGAACTGCTCGATCTGGATCCAGCTGTCGGCGACCTTCTCCTGGGTCATCTGGAAATCCGCGAGTCGCCCGTGCCTGGTCTTGCGGGACACCGCGCGCTCACACATCATGTCGAATGCGCTGCGCGCCAATGCGATTGTACGCATAGCGTGATGGATTCGGCCGCCGCCGAGCCGGGTCTGCGCGATCATGAACGCCTGGCCCTCGCCGCCGAGCACATGATCGGCGGGCACCCGGACGTCGTTGTAGCGCACGTAGGCGTGGCTGGCGCGCTTCGAGGATTCGACTCCCACGCCGACGTTGCGGACGATCTCGATACCCGGTGTCTCCGCCGGAACGATGAACAGCGACATCTTGTCGTAGGTGCGGGCATCGGGATTGGTGACGGCCATGACGATGAAAAACGACGCGTGTTTGGCGTTGGTGGAAAACCACTTTTCTCCGTTGATGACCCAGTAGTCGCCGTCGCGGGTCGCGGCGGTGACGAATTGGCCGGGATCGGACCCGCCTTGCGGTTCGGTCATCGAATAGCAGGAGGTGATTTCGCCGTCCAGCAGCGGCTGCAGGTAGCGGGCTTTCTGTTCGTCGGTGCCGAACAGCGCGAGGATCTCGGCGTTGCCCGAGTCCGGCGCCTGGCAGCCGAACACCGACGGAGCCCAGCGGGATCGGCCGAGGATCTCGTTGAGCAACGCGAGCTTGACCTGGCCGAAGCCCTGGCCACCCAGGCCAGGGCGCAGATGTGCGGCCCACAGTCCCTGGTCCTTCACCTGCTTCTGCAACGGTCGCAGGATGGCCATCATCTCGGCGTTCTTTTTGTCATACGGGTCAAGCGCGACCAGATCGAGCGGTTCCAGCTCGTCGACCATGAATTTTTCGACCCAGTCCAGCTTTGCCTGGTAGTCGGGGTCTGTTTCGAAGTCCCACACTGTGGTCAACCGTTCCCCGGCGCAGCGTCGCGCCGGACTCGTTGATGAAGCCACACCATCCTAAGGGCAGTCGCCATGGGTGGTGAGGAGCTACCTCTCGTCACTGCGGGTGTCGATGACGCGTTGGGCAACCTCGACGCGCTCTACCCGACCTTCTTGCGACACCAGCCGTAGCGACTCGAAGGTCCGCAGATCGCCCACGCCGAAGTGCTGAGCACTCCGAGTCGCACAGCCGCCCGGTGCATACCGCGGCCATCGCGGCTCGTTGCGCAAATCATCGGAACGCGGAGGCGCGCGTTCGTGAGATCGTTCCGGCCGTGCGCGTCGTTTACATTCAGCCCGATGTGGAGCCGGAACAGATTCGCATCAGTGCAGTTTGGGCAAAACGTCGGTGTGGTAGAAGTTGATGGCGGCAATGGGATCGCTCTGCGGGAAGTGCAGGAACGGAATGGCGCCGGCATCGAGGACCGCGTGTACGGCATCGATATGAGGCGTGGCGTCGGTGCCGACGGTCCAGTGGGCGAGCACCTTGTCGATGGGGTTCGCCTCCGCAGCACGTTGGATCTCGACCGGATTAGCTTGGTCGACGGCCCCGGCGGTAAAGCGCCACAAAGCGGCGGCGCGGGCTGCCTCAGCGCTATCGCCGACGACCGCGAACAGTTCGGCGCGCTTGCCCAGGCTCGCCGGATCGCGGCCGGATGCCCGCGCGCCCGCGCTGAGTGCGGCCAGCAGCTTGGAGTTGGTGACATCGCGGGCCTGCGTGATCCAGCCATCGCCGTATCGACCGGCCAGTGTCGCACTTTTCGGTCCGCTGGCGGCCACGTAGATCGGCGGCGGTGTGGCCGGGGTGTCGTAGATCTTCAAAGCATCCGTCTGAAAGTAGCTGCCGGAAAAAGAGATTCGCGAACCACTCCACAGCTTTCGGATCAGATCGATGGCCTCGAGGAGTCGGTCGTGGCGCTCGGTGTAGTTGCCGAAGTCGTTGGTGGCGGCCTGCTCGTTGAGCCGTTCGCCGGTCCCGACTCCCAGGAACACCCGCCCGGGGTACAGGATCGCCAGTGAGGCGAACGCCTGCGCCACCACGGCCGGGTGATAGCGGTAGGTGGGGCAGGTCACGCCGGTGCCGAAGGAGATACGGCTGGTGTTGTTGCCCACCAGTGCCAGCGTCAGCCACGGAAACATCGAATGGCCCTCGTTGTCTTGCCACGGCTGGATGTGGTCGCTGGCCCAGGCGTAGTGAAACCCGGCCTGTTCGGCGGCCTGTGCTTGTGCGACCAGCTGATCGGTGCGGAATTGCTCGTGGGAGAGCACCACCCCCACGCCCTTGCCTGGCGGCGGCGGGCCGGCCGGCAGCACGTGGTCGGCTCCCGGTCGGCCACAGCCGTCGGTCAGCCCGGCGGTGCCGAGCATGCCCGCACCGGCGGCCATCCGCCCGAACGCCCGCCGCGAGATGTCGGCCACCGATTCAAAGTACCCCGCTGCGCGCCCGACCATGCCCTCGAGATGACGCCACGGATTCGGCTTGGACGCGTACCCGCCGATCACCGATTAGCCTGACTCGGGTGACTCCACGGGCACGCCCGGCAAACAAGGCCGATATCCGCGAGCTGTCACGCACCATGGCCCGAGCCTTCTACGACGACCCGGTGATGATCTGGCTGCTTGCCGAGCCGAACGCCCGGACCGCAAATCTATACCGGTTGTTCGCGACGATGACCCGCCACCATCATCTCGGCTGCGGCGGCGTCGAGGTGGCTTGCGAAGGATCCGACATCGGCGCGGCGGCACTGTGGGATCCGCCGAATCGCTGGCGAGAGACGCGCGCGGCGGAGCTCGCGATGATGCCGACATTCCTGCGCATGTTCGGCCTGCGTGCGACGAAAGCACGCGCCGTGCTGGAACTCATGAAGCGAGCACATCCCGAAGAGCCGCACTGGTATCTGGCCGCCATCGGCAGCGACCCTTCGGTGCGTGGTAAAGGCTTCGGGCAGGCATTGATGCGCTCACGGCTGGACCGCTGCGATGCTGAGTACTGTCCGGCCTATCTCGAGTCGACAAAGCCTGAAAATGTCCCGTATTACCAGCGTTTCGGCTTCACGGTCACAGGCGAGATCGTGCTGCCCGACGGTGGCCCCACCATGTGGGCGATGTGGCGAGCGCCGCGGTAGCAGCCGGGCCCGTCTAGGCCCCCGATCCGGCGGGCAACCGTTCTGTCATGAGCGATGACCCGCAACCCGACGAGCTGTCGGATCCCGCGGACTTTCCCCAGGAGGGCGGCCCGGGCGACACCTTGAACGCGAGCGAAGGTACCGACTCCGATGAGTTGCGCAACGACGACGGCGACGCCGTCGTCGACCCTCCCGAGGGCTGGGGCGAAGCAAACAGGTTCGGGGTGACGGCGCGCGAGGAGCGAGAGGGCGAATCTCTCGACGATCGACTGGCCGCCGAGGAGCCGGAGGCATCCGGCGTGACGGCCCGGGCGGCCGACGATGGCGGTCCGCGTAGGGCCCATCGCGGTCAGGTCGACGGCGCGCCCGAAGACGGCGGACCGCTCTACAAGGTTGTCGACGAGTAGTCGGTGCTCAGCTGTTCACTGCGGGCGAAGCGACGCATCAGGGGCTGCTTCGCCAGCCGGCTATACCGGTGGCGATCATGCGCAGCTGCTTGACGGCGAGGCGGCGGATGTCTTCGAGCGCCTCAGCGCTCTGTGCGTCTTCGATCGACTCCGCGATGACGATCATCGCGTTGACGAACAGGGTCGCCAGCACGTTGAGATCCTCGGTGCTCCATTCATGCAGCCTCGGGAAACGGGCCAGGTCGGTGGCCAGTTCGGAGGTGATCAGCCGGATCTCGGTGCGGATGGC
>CAYNLB010000159.1:0-3235 GCA_964397935.1 uncultured Mycobacterium sp.
GACGCCGCCTCGTTGATCTCGAACAGGCCCAGGTCGCTGCCGCCGGCGATCGACATCAGCACGCCCTGCGCGCCTTCCATCGAGGCTTCCAGCAGCGGCGAGTTGATCGCGATCTCGGCAGCCTTGAGCGAGCGGCCCTCGCCGCGGGCCGAGCCGATTCCCATCAGCGCGGTCCCGGCACCGGACATGATGCCCTTGACGTCGGCGAAGTCGACATTGATCAAGCCGGGCGTGGTGATCAGGTCGGTGATGCCCTGCACGCCGTTGAGCAGCACCTCGTCGGCGCTGCGGAACGCATCCATCAGGGACACCGCGGCGTCACCCATCTGCAGCAGCCGGTCGTTGGGGATCACGATGAGCGTGTCGCAGCTCTCCCGCAGCGCCGAGATCCCGTTCTCGGCCTGGTTGCTGCGCCGCTTGCCCTCGAAGGAGAACGGCCGGGTGACGACGCCGACGGTCAGTGCGCCCAGCTTGCGGGCGATGCTGGCCACCACGGGCGCCCCGCCGGTGCCGGTCCCGCCGCCTTCACCGGCGGTGACGAACACCATGTCGGCCCCGCGCAGCAGCTCTTCGATCTCGTCCTTGGCGTCGTCGGCTGCCTTGCGCCCGACTTCCGGGTCCGCCCCGGCGCCCAGTCCGCGGGTGGAATCGCGGCCGACGTCGAGCTTGACATCGGCATCGCTCATCAACAGCGCCTGGGCGTCGGTGTTGATCGCGATGAACTCCACGCCCTTGAGGCCCTGTTCGATCATCCGGTTCACGGCGTTGACGCCGCCGCCACCGATACCCACCACCTTGATGACGGCCAGGTAGTTATGCGGGGGGGTCATCATTCGTCTTCCTCCCTAGTGGGACTGGGTTCCTTGGTGGAGTTGGGTTCCTTACTGGGATGGGGTTCCTCCCGGGCGGCGGCTTTTCCCTGGCAAACTCTAAACCTCAACCATAGAGTTAGAGTTATGTCAAGTAGTTCCGCGCAACCAGAACGGTATGGGCAGGGCGCGCGCCAACCCCGCAGGCGCGCCGAAGCGGGGCCGGCGAATTTCGGCCAATTTCGGACTCGCTGCGTCAGCACCGCACGGCCACCACCGCGGCAACCCCCCTCGAAGCACCGCAGAATCGGTCACAGCGCCTCGTCCCAGACGGAGGTCGGCAAACCGTGACGCCGGAACGGCCGCGACCATTTTCAGAGCCCGCGCCAGCGAGCCAAAACGGCGACGGAGGCGACGCACGAGTGCAATCGCGCGTTGATCCGCTATGCGGCTGAAACAAGGCGCCGGTTGGCTTCGTGCCACCGTCACATGAAGATCGACGCAATGAAAATAACTGTCGCATTACCGATTTGACGATCGCCGAATGGCCGGCCGAAGGCTTGAGCCGCGGCTGCGTCGACTCGGCGCTGCCAGCACCCCCGCCGGTAGCTTGCGCCTGCAAGACAGCAGCGGCAATACGTCAGTCGACGCCAGACCCGGTGACACAACTCGATTCCGGCTCTTTCGGCGTCCTGCCTGACTTCGATGGCAGCCTGCCATGGGTTCCCAACTGACGCCGACCAATCGGGCTCGGTACCCGGCGTCGACGGCCGTAGGTGCTCAGCGAGGGTGGACGGCGCGTGCTGCGGCCTGGCTGAGGCGAAGGATCCGCAGGTCGCCGATGGGTGTGCCCGCGCCACGGTTGCACACCATTGCCAGCGCCAGGTCGTGCTCGGGATCGGCCCATCCCCCAGAGCCGCCGAATCCGAAGTGGCCATAGGCGCGAGGTAGCTGTTTATGAAGTATCGGCGGGCGATGGTAACCAAGCCGCCACTGCATGGTGATCACGACGATCCGGTCCCGTTGGTCGTTCTGGATCTCGGCGGCCTTGCGTACGGTCTCTCCGGAAAGGATGCGCACGCCACCGAGCTGGCCGCCGCCTGCCAGCATCGCGTACATGCCGCCCAGCGACACGGCATCGAAGTGGCCATTCAGCGCCGGAATGGCCGCATCGAGGAGCCGAGGGTCCACCAGGATGTCCTCCATCCCGCGGGCACCTACGGTGTTGAACATCCGATGCGGGTTCACCGGCGATCCCGCAGCACGCAGACCCCGCGATACCAGGTTGAACCCGAAGCCGACGACGGCCCCCAACAGCTTGTTGGAAGGGGCCGACATCGGTCGCAGAGCCGCGATACGGTGTCGCTGCTCAGACGGGCAGCCGATATACAGACCGTCGAGGCCCAGCGGCTCGGCGATTTCCTTCTGGACGAAGCGCTCAATTGGCATGCCGGAGATCCGTCGCACCAACTCGCCGACAAGCCAACCGAACGTTAGCGCGTGGTAGCCCACCGAGGTGCCGGGCTCGTATGCCGGCTTGGCTCGAGCCAGCGCGTCGACCATGTGCTCCCAATCGAAGATCCGCGATCCGTGGTCGATGATCGTGCCGAACCGATGCAGGCCCGCGGAGTGACTCAACACCTGCCGAACAGTGATGCCACCCTTACCGTTCTGGGCGAACTCCGGCCAGTACGTGGCCACCCGTTCGTCGTAATCGAGCTCGCCACGGTCTGCCAGCACATGGGCGCAGGTGGCGGCGACGCCTTTCGTGGTGCTGAAGCACATGGCCAACGTGTCGCGAGTCCAGGGATCCCCATCCTGGGCCCGGACTCCACCCCACAAGTCGACGACGAGCCGGCCGCGGTGGTAGACGGCCACCGAGGCTCCGCCCTCGGTGCTCGTTATCTGTTTCCTGAACACGTCACCCACTTCGCGGAATTGTGCATCGCAACGACCCGCGACGAGACCTGTCGGAGCTTCCAATTTCAGACCTTTCTGGAATCTGCGGCCGACGGCGCAATCACGGGTTCGAGGCCTCCGCAAGGTAGCCGGCCAGCATGTCCAGCCCCACCACTCCTGCGCGCTCGAACATCGCGCGCATGCAGAAGGTGGCGATTGTCGATCGTTGCCGTCTGTGCATGGCGCCATCCGTGAGTCTGCGTTTGGTGTCCCGGTGCCACCTGACGATCAGGCTGTGGCAAATCGCCCGCATCGACCGGAGCAACGCCGGAGAAGCCCGGGCCATCCGTCAAGGAGTGTCCATCAAGCGGGTCCGGCGCGGCGACACTTTTGGACATTCGCCACATGGAATCAAACTGAACGGGCCGTGGACGACGCCTTCATCAACCGCGGCGCAAACAGTCAAACATGCTCTTCGTGTTGCACCGTCCCGTACTCGCGACGCTTACTCCCGGTCTGACGGGGCA
>CAYNLB010000159.1:3335-8706 GCA_964397935.1 uncultured Mycobacterium sp.
GTCCAGCAGATAAACCGATGGAGACCAGGGACCTGTCGCGCTGTCTGGTCGCAGCGGCGCCGGGACCAGTATCGATAACCCCTGTAATAAGCGCGCGAACAGGAGTAAAGAGGATTCGGAGCGGCTCAACGAATCTGCGCGGCGATCGTGTGGATGGTCACGGCAGAACGCGACTGGTCAACGGAGGCCGGAGTGTGGAGCAACTAAGCGGGCTGGATGCCGCATTCGTGTACGCCGAGACCGCCGGTCCGGCGCACGTGACCTTCTTCGGGATCTACGATCCGTCAACCGCGCCGAGCGGCATCGTCACCTTCGATGATGTCGTCGCGCACATCGGCTCCCGGCTTGGCGCGAACCACCTTTTTCGCTCAGTGCTCGCGCGCGTCCCCTTCGACCTGGACCATCCGTACTGGGTGCGCGACAAGTATTTCGAACTGAGCCAACACCTGCACCACCTGACTTTGCCGCGGCCCGGTGATTGGCGGCAACTATGCGACCAAGTGTCGCAGCTGCACGCTCAGCGGATGGATCTGCGCCGGCCTCCCTGGGAGGGCTACGTCATCGATGGCCTCGGCAACGTCGAGGCGGTGCCGAAGGGCGCGTTCGCTGTGTGCTTCAAAGTTCATCATTCAGCCATCGACGGAGTCACGGGGTTGTCCCTCGTCAACGGGCTTCATGACCCAACCCCTGAGACCGCGCCGCATCCCGAAGACGATTGGACCCCGGAAGCACGTCCGTCGTCGCTGAACCTGCTCGCCCGCACCGCTGTCACATTCGCCCGCCGGCCAGCGCAAATCGCCTCGGCGGCAACACACAGTATTCCCTTGTTGAGCCGGCTTCCCGCAGCAATGGCCCGGCGACTGCCGATCGTTCCCGGAATCGAGCACGAGCTGTCCATCGATGTACCGAACAGCCGGTTCAACGGCCACACGGACAGCAGCCGCAACTTTGACGCCCGCTCCTACGACCTCGCGGCAGTCAAGGCAGCACGCACACTCGTGCCCGAAGCCACCGTCAACGATGTCGCTATCGCCGGTATCGGGGGTGCGATGCGCCGATATCTCCTGGACAAAAATGAGCTGCCCAAAAAATCGCTCGTGACGGCCATCGCGATCTCGCTGCACACCGGCTCAGAGCGCCGCCACGGGGTGAACCAGATTTCTGTGGTCCGGGTCCCGCTTGGCACCAACGTCGCCGACCCGCTCGCCCGTCTGAAAGCCGTGCACGAGTCGACCGCCCATACGAAGACCGCCGGCACGGCGGTCGGCAAACAGGTGCTCGAGTATGCCGAGTTCCTGCCGGGCGCGCTCGTCGTCACGGCCCTCCGGGTCGGGATGGCAGCACACCTCGGGAGGCTTGCCGAGCAATCACATGTTTCGAACACCCTGGTGTCCACCATGCGAGGCCCGGAGTTCCCGGTCTACCTGGTCGGCGCCCGGATGCTCGCCGGCTACGCATTGTCGCCCTTCACCCAGGGGGGCGGGCTGCTGCACAACGTGATCAGCTATGACGGGAAAGTGATCGTCAGCATCAACGGCTGTCCGCTCGTGTTGCCGGACGTCGAGCACTACGGGGATTGCATGGACGCTTCGTTCGCTGAGCTGATTTCTGCCGCGAAACCACGGCGCCCGCGTCGCGCCCGGGGATAAATCTGACCGGCGTGCCCATAGCGAATAAACGCGGCCACCACCTGCACAGCTTCTGCCGTCCAGCGTGCCGCCGTCGGCGGCCTGACGACTACTTCACCGTCGGCAGGTCGGGGCTGGACAAGTCGTAGGTCCGCCCGGGCTGGGTCAACAGCGCGGCCAGTTTTTCGGCCTTCTCCTCGGTCCGGTCGGCGGTCCCCCAGATCACCACCCGCCCATCTGACAGCGTCAGCGTGATCGAGGCCACCGACGGCGCCGCTACCTGCCCGACCTGGCCCACGACCTCGGGACGCAGCGCGGTCAGCACTTGGAGGGCGACCTTGGTCGCGGGGTCGTTCGGCCCGGGATTGTCGACATCGAGGTAGGGCAGCCCGGGCGGCGGCGGCGCGGTCGCGAAGTCGACGCCGTCGTGGTCGAAGAGGTGGGGGCCGTCCGGAAAGTCCTTCACCGCCACGGGAACTCGCTCGGCGATGGTGATCCGCAGCGCCGACGGGTATTGCCGCTGCACGCGCGCGCTGGCCACTCGTCGGATCGCGGCGACCCGGTCGGCGACCTGGCCGGTGTTGATCTGTAGAAGCGGCGTCCCGGCCCGCACCTGCGCGGCATCGAGGACCTCTTCGCGGGTCACCACCCCGGTGCCGACGACGACGAGGTTGCGCGCCGACATCGCGGGCGTGAAATAGAGAATCAGTGCGAGGCCGACCCCGACGGTCACCAGCAGTACCGTTGCCAGCAGCATTTTCAGGCCTTGAACAACGCCCCGCGCAACCGGTTTGGGCTGGTTGACGAGGCGTCCGCTGGCCCGACGCTTCGCCTCACGGCGCGCTTCTTCGATGGCGGTGGCGCGAGCCTGCGCGGCGCGGCGTTCGGCGCGCTCGCGGCGGGCCCGCCGGCGGGGCCCCTCGAATTCGTCTTGATCGGCTTGCGGTTGGACGTCGGGCCCTCCGACGAAGATCGGTTCGGTGACCGTGTCGCCGGCCGCGTCGTCGGCGGGTTGGCCGAGTAAACCAGGATTGCCCGGCTCCGCGGCGAGTTGCTCCGCAGCCCGCATCGTCGCCGGGCGGTCGGTCGGCGTGGCCTCGGTCGGCTCGGGGTTCGGCTCGGTCATCGCAGCACTCCCGGCCGGCCGGGCGCGCTGCGGTTGGCCCGGACCCGCAGCGCCGTCACTATCTCCGGCCCCAGCAGGGTCACGTCGCCCGCGCCCATCGTGACGATGACGTCACCGGGGCCGGCGGCCGCGGCCACCTGCTCGGCGACCGCGGAGAAGTCCGGAAGGTAGCGCACCGGCACGCTGATGTGCTCTGCGACGCTGGCTCCGCTGACACCGGCGAGCGGTTGTTCCCGTGCGCCGTAGACGTCGAGGACGAAGACCTCGTCGGCAGCGTCCAGCGCGCGACCGAACTCGGCCGCGAAAGCCTTTGTCCGCGAATACAAATGGGGCTGAAACACCACAATGCAACGACCGCCGCTGCTCTGCCCGAGGACGGTGCGGACGGCCGCCAGCGTGGCGCTGATCTCGGTGGGGTGGTGAGCGTAGTCGTCGAACACCTGCACCGAGGCCTGCCCTTGCCCCGCAGCTCCGACCAATTCGAATCGGCGCCGCACACCCTCGAAGCCGGCCAGCCCGTCGAGTACCGCCTCGGCCGAGACGCCGATCTCGATCGCCGCCAGCAGCGCACCCAGCGCGTTGAGCGCCATATGCCGGCCGGGCACCGACAGCCGCATCACCCGCGGGTGGGGCTCTGGGTCCAGTTCCGAGGCCAGCTGGATGTGCGCGACCGCTTCCGTGCCCTGCTGCTCCCACGACAACAACGCGGCGGCCAACGGCTCTGGGGACCCTCCTTGTGACCAGGATCCGTAGCGCAGCACCCGGATGCCCAACTCGGCGGTGCGTCGGGCCAGCGCGGCCGCGCCCGGGTCGTCGGTGCACACGACGAGCGCTCCGCCGGGGGCAAGGCGCTCCATGAAGGCGTCGAACACCTCGACGTAGGCGTCGGCGCTGCCGTAGAAGTCCAGATGATCCGTTTCGATGTTGGTCACCACCGCAACGTCGGGCGTGTACTCGAGTAGCGAGCCGTCGCTCTCGTCGGCCTCGGCGACGAAGCAGTCGCCACTGCCGTGGTGGGCGTTGGTGCCGGCCTCTCCGAGCTCACCACCGACCGCGAACGACGGGTCGCGGCCGCAGTGCTGCAACGCCACGATCAGCATCGACGTCGTCGTGGTCTTTCCGTGCGTCCCGGTGACCATCAGCGTGGTGCGCCCGTGCATCAGCTTGGCCAGCACGGCCGGTCGCAGCACCACCGGAATGCCACGCCGTCGCGCTTCGACCAGTTCGGGGTTGGTCTTCGGGATGGCTGCGTGGGTGGTGATGACGGCGGTGGGACCGCCGGGCAACAGGTCCAGGGAGGACTCGTCGTGTCCGATCCGGATCAGCGCACCCCGGGCCCGCAGCGCGTGCACGCCGCGCGATTCCTTGGCGTCGGACCCCGAGACCAGTGCGCCGCGGTCCAGCAGGATGCGGGCGATGCCCGACATCCCGGCTCCGCCGATTCCCACCATGTGCACCCGCTGCAGCTCGGGCGGTAGCTGTTCGGAATTCATCGTGATCCTCCGGCAGCGACCGCCCGCCTGGCGACGTCGAGCGCCGCCTCGGCCACGCGGCGCGCCGCCTCCGGATGCCCCACCCGGGCGGCGGCCGCGGTCATCGCCGCCAACTCGTCCCGGTCGCCCAGCAGCCCGGCCGCCCGCTCGGCGACCAGCGCCGGTGTCAGTGCGGAATCGGCGACCAGTATGCCGCCACCGGCGTTGACCACCGGCAACGCGTTGAGCCGCTGCTCCCCGTTGCCGATCGGCAGTGGCACGTAGATGGCGGGCAGGCCGACCGCCGACACTTCGGCGACCGTCATGGCCCCGGACCGGCAGATCACCAGATCGGCGGCGGCATAGGCCAGGTCCATCCGGTCGAGGTAGGGCACCGCCACGTAGGGCGGCTGGCCCTCTCGGGGTTGGGGCAGGTCGAGGGTGTTCTTGGGTCCGTGCGCGTGCAACACCGCCACGCCCGCGGCGGCCAGGTCGGCGGCGGCCCCCGAGACGGCGCGGTTCAGCGATACCGCGCCCTGCGAGCCGCCGAACACGAGCAAGACCCGCGCATCGTCGGCGAAGCCGAAGTGTCTGCGCGCTTCGGTGCGCAACGCCGCGCGATCCAGCGCGGTGATGGCCGCCCGGACCGGTACCCCGACCACCTCGGCGCGCGGTAGTCCGCAATCCGGCACCGCCGAGAGCACCCGATCCGCGATGCGGGTGCCCACTCGGTTGGCCAGCCCGGCACGGGCGTTGGCTTCATGGATGACCACCGGAATCCGGCGCCTTGAACGTAGCGGTATGGGGATGCCACGGGCAGCGAGGTACGCCGGCAATGCCACATAGCCACCGAAACCGATCACGACGTCCGCGTCGACCGCGTCGAGCACGGCGCGGGTCTCCCGGACCGCGCGCCACACGCGCGTCGGCAGCCGGGCCAGGTCGCCGGTGGGCTTACGGGGCAGCGGGACCGGGGTGATCAGCTCGAGGTGATAGCCGCGCTCCGGCACCAGCCTGGTCTCCAGCCCGCGCCGGGTGCCCAACGCGGTGATGCGGATTTGCGGATCGAGTGCACTGAGCGCGTCGGCGACGGCCATCGCGGGCTCCACATGGCCGGCGGTGCCCCCGCCGGCGAGCACGACCGA
>CAYNLB010000160.1:0-8650 GCA_964397935.1 uncultured Mycobacterium sp.
TCGACATAACCGCCCCGACGCGCCACGCGGCGCACCGCGCTGGCGACCAGTCGCGCGCCGGCCTCGAGGATGTAGACAATCGAGTTGCCGCCCTGGTTGGTGTTGGGGCCATAGAGCATGAAGAAGTTCGGGAATCCGCTGACCGCCACGCCCAGGAAAGCGCTGGGGTCGTCACCCCAGCGCTCGTGCAGATTTTTCCCGTCGCGTCCGATCACCTCAATTCCACTGAGGTACTTGCTGGTCTGGAATCCGGTGGCACACACGATCGCGTCGACGTCCACCACTTCTCCGCCGGCCGTGACGATCGACGTCTCGGTCACCCGTGCGATCGGATCGGTCACCAGATCGACGTGAACGCGCTGCAGGGCGAGATAGTAGTCGGCACCGAGCAACACCCGCTTGCAGCGGAAGGGGTAGTCGGGGGTCAGCAAGCCGCGAAGCCGCTCGTCGGGAACTGCGCGCTCGAGGAAGGACGTCGCGATTTGTGCGCGAGCGGCGGCCTGCGGATCGTCGGCCCCGTTTCCGGTGAAGTCATGGAACTGCTTCCAGATGCGCCACCGTTCCCTGCGGGCGGCCCAAGGAAAACGACGGAACCTCGCCAACTCGTCCGCGCTGAACGGGCGGTCGTCCTTGGGCACCATCCACGGCGGCGTGCGCTGGAAAACGTTGACACGTGCGGCGATTCGAGCGAGCTCTGGGACCACTTGGACTGCGCTGGCGCCGGTACCGATCACCGCGACTCTTCGGCCGGTCAGGTCCACTCCGGGGTCCCATGCCGACGTGTGCATCAGGTGGCCGCGGTAGCCGGCCAAGCCGTCGATGTCTGGCAGCCTGGGAGCGCCGAACAGGCCGGCGGCGCTGACCACGACGTCGGCCTGCAGCGTGGTGACGGTGTCGCTACCCGCGCGCTGCAACTGCACTTCCCACTGCCGAGTGTCCTCGTTCCACCGCGCTCGCCGCACATAAGTCTCGAGGATCAGGTGGCGGCGCAGGTCGAAGTCGTCGGCCACCGACTCCAGATACGCCAGAATCTCGGGCTGGCGGGCGTAAGTGCGGCTCCAGGATTTGTTGAGCGCGAACGAGAACGAGTAGAGGTGGCTCTGCACGTCGCACGCGGCGCCGGGGTAGATGTTGCGCCGCCAGGTGCCTCCAACGCCATCCGCCCCGTCGATGATCACCAAGTCGTCGATGCCCACCCGGCGTAGCGCCACCGCTGCCGCGAGACCCCCGAAGCCCGCACCGATGATCGCGACCTTCGGTGCACGTCGCCGCCGTGTCGCCGCCCACAACCGGCCCGCGGCGTAGCGCCAACGGGCTTGTCGGCTTGTCACGGCCCGACCTCGGCGCCGCGAACAAGCAGTCCCGCCAGGTCCCCGTCAGCCCGCCACGTCTTCAGGATGTCGGCGTATTCGGTGGGCGCGCCGAAGAAGAAGCTACCCTGCCGAGTCTTGGCGTCCGCCTTGCCTTCCCGGTTGTAGTAGCCGGGGGTGCAGGTCCTGGCGCGCTCGGCACTCGCGGCCGACCGGGCCACGACGGTATCCACCCAGGCCGCTTCCGCATCGGGTGCCGCCTCGACTTCGGTGACGCCCCGGGCGAGTGCCCAGGCGATGATCCATGCGGCGTGCGTTGCCTGCACGTCCAGCAGGTAGGGAAAATTCACCGTCAGGCCGGCCTGGGCGATGCTTTCGATGAAGCAGTTCGGAAACCCGGTGGTCAACAAGCCCTGAAAGGTACGGACGCCGTCGCGCCAACGGTCGGTCAGTGTGACACCGTCGCGGCCGACCAGCTCGAATCCCGTGCGACGGCAGTAGTCGGTGCCCACCTCGAAACCGGTCGCGAAGATCAGGCAGTCGAGTTCGTAGCTGACCCCGTCGACGACCACCCCCGACTCGGTGATCCGCTCCACGCCGCGACCGCGAGTGTCCACCAGTGTGACGTTGTCGCGGTTGAACGTTTGCAGGTATTCGTCGTGGAAGCAGGGCCGCTTGCAAAAATAGCCGTACCAAGGTTTGAGCGCCTCCGCGGTGGCGCGGTCGGTGACGATCTCATCGACTCGGGCCCGGATCTCTTCCATCTTGGCGAAGTCGGCGATCTCGATGTCGCGCGAGCGCTCTTCGGGGTCCACGACCCCATCGACGCCCAGGCCGTCATGGCGCATGACCGGAAGCTTGCGGGTGATGCTCGTCCAGGCATCGGCGACCAGATCCTCTGCGGCCCGCCCGCCTGCGGTGAGGATCTGAAAGTTCTGGATGCGCCGGCGCTGCCAACCCGGCTGTAACGTGTCGGCCCATTGTGGGTCCGTGGAGCCGTTGCCTCGCACGTCCACCGAGGACGGCGTGCGCTGGAAGACGTAGAGCCGCTGCGCCGCCGCGGCCAGGTGCGGTACGCACTGGATCGCCGTGGCTCCGGTGCCGATGATGCCGACACGCTTTCCGTCCAGGTTTTCCAGTTTCTGCCCGGTGTAGGCGTAGTCCCACCGGCTGGTATGGAACGCGTGCCCGCGAAACGAACCGAGGCCCGCGATGCCGGGCAGCTTCGGTTTGGCTTGATAGCCATTGGCCATGGCCACGAACCTGGCCCGCATCTCGTCGCCATGGTTTGTCCGGATGATCCAACGGGATTCGGCTGAATCCCAGCGGATCTCATGCACGTCGGTCTGCAGGCACGCGTCACGGTAAAGGTCGTAGTGCCGCGCGATGCGTTGGCAATGCGCAAAAATCTCGGCACCCTTGGCGTATTTTTCGGTGGGGATGTAGCCGAGCTCCTCGAGCAACGGCATGTACACATAGGACTCGACATCACACGCAATCCCCGGATACCGGTTCCAATACCAGGTACCACCCACGTCGGCCGCCCTGTCGATCAACCGCACGCTGTCGACACCGAGCTGACGTAGCCGCACGCCGGTCAACAACCCGCCGAAGCCCGCGCCGATGATCGCCACGTCTACCTGGTCGGTGAGGGGCGCTCGGGTGAATTTCCGATCCACCCAGGGGTCTTCGGCGAACCGGGCGAACGGGCCCGTCGTTTCCACGTACTGTGCGATACCGTCCGGCCGCACGCGCCGCGCGCGCTCCTCGGCGTACTTCTGTCGCAATGCGTCGACGTCGAACGTCACGCCAACGGTCTCGGTCAAGGTCTCGACTCCCTCTCCGCGATCCCGACTATATAATCAATCGCTTGATCACATCAAGGTATCGGCACGGCCGCGGGTGGCGGCATGCCCGCCGCTCGGCCTAGAGCTGAACAGCGTTCCCCTGATCAGTCGCTTCGCCGAGTCCAGCGCCGCGTGGTAGTCATGCGGCGGCAGGGCCGCCGCCAGCTCGGTCAGACCATAGATCAGCGCATAGAGCGCCTCGATGACGCTCTGGCGATCGGGGCGGTCCACGAAATCGCCCCGGCGGTAGGCGTCATCGACGATGCCCTCGATGATCTCGCGGAACGCCTGAAATCCCGCGCCGCCGGCCGCCGGGGAATCGGGGGCGAGAACGCTTTCGGCTCGGATCACCCATTCGAACGCGGCGAGGTCGGGGTACTCGCGCATCAACTGTCCCGATTCGTCGAGCACCGCTTCGATCCGGTCAATGGCATCGCCGGAGCACGCCGCCGCCGCCCGCAGCCGTGGCAACGCGATGTCGGTTCGCGCCGCGACCGCGGCCCTGATCAGCTCCGCCTTATTGGGAAAGTAGTTGTACAGGCTGGCGCTGGTCACGTCGGCGGTCCGGGCGATCTCGCGGATGGTCGCTCGGCCATACCCCACCCTGGCCACGCAACGCATGGTGGCGACGATGATCCGCCGGCGAGTCTCCTCGCCGCTGGCGCCGACCGGGCGACCCAGCTGCGCCCGCGTCATCGTGCCACTCCCACTCGCGCGTCCCGTCCGTCGGCCCTCGATGCCCGCCATCGAATATAATCGCCTGATCGATTACGGCTCGGCGCAGAGGGGCACGGTGCGCAGAAGACATACCGGCTGGGGGTACCGCGCCGCATGACCGCAACGCCGTCGCAACTGGGCAGGCCGGCGGGCGCCGATGGTGAGCAAACCCGCCAGCGGATCATCACCGCTACGATGCGCTGCGTGGCCGAGGCAGGCCATTCGCACACCACCATCCGCGAGATCGCCCGCGCCGCCGACATGACCAGCGGCAGCCTGTATCACTATTTCCCGAACAAATCCGAGCTGCTGCAGGCGACCGTGCGGGAAATCGAGCAGATCGCGCTTCCCCGGCTGCGGGCCGCCGCGGCACGGGCCATTGATGTGGTCGATCGCCTCGCGGCGGTGCTGGACGAGTCGGGCCAGTTGATGCGCGAGTACCCCCACCTGGCCGCGTTCGATCGGGCGATCTGGGCGCAAGGCATCCAGCCGCGCGCCGGCGATCACCCGGAGTATCCCGGGCTGAAAGCGTTGCGCGACGTCATCACTGAGATCATCGAGGATGCCCGGGCGCGTGGCGTGCTGGGTTCCGACATCCGTCCGCGCGCCGCCGTAGACGCGATCCACGCGCTGACCCGCGGTCTGATCGAGCGGGCCGCCACTCTGGGCCCAAACGACTATGCGGCCACGGTGGTTTCGGCCAGGGATTTGATCGGGGGGACGCTTTTCGCGCGACCGGCCGGCCTGCGTCGCCGTTGACTTTGGCCGACCCCTCCCGATTGGTGATCAACGGTCCACCGCTGCACGAAAGCACACGGCCCGGGGTTCGAAGGTTGTCGCGAGCGGTTAAACTCCGTCGCGGTGCGCCGGGAAGTCTGGTCGGCGATGTTGTCGTCGACGACCGAAAGGCTTGGGTGCCCACCATCGAGGAACGGTCCGCGCCACTCGGCTCATTGCATTCGCGGTCACGGCCGGCCCGGCCCGGGGCGGTCGAGGACGGTCGCCCTCGTCAGGGGCCGCTGGGGTGAACGAGACTGCCCACTACGCGCTGATCATCTTGTTCTCCAGCGCCGTCGGATTGGTCGCGGTGCTGGCGAACCGTCTCACCGAGCGGGTGAAAGTCCCCGTCGCCCTGCTCGTGCTGGTGGGCGCCACCGTGGCGGTGAACGCCCTACCCGCGTTGCAGCCACCGTCCGAGCGGACCGTGGAGCGGGTGATCACCGTCGCGCTGGTGATGGTGTTGTTCGACGGCGGCATGCATATCGGGCGGTCGCGCTTCCGAGCGGCCATAGTGCCCATCCTGTCCGTCGGTGTGGTGGGCACCTTTCTCACCGTCGGAGGCGCCACGCTTTTGCTGCACTATGTCTGCGGGATCAGTTGGTACCTTGCCGTGCTCGTGGCCACGGCCGTCGCCCCCACCGACCCGGCCCTGGTCTTCTCCGTCCTGGGCAAACGCCAGATCTCCGGTCGCAGCAGCACCATCCTGGAGGGCGAGTCCGGTGCCAACGATCCGGTCGGCATCTCCCTGATGGCCAGCCTGATCGCCGCCGGCGGCCTCAGCGCGGCCGGCTTCGCCAGTGTGGGAACGCAATTCATGCTGCAAATGGTGATCGGGGGGACCGTCGGTGTTATCGGCGGCCGCGTCCTGCTGGTGTTCATGCGCCGCGTGCCGTTGCCCAGCGAAGGCCTCTACCCGCTGCGAACGTTGGCCTGCAGCCTGCTGCTCTATGGCATCGCGACGCTTGCGCACGGCTCCGGATTCCTCGCCGTGTTCGCCGCCGGCATCATGATCGGTGACGCCCGCGCGCCCTATCAACCGGAAGTCAAGCGATTTCACGCCGCCCTGGCCGGGCTGGCCGAAATCATCGCCTTTGCCGTTCTGGGATTAACGGTCGACCTGCACATACTCACCCACGCTGAGGTCTGGATTCCCGGGCTCATCCTCGGTGTTGCCTTGACGATGTTGATCCGGCCGTTGGCCGTGGGAGCCTGCTTGATTCCGGTGCAGCTGCAGCGAAACGAACGCGTCTTCATCCTCCTCGCGGGCCTCAAGGGTGCGGTGCCGATTCTGCTGGGCGAGTTCCTCCGGGCGGCCCACGTCCCCAATGTGGAACGGCTGTACGGCATCGTGATCGTCGTCGTGGCGTTCTCGGTCTTGGTCCAGGGCAGCTCGGCGCCTGGCATCGCAAACCTGTTACGCCTGCCAATGCGCACCGTCGAACCCGAGCCTTGGGCGATCGGCGTCCGGCTCCAGGACGAACCGCACGGTGTCCACCGACTCACCGTCGCTTCCGGAGCGACGGCGGAGGGATGGACCATCGAGGATCTCGACGACCGCGTCGGCGACATCTGGGTGAGCATCGTGGTCCGCACCAGCGGCCTGGTACCGGTGCGGGCTGACACCGAACTTCAGGCGGGCGACCAGGTGATCATCCTCGCCGATCCCGAAATCAGTGACACACTTGCCGCCCTGTTCGGCTCCTCGTAGGCCGGCCCGGGTTGCGCGCATGCATTTGTTCGTGCGGCCTGGGATCAGCGAGCGGGCACGCGGCGCTTTGCTAGGCGCTCTTGTTCATGGCGTGTTCGACCCCCTCCGCCGCCTGCTGCAGTTGGGCGGTTTCGGTGCTGTCAAAGTCGGATTGCGCGACGGTGGCCCGCAATCGGTCCCGTTGCGCGCGGACGGGCGTCGGGTCGTCGACGTGGTAGGCCAACTCCTCGAGCAATCGGAACAGACGCATCATCACCTGGGGGTCCGACGACCCGTAGCGGCGCGGTTGGGTGATCGCGAGGTCGAGCAAGTCCGCGAGGTCGGGCCGGTTCAACACCACTCGCACGCGGTCGTCGTCGCACAGAAGTCTCGGGCCGAGATCGCGGCCGGCGAGCTCGCATAGCAGGGCCGAGATGTGCCCGAGTGCATGGATGGCGGTGGTGGGGTCGTTGATGCCCGGCGAGAGTGCCTTGTTCGCCACGTCGGAGAGCTGCCGCAGGCCAAAAGCGACGTCCTGGGCAGCGGTGCGTTCATAGCCGGTCCTGATGGCACGGCCGACGGCGCACCGGAGCTGCTCGACGGCCTCGTCGCCCAGCGGGCCGTGTGCAGACCATGCTTTCCCGATCGGTACCCCTTCCACGAGGGAGTTTCCGGGATAGCAATCGATGACTAGATAGGCATCCGCCCCGGTTGCTGCGGATCGCAGTTGCGCCTCGTCGATGCTGGTCAGGAACCCCGAGGCCGGCGCGGTCAGGGAAACGGCGTCATCCGATGGTGTCGGGATGGGTGGGCGGGAGCGGGGGCCGTCGTGCGGTGCGGTCGCGATCTGCAGGGTCGCACTGGCGTCCTGATGGACGTCACGCAGCATGGTTTCGACGCGGATCTGGCGGGCGAGGTGGGCCAAAAACAGCACCAAGGCCAGCACGCTGGCGATGCCGAGCACGAAGGCCACGGTCACCGAGATCCTGGGCACACCGCTGTCGTCGCCGCCGCGTACAGCGCGCAGGACGCTCAGCGCATAGGTGAACGTGGATAGGAAAACCGCAAGCGTTGACTGCACGAAGACGTCGCTGGTGAAGGTGCGCAGCAGGCGCGGCGAGTACTGGCTGCTGGCCAACTGCAGGGTCACCACGGTCAGTGAAAACGTCAACGATGTGACGGTGATCAGCGAGGTGGCGATCGCGTCGAGGAGGGTGCGCGCGGCCCCGGCATCACCGTCGAACAACGCGGCGCTCACCCAGGCCGGCGCCCCCTGACCCCAGTAGGAATCCACGCGGGGCAGCAGCGCTCCCGCCGCCGCTGCCACTACGACTCCCAAGAGCGGCAACGGCCACAACTGGGTGCGCACCGTGTCGCGCGCGGACGCGAAAAACTGCTTCACCGAAGGCGGCGACATCGTGGCCGACATCAGGCCCGGATCACCGTTCGGCAGCTCCGCGTCCCGACCCGGGCTCTTCCCACGCGAAGCCGAGCGGCACGGTCCACGGCGCCCTCATCGTCGGTCGGCCGAAGATGATCCATGGGGCTGGCCCTTCCTGAGAAACCTTTGTGTGGACGGTAAGTAGTTGTCTACACCGTTGACGAACGTTGCTGCTAAGGCGTGGACTGCAGGTCTATCACAACGCCGGGAGGTCTTTTGCGATGCTCGTCATCCTTGGCCTGATTGTGTTACTCGCCGCCGTGGTCGTGGGGGTGACCGGGGTGCTGACCAATGCGGGATCGGCGCATTTGTTGACCGATCATTTCGCCGTGTTCGGCTATCACGTCACCGGATCGACCGGCACCCTGCTCCTATACGGAATGGTGATCGGTGCGGTGGCCGCGATCGGGCTGGCGGTACTGCTGGCCGGCGCCCGCCGGGCCGCCAGTCGAGGTCGCGACGCTCGACGTGAGCTGGAACGGACCCGGCACGACACGGTGGCCGAGACCTCTGACCCGCGTATACCGCTCGAGGTTCGCCCCGGCACGGGCCGCGACGCCGCGCCGAGTGCGGACGACGCCGCCGTCCCCGACCGTCGCCGGTTTGGCTTTTTGCGGCGTCGATCGGCACGAGAGCGCACCGGCGCTGTCCATCACGCCGTCAAAGACTGAACCCGGGTTGTCCCGACAGGGTGGTGGCGTCGATTCGCACCGCCGCCAGCCGCCAAAGCGCGCGGCCATACCGGGCGCAGCGCAATGAGTAGTGCCGCAGCGATTCCCATCGTGCCCAGCCCGCGCGGGACGGTGGTGACACCGAATGCCTCGTAGATCCAACTCATCAGTGGACTGTGCTCGATCAGTACGCGAGC
>CAYNLB010000161.1:0-5599 GCA_964397935.1 uncultured Mycobacterium sp.
CGCAGCGTGTTACGGGTTGACGATGACGTCGAGCAAGAACGTGCGTCCTGACGCGACCGTGTCCAAACCGCGCTGAAGCGCCGGCCGGAGCGTATCGGACTTGTGTACGCGTTCGCCCGCACCGCCATACGCTTCGGCGACTCTCGCGTAGTCGGGTGTGGGCTGGATGACGTTGCCGACGAAGTCGCCCTCGCGAACGGCGTTGCTGTTGGGGTAGTACCTGAGGACATTCCACGTTTGGGACGCGTACTGCTGGTTGTTGCAGAGCACTATCAGGAGCGGAACCCCGTACTCCTGGGCAAAGCCCAGGGCCGCCGGCACCGGGTTATAGTGCCAAGCCCCGTCGCCAAGAATCGAGACAACCGTCTGTTGCGGCCGTGCGAGCTTGATGCCCAGCGCGGTCCCCAGGCTGGTTCCGAGGGCTCCGGCCCAACCGCGGTATTGCGTGAGGGGCTTGCACTCGTAGAGGAACTGAATCATCTGCGGCACTTGGGCGACGATCTCGTCGACACAGATCGCGTCATCGGGCAATGCGTCGTGCAGCTCGTGAAACAGGTCGGCGGCCGACACGAAATCGGTCGCCTGCGACGACGCGGCGCGAGCTTCCTCGATTCCCTTGGCGCGAACGCTCTGGGAATGGCGGGCCCAGCGCTCGGCCGCTTCCGGCCGGGGCGTCGAGCGCTTTCCGAGATTGATAGCTAGGGCCTCGAGATTGAGCGCGAGGTTGCCGGGGATTGTGTGCGTGGTCGGATAGCCCCAGTACGCGGCGCGCGGGCGCATGGGGTCGTCGTCGACATGAACGACGGCGCATCCGGGCCGCAAAGCCGGCAGAGGTGGATGCCACGGCGCATTGCAGCCGGCCAGCAGGATTGCGTCGGCGTCGCCCAGCACCGGCTCGACTGGTCCCGCGCCGTACAGCGGATGGGATCGCGGGAAATTGTGATAGGCGGGCATCATGAACTCGAAAACCGGCGCGGACAACGATTCGGCGATTCGTATCAGGGCGTCGCGTTCGCCGTCGGTTCCTCCGCCGTGCTCGGTGATGATGAGCGGGTTGGCGGCATGGGCGAGGATCTGGGACACCTCATCGATCTGTTGTGGCGCGGCGACAACGGGTGACGGGGAAACCCAGGTTGGGATTTCGCCGTAGCCCTCACCGATCAACAGATCGAAGGGGATCTCCAACAACGTCGGGCCGAGCGGACCCGATTCGGCGACATAGCAGGCACGACGAAGTTCGTGCACCAGTTCGGACGGCGTTCGGGCCCTCTTGGTCCATTTGACGACGGCTTCGGCGTTGCGGGCCGGGCCGACGAGGTCAACCAACAGGGACGGCCATTCGGGACCGGGGTCCGCCGTCGGGTCCTCGCCGTAGCTAAACGTGTCCGGAGAGAGAACGGTCATCGGTGTGCGTTCCTGCAACGCCGCATGCAGGCCCATCGATCCGTTTTGAACTCCGAGCGACGTCGGCAGGAAGACGATCTGGCTTCGGCCCGAAGCCTTGTAGTAGCCGGAGGCCAGCCCGATCGCCAAAAGCTCGTGGCGACAACGGAAGTACCGCAGCCTCATCTCACCACCCCGCCGGGCCAACGCCTCCCAGATCGGCGCCATGACCGCGATGGGTGAGGCGAAAATGCAGTCAACTCCTTGGGATTCCAACTGCTCCAGAAGGATTTCCGCGCCGTTCTTGACTGAATTGGCAGTCGGCATGGTTTGCTCCAACCCGATCGATAGCCCTTTGTTCCCAACCGGTTTGATTGCATCGTAGACGCCACGCTGCCGAAGCGGGCCGGTTCGGCAGCCGCGACGGCTGCGCCCGTCGGCGCCGAGCTCATCACTGAAAACTGTCTTGTTTTCACGGTGTGGGCGGTCCGACATCGGGTGGTCCTCGCCGGTGATCCCGACCAGGTGATGCCAATGGAACCCGGCGCTGTACCTGAAAATTTGGTCGACGGCTGCACGGGCGGTAAGGCGTCGGGTCGCTCCGCTGCGGAACGGCGCACCGAATAGGCGGGAAGACTATGTGTTGGCAACCCGTCCCGATGCAACGTCCCTGACCGGCCCCGCTGCGCTGGCAACGATCGGGCGGCCGTTCGAGCTGCGGTTTGGGTCAAGTGGCCGGCTGACGGCTCTAGAAATGCCCCGCTCATACGGGAAATCTAGTGCAGCTATGTACTATCGCTGAGCTAGGGCGATGCTCCTGGGGCGGGCGGGACTCGAACCAGCGACCAACGGCTCATGAGTCCGTTTTCAGGTCCCGCGCGACCGGGCCAACCGGGTTAGCTGGACCGGCCAAAACGGATGCAATGACGGCAACCCGCACCCGACGCATTATCAGTTCTTCGGCCGTACACGAGGACGAGGCCTAGTTCGTGTCTCACACGAAGTGATAACGTAATTCTCCGAATCGGATAACGGGCGTACCCTAGGCCGTCCTACTCTCGGAGGTGACGTGTCAGCAGCATCGGGACGCCCGCTGCCCTTGATTACGCAGGAGAACGAGTTCTTCTGGGCTTCGGGAGCCGACGGCACGCTGCGGCTGCAGGAGTGCAAGAACTGCGATTCGCTGATCCATCCGCCGGCGCCGGTGTGCCGGTACTGCCGCTCCCGCGATATCGGCGTGCGGTCGCTATCCGGGACGGCGACGCTGGCCGGGTTCACCGTGAACCATCGGTTCAGCCTGCCCGGGATGCCGGCACCGTATGTGGTTGCGCAGGTGGCGATTACGGAAGACCCGCGGGTCCGGCTGACCACCAATATCGTGGAGTGCGAGCCTGATCGGCTCGAACTCGGTCAACAAGTCGAGGTTGTCTTCGAGCACGTCGAGGACGTCTGGCTACCCCTGTTCCGGCCCGTGGCTGGCGCCGAGCCCGCTCCCCTGCCGACCGACGAGATCGCGCCGGAGCGATTCGGCGAGTACGTCCGGCCGATGCCGACGGCGGAGAAGTTCGAAGACAAGGTCGCACTGACCGGCATCGGCATGTCGCCAATCGGACGCCGGTTGATGGAACCACCGTTGTCGCTGACGGTGCAGGCCTGCGAGGCGGCGATCGCCGACGCCGGGCTGACGTTCGCCGACATCGACGGCCTGTCGACGTACCCAGGCGGCGGAAATCTCGGCGGCTTCGGCGAGGGCGGGGTGACCGCGCTGGAGGCGGCGCTGGGCATCCGGCCGACCTGGCACAACGGCGGCATCGAAACGTTCGGCCCGGGCGGGTCGCTGATCGCCGCGATGCTGGCCGTCGCCGGCGGCCTGGCCCGCCACGTGCTGTGCTTCCGGACGCTGTGGGAAGCCACCTTCAACGAGCTGATGAAGCAGGGCAAGATCGTCCCGTCGATGGGGCGCAGTGCCGGCTGGCTCATGCCGTTCGGCGCCACGTCGGCGGCGCACACGCTGGCGATGAACGCGCAGCGACACTTTCACCGCTACGGCACCACCAAGGAGACGCTGGGCTGGATCGCGTTGAACCAGCGGGCCAATGCCGAATTGAACCCGACCGCGGTGTATCGATCGCCGATGACGATGGACGACTATCTGAACGCGCGGCCCATCACCACGCCGTTCGGTCTGTATGACTGCGACGTGCCCTGCGACGGCGCCATAGCGGTCATCGTCTCCGCGGTCGACACCGCCCGCGATCTGGCCAAACCGCCCGTTTTCGTGGAGGCGGTGGGAACGCAGATCGTCGAGCGGATCGACTGGGACCAGAGCACCCTGACCCATGAGCCGCAGGTGCTGGGCCAAGCCGCGCACGTGTGGACGCGGACGTCGTTGCGCCCCAAAGATGTTGACGTCGCCGAGCTTTATGACGGGTTCACCATGAACTGCCTGTCCTGGATCGAGGCGCTGGGCTTCTGCGGGATCGGTGAGGCCAAAGAATTCCTGGACGGCGGTAAGAACATCGCCCGCGACGGCTTGCTGCCGCTCAACACCCATGGCGGTCAGTTGTCACACGGCCGCACCCACGGCATGGGCCTGATCCACGAGGCGGTCACCCAGTTGCGGGGTGAGGCTGGTGATCGCCAGGTCACGGACGCCCGGGTCGGTGTGGTCAGCAGCGGGGGCCTCACCCCCAGCGGCGTGCTCTTGCTACGGTCCGACGCATGAGCGGGGCGTCGGCGGTCCGCCCGAGAGTGGTCATCGTCGACGGCGTGCCGATGTCGGCGTTGGTCGCCGAGGCGGACGATCCCAAAGCCGTGATCGTGGCCATTCACGGCGGAGGCACCACCGCAATCTATTTCGACTGCCCGGGCCACCCATCGTTGTCCTTACTGCGCACCGGCGCGGCAGCCGGGTTCACCGTGGTCGCGCTCGACCGGCCCGGCTATGGCAGCTCCGCCCCCTATCCGGAAGCGGTCGATCTGCCCGAGCGGCGGGTCAACCTTGCATATGGCGCGGTGGATCGCATCCTCGGGCAACGGCCACGCGGCGCCGGGTTGTTTCTGATGGGCCATTCGGGCGGGTGCGAACTCGTGCTGCGGATGGGCGCCGACGAGCGGGGTGTCGACCTGCTGGGCATCGAACTGGCGGGCACCGGCCGGCAGTATCACCCCGCGGCCCGCGAAATCCTCAAAACCGCTACGCGGGAACGCCGTCCGGCGGGCCTGCGTGAGCTGTTGTGGCATCCCGAGAGCCTTTATCCGCCGGAGGTCCTCGGCGGGGCTACCGTTTCTCCGACCGCCCCGGCCTACGAGGACCAGATGGTGGCGAACTGGGCCCGTCAGGACTTTCCGGCCCTGGCCCCCGCCGTGCGCATCCCGGTGCACTTCAGCATCGCCGAGCACGAAAGCGTGTGGCAAAATGACACTTCCGCGATGACTGAGATCGCGGCCCTGTTCTCCGGTTCACCGGGGTTCACGGTCCATCGACAGTCCGATGCGGGACACAATCTCAGCCTCGGGCACACCGCGGCGGATTACCACGCGAAAATCTTTGCTTTCGTCGCGGAATGCCTTGCTGAGCGTACGAACACAGAAGGCGATTTGGAGGCCGGTTGATGCGCGTCGGATTCATCGGACTGGGCAGTCAGGGCGGGCCCATGGCGCGGCGAATCGTCGAAGGCGGGTATCCGATGACATTGTGGGCGCGCAGGCCCACGTCACTCGAGCCGTTCTCCGACACCCCGGCGACGGCCGCCGAGTCACCAGCCGAACTGGCGGCGGAGAGTGATCTGGTCTGCCTGTGCGTCGTCGGCGACGCCGACATCGATGAGATCACCTGTGGTGAGCGCGGCCTGCTGGGCGCGATGAAGCCGGGCAGCGTCATCGCGATACACAGCACGGTGCATCCCAACACCTGCCGAGAGCTCGCGACGAAAGCTGGTGCCCATGGCATTTCGGTTATCGACGCACCGGTGAGCGGCGGTGGTCCAGCAGCGGCGGCGGGCCGCCTGCTGGTGATGGTGGGCGGCGAAACCGACGTCGTCGAGCACTGCCGTCCCGTCTTCGAGACCTACGCCGACCCGGTCGTGCACCTCGGCGAGCTGGGGTCCGGACAGACCGCCAAGCTACTCAACAACTTGCTGTTCACCGCCAACCTGGGCACCGCGGCTACTGCTCTGTCGCTGGCCGGCGACCTCGGCGTCGACCCGGACCGGCT
>CAYNLB010000161.1:5699-8565 GCA_964397935.1 uncultured Mycobacterium sp.
TCTGCGTGTTCACCGACGACCAGCTGCGGGAAGTGTGTCTCGATGGCGCACTGCTGGCCACCATGCCGCCCGGTTCGGCGCTGGTGGTGCACACCACCGCAAGCCCGAAGACAATCGAAGAAATCACCTCGCATGCCAATGGCGTTGACGTGGTCGACGCCGCAGTCAGTGGCGGTCCCAACGACATTGACGCCGGCCAGCTCACGTTGTTCGTGGGCGGCACCGCGCAAGCGGTGACACGCGTGCAACCGATGTTAGGTTGCTACGGAGACCCGGTTCTGCACGTCGGGCCGAGCGGCGCCGGCCAGAAGGTGAAGCTGGTCAACAACGCACTGTTCGCCGGTCAGATCGGGCTGCTCGGAGAGGCGATCCGGCTGGGCGAGCGGCTCGGTGTGCCGGAGTCGGCCCTGCTAGCCGCATTGCCTCATGGCAGCGCCACCAGCCGGGTGCTGAGCCTGGTGGCGGCCAGGGGTTCCGTTGCGTCGTTCATCGAGATGACCGGTGAGTTCGTGGGCAAGGACGTGGCTGTTGTTCGCGATATCGTCGGGGAACTAGGGAGCAATCTGGGTGTGCTGGACGACGTCGTCGATGCCATCGGCGTCGCCGGGAGGGGTCAGTCGGGCAGCGGTGCGGTGCCGGGTGCCGGTGGCAGACCCCACGTTTCGAACGCCATCGCCGACAGCGTATAGACACCGACGACGAAAATGAATTCCATTGCCGCGTGCCCGCCCAGCGACTCGGCTAATGCCTGCCAGGTCTCCCAGCGCGCATGGCCCGCGGCGAGCAACTCGTCGGTCGCGTCCAGCACCAGACGGTCGGCGCCCTCGAACCCATCGTTGCCGCGAGCGAGACGGGCGATATCGTCCTCGGAAATGTCGCTACGCGCCGCCATCCTGGCGTGCTGCCCCCATTCGTAGGCCGACCGACGACTCAGCGCGACCCGGAGAATGGTCAGTTCCCGCAGCCGCGCCGGCAATTCGCCGCGCTGTAGTAGAAAGCCGTTGAAGGTCAGGAAGACCCGGGCCATCTTGGGATGGCGCGCCAGCAGGCCGATTATGTCGAATCGCATTGGGTCGTAAGGCTCTCCCGAACCGGCCCGGGGTACCTTGTCACCGGGCATGCCGAGCAGCGCACCGAACGCGGCGTACTCCGCCTCGCCCCATGCCTCGGCCGGGAGTGGCTGCAGTCGCTGCTCGGGCGTGCTCATGTCCTGCGACCTCCGTTGACGCGAATGACTTGACCAGTGATGTACGAGGATTCCTCCACGCACAGGAAGGTTACGGCGCTGGCGATGTCCGCGGGCCGGCCGGCCGTCGTAACCCGTGACCATCACCACGTCGTGCTGCTTCTCGCGCCGCAGCGGGCATTCGGCACGCAGGGCAGCCAGGTAGTCGTACGGGTCGGCCAGAAGCTTGTTGTCGGTGAAGAAGTCGACGGAATCTATGCCGGTCATTCAGCGATCTCTACTCCTTCAGAGCTTTTCAGCATCTCCGCCGGCGGGAGTTCCATCTGCAGATACAGGCCGATGCGCCGTATCTTGCCGGCGGCATCGAACTCGTAGACCGACAATGAGTTGACCACGTTGGCGAATTCTCCAATGCGGCTGCGCTCCTCGAGCTCCAGAAACACCTTGTCAGGTGTCTCGGTGACACCCCGCAACGAGCACTCCCACTCCGAGGAGGTCGCCCAGTTGGTCAGAAAGTCAACATATGCGTGCCAATCCATCACCTCCTTGAAGGCGCCGACCCGTTCGAACTCGTCGGTGGCCACCAGCGCGGCCAACGGCCCCCAGCTGTCGACCGAGAACCCCGGCTTCTTTGCCTCGTCCACCAGTCGTTTGGTGGTCAGCCCGTATTCCAGCACCATACGGGAACGACCGGTGTAGTCATCGATGACGTCAGAGATGTCTCGTAGCACTGTGATCGCTCTTTCCTCAGACGGATACACCGGCGGCGGCCAGACACCGCTCGAGTGCCTCTACATACTCCGAGGTGCCGTGGAAGGGCCCGTGCACGCCGATCGCGACGTCGAGGAACGCGCTGTACTCGTCGTTGACATGGGTTTCCCACCGCGCGACCTCGCCGTCGTCGTTGGTCTCGACGAAGCTGTAGGAATAGAAGCCCATCTTGGTGCCGGTTTTGGTGCGCCCTTCCCACCGGGTCTTCATCACAAAACCATTGTCGGCCGGCCAGTACTTGAAATCGGCCGGCCTCCAGTCGGGAAAGGTCAGCGAGTACGCCTTGGCTTCCATGGTGGACGCCCGCGCCGACTCCTCGGGGAACTCGCTCAACAGGAAACCCTGGTCACCGGTGAAATACGGCGACGCATACACCGCATCGGCGGCGAATTTCCACGCGTCGACAAATGCCTCACCGTCTTGGATGCCTTGGCGCAGATAGGCGTTGCGGTATGCCTCCGCCATGCGGCGGTGCAGAGCGATGCGTTCTTCGACGGTCAGCGTCATTTCACGGCTCCTTCGAGGTAGCGGTCGAGGACCGAGTGGTAGTAGGCAATGACGACCTCCTCCTTCACCAGGGACATCTGCTCGAGCCTGCCGTTGCGCAGGCCGATCTGCTGGCGCGGCATCTGCTCGTAATCCTGTTGCAGCGCTTCGAAATACTTGTAGCTACCTGGCTCGTCGACGTCGATCAGGCTCGCGCGGAAGGCATTCCGGTGTTCCTCCGGAAGGTACATGTAGCTGCTGACGTGCCAGATGCAGCGGTTGGGGTCACCGTCCGGGTGGGGGAAGGCCATGATCACGTGGCACTCGCCGGCACGCACCGTCATGAAGAAGTTCGGGAACAGCACCCAGCCCTGGTTGTCGCTCATCTGCGCGTCGGTCAGCCCGCTGACGTCCAGACCCATG
>CAYNLB010000162.1:0-8562 GCA_964397935.1 uncultured Mycobacterium sp.
ACGTGCGTCATCACATATCTGTCGACGAATTCCCGGCGCCGGGACGCGGGACACTAGCTGCCGAGTTCAGCCACCCGCGCACGAGTGGCTGACCACACCGTTCCCACCTGAGCGCACATTTCCGGATAACGGGTGGACAGCTGAACATCCAGTGGTCGCCGCGCACATGAGCTTCCGGCGGCCACGTCCACAGCGGGGACCGGCTTACCGAGCAGCCCGGCGATATAGTTTGCCCACTCAAATTTTGTTACTCCGTCAACACCGACGGCGTGATAAATTCCCCGTCGCGCATTCGTCGTTATGATCATGCCCGTTACCTGCACGACGTGCTCTACCGGAATCGGATAGCGCCTACGGCTGTCGCATGGAAGTGGTATGCCCCGAATTATTGCGTCAACGGCCTCGGCAACAAAATCTCTACTGCCAAACAATAGCGGAAGCCGGACCACCAAGTTGTCGCCGTGATTCAACGCCAGCTCTTCCGCCTCCGCCTTATGACGACCATAGACCTGCAGCGGTGCCACCTGCGCGTCTTCAAAGTATTCGCCGGGCGCTCCGAAGACATAATCGGACGAATAGTAGATCACCCGAGCACCAATCCGCGCGGCCGCCGCAGCCACCCGGCTCACGCCTTTGACATTAACGTCGTATGAAGCCGATGGATCCCGCTCGCAACGATCCGGATCGGTCAACGCCGCAGCGTATATCACGACCCGCGGACGGACGGCCTCGATACATGCGACTACGTCACTTTCGCAACAGACATCGACGCCGCCGGTGTCCGACGCCGCGCGGCTTCGTGACACACTTCTGACGGACAAGCCGTATTCGGGTAGCGAGCGACCTAGCGCCTCCCCGACGCGGCCGCCCGCTCCCAAGATCAGCACATCGGCACGGCTTGAAATCGCCATCTCAACGGGACGGTGTTGAATGAGTCTGAAGCCGTATTCTGGCTATCCAACCGGCTATGGCATCCGATCCCGGACCGTCGATATGGTCGCGCGCCGCCATTTTCGCGCGGGCACTTGCCGCACCTACGGCCACACCGTATCCGGCCATACGGAGCATCTGCGCATCCGAGTCACTGTCGCCAAAGGCCACCACATCACTCGATGCAATGTCGAGATGGCGACACAGTTCTCGAATTGCATGCGCCTTGCCGACGCCCTTCGCGTGGATATCACACAAATCGAATGCGCTCGCCACGGCCACTAGATCCGGGTATGCATCAACATCGCCCAGTAACTGTTTGCAGGCCAATTCACTACCGCGACACATAACTTTTAAGACAGGACTTCCGGCAATATTCGACAGGGCTTCCGGGGGCAATCGCGAATCAGCCGTCAAGCCCGTCGCGCTCTCTTCGAGATCGATAAGCACCGCGGAGCCAAAGGCCAGCCATTGAAGCCGTTCGTAAAGATAGATATTCACGGCACCGCCGGCAGTGGAAAATTCGCGGAGCACGCTTATCAGCTGCGTGGTCATCACGAAACTCTCAGCGGCCAACTGCTGACCGGAAGCGCTTCTGGCCAGTGCGCCATTATATGCAATCAGATGCGCGTCCACCCCGATGCCACGCGCGAGCGATTCCAGTGATGCGATTGGCCTTGAGCTGGCGAAAACAATCTCGAGTCCCCGCTTTTGTAATTCACGCAGGGCGCCTTTCGTCAACTCGGAAATTGGATTCTCAGAGTCTATCAACGTGCCGTCAATGTCGAAGACGACAAGTCGAGCGTGGACGGCGTGCATATTTTCTACCCTTCGAGTCGCCAGCCATCACGATTGACGTCATGCACGCGACTCAATCCGCTGTAGTGCAATTTTTCCGAGAAGGGTGGGTCAATCGAAAATTTCCGTAGCACATCTGCGAGGAGCAATGCACCCGTAGCATATATGGCCACAGCCACATTCGGCGACGCCTCAGGATGCACGTGAAAAGGCATATCCGAACAGAAGTGCATAGCCTCATTGAACTTGATTCGAAGATCGATCTGATCGACGTCTGCATGCAGGACATTAGCTATGATTCCCTGCATGGAATTCTTCAATTGCTTGTACAAGTCCACAAGATGCGGTGACCTGAAGCCGAGCTCCACGATTGTCGTATCGTTCTTGACGCGATATCGCAATTCATGACGGCCCTCATGAAGCAAGTCGTAGTAACCATTGTAGCTGTGCGACAGCTTCCCGAGATCGTAGTAAATGTCGCAGGCGGGATAGCCTCGCGGATCGACCAGCAAGAACTTGTCCGACTCCTGATCGTACAGAATGTTTTCCAGGTGTAGATCACCATGAATGTGCGGCGATACTCCCGGCGGCGTCAATTCCGCAACCGCACTGGCGTTCCGCTCCAGCTGGAACAACATCGCCGGAATATTTGGAATAATCCGTCCGTTGATTTGCAGGCGATGACTGTCCACCAAAGAAGCCAAATCTGGGTCTAGATCACCGGATACGCCGAGGCGCTTCCAAACACGGTTGAAATGGTAGTCCTGGACGTAGTTTGAAGGGGTCTTACTCAAATACGGCAGATAACTGTCATTATATTCGTACTCGAGCACTTGCTTCAGCACTGACGCCGCCCGATCGGGAGTGATCCGGAGATTGAGTAATAGGTCACGTAGATTTGGGTAACCTACATATTCAAGCCCCAAAGAGACGGCATTGCCCTCCCGGTGGGAGAACAATACTTTCGGATAGTGATCGCGCAGTGGAACCGGAAGCCGCGCATAGAAGCGCTCCTCATCAGCCAGCTTCACGGAGCCGCGGCCCTCCGCTTGCTTGCGAAAGTATTTGCGCACACCTGACGCTGCGAATGATCCGCCAACTCGAACCGCATCATTGGCGATCAGGTCTTCCAAGGTGTATCGATGGAGCATCTTGGCGTCGCTCAGATTGCGCAGTTCGCACTCGAACTTTCGAAGGTCGCCGCAATTCATACCGAGCAGATCCGAGCACGCCAGACGGGCCGCCACTATGCGACCGTCGTCGCTGGGATCCCATACGATGAAGTGTGCTGGTATGCGCACCGACCGCAACGTCAAAAGACGTATCACGGGCGCTATCAACTCCCGACCCGATCGGATGACCAGCACGTCATCCTCGGGCGGGCAGCTAGCTACCAACTCAGCGAGATCATCATCGGCATAGAGAACTATGACGTCATTGATACCGTAGCGTTCCAGCTGGTATCGAATGGATGTGTGTAAAGCGTTCGGGCCGTCATCGGGATAGTTTCGTTGAATTTCGTCGATGATTATTCCGTGCATACGGGTGCCGGGCCCCAGGGCTGCTTCGATGAACTCGGTTAGTGGAGCGCCCAATAGCGTCGCAAACCTGTCGAGCACCGTGACATCGGTTAAGACGAGTTCGCCATGTTCGACCTCTGCGAGCCAGCTGATGGATTTGTGCATCTCGCGGGCCAGCCGCTCACGCGACCAGTTGCGTTCGACGCGGTATTGGTGAACGAGGTCGGCGACGGTGGGGTCCGTTGCTATGGCTGTGCTCGATGAGCCGTGGTCGATTGAACGCGCCGGTCGCGGGTCGGAGCCGCCATATTGTTGGTGTACAGGCGAGGTGTTGGTCGCGTTTGCGCAGAGACCGTGGGATGTGCAGGTGTTGTTCATCCGCGGCGAACGCGTCGTGGCCGTGACAGCGCCCGGGGTAGCTCCGCATGCCGGGGTTGCCGTGGCTGGCCCGGGTCAGGCATGCCGACGGCGCCGGGCTCGTTCCGTGTGATCGCGGCCACCGTGTCGGTAGCCGGCGCGTCGAACGTCTGGGTGTGGCCGGCACGGGGCTCGGACTCGACGACGGGTGCAAACATTGGTGGCCTTTCTTGGCGCAACGCATCACATCGCGGGTGGGGGCATCGGCATCGTGGGCCGGCCAGCAGACAGGCTACCGAAGCATCCTGCGTGGGCGCTGGGGCGTCCGAGCGGGGTGGTTCGGTTGCCGCACCGGCGAACGAAGACACTTTTGCCCAGCGTCGCTGCGTATTTGGACCCCTGGTTCCAAAGATGCGCCCGGCGCGGTCTTGTTGTACATGTGGTCGAACTCACGACGATATGCACAAAAAGACAGACTTGAGGGGCGCCGACAAAACGTCCGCGAGGCGGTTTCGACCCACCCAGAGCGTGTTCTCGTGCTCGCCCGGCGGGGCGCGGTACCCGGCGAACACGCTTGGTCGACCCGGCCGGGAGCCGCATCCTGCTGCCGCCTCCGGGCTCCGCTACGCTGCGACCTTCGTCCGCCGCCGACATGGCCGCAGGACTACTGGACCCCGGGGTCGCGCTCGACGCCCGCCTTGGGCCGCCCCCCGAACGCCCGCGGTGGTGGCAGGCACCGGCATAACGGTTGCCGGTTTAACCAGACAATGACCCGGGTATTCGACCGGCGCACGTTGGCCGCGACGCGTCGTCGGGGCCACCTCAGTTGAAATGCACAGCTGGGCGCCCTGCCCGTTCTCTGGGCAGCCATCGCGAGTCGTCGTCTCGGCCGGTGGCTGTAGAGCCGCTTCTCCCACCGTGAGTGTGGGACGGCCCTATAGGAGGAGGACACGATATTGCCAGGCAACGACGCCGCCCCGGCAGCAGAGGCCCAAGCCCATGGCTGAGAAGACGATCGACGTCGAGGCGGCCTTCCCGCCACGGGTGCTGCGCGAGTATGCATTGATCGCCGACGGGGAGCGCGGAGCGCTCATCGGGCCGCAGGGTGAGGTCACTTGGATGTGCGCGCCTCGCTGGGATTCCGACGCCGTTTTCTCCAGCCTCGTCGGTGGCGGTGGGGTGTATGCGATCACGCCGAGTGACGTGCGCCACGTGTGGGGCGGCTACTACGAGCCGGGCACGCTGATCTGGCACAGCCGCTGGATCACCAATGGGGGCACGGTGGAATGCCGCGAGGCACTGGCCTTCCCCGGCGATCCCGACCGGGTGGTGCTGCTGCGCCGCATCCTGGGCTGCCGAGGTAAGGGCCAAGTGCGGGTGCTGCTGCAACCGAGCGCCGGGTTCGGCCGCCACGGCGCGGGCCGGCTGACCTTCGACGACGGCGTCTGGAGCGGCAGGTCCGGCCCACTGCACTGGCGCTGGTCGGGTGCCTTCGACGCGCGAGCCGCACGGGCAGCGGACGGCAAACGCGAACTGCTCACGTGTGAGATCAGCATCGACGAGGGGCGGCATCACGACCTGGTGCTGGAGCTGTCCGAGCGTGCGCTGCCCGACGAACCGCCCGATCCGGACATCGCCTGGGATGCCACCTTGGCCAGCTGGCAGCGCAGCATCCCGGAGCTGAATTCCACCGTGGCCCCCCGCGACGGGCGTCACGCCTACGCGGTGCTGCGAGGGCTGACCAGCGCTGCCGGCGGCATGGTTGCCGCCGCCACGATGAGCCTGCCCGAGCGTGCACACACCAACCGGAACTACGACTACCGCTACGCCTGGATCCGGGACCAGGCCTACGCCGGGATGGGTGCCGCGGCGGCCGGCGCGACCGAGTTGCTCGACCGTGCGGTCGAGTTCGTCGGTGCCCGGTTGCTCGAGCACGGCCCGAACCTCAAACCCGCCTACACCGTCAGCGGCGGTTACGTGCCCACCGAAAAGACCCTGGAACTGCCCGGTTACCCCGGCGGTGCCGACAAACTCGGCAACTGGGTCAACCAGCAATTCCAGCTCGACGCCTTCGGCGAGGCCTTGCAGCTGCTGGCCACGGCCGGACGCGCCGACCGGCTCGACGCCGAAGGCTGGCGCGCGGTACAGACCGCGATCAGTGCGATCGAGAAGCGCTGGCAGGAGCCAGAGGCCGGGATGTGGGAAATCGACAACCAGCACTGGACGCACTCCCGGCTGGCCTGTGTGGCCGGGTTGCGCCGGATCGCCGAACTGGCCGGCTCCAGTCCTTCGCTGGTCGCGTGCAGTTCGTTGGCCGACACGATTCTCGCCGACACCGCCGCCAACAGCCTGCATCCGGAGGCCGGATACTGGCAGCGCAGCCCCAAGCTGGCCGATGTCGACGCGGCATTAATGCTGCCACCCGTGCGCGGCGCTCTGCCCGCGGACGACCCCCGCACCCGCGCCACCCTCGACGCCGTCCGCCAACAACTCACCGATGACGGGTTCGTCTACCGCTTCCGTCACGACGAGCGCGACCTCGCCGATGCCGAGGGAGCCTTCGTGCTGTGCGGATTCATGATGGCGCTGGCCGAACACCAGCAGGGCCATGCGCATTGCGCGATGCGCTGGTTCGAACGCAACCGTGCCGCGTGCGGACCTCCGGGGCTCTTCTGCGAGGAATACGACGTCACCCAGCGGCAGCTTCGCGGCAACATGCCCCAAGCCTTCGCGCACGCCTTGCTGCTCGAATGCACGGCCACCCTGATCGAGGACGCGAGCCACTGCAACTGATTTCAGCGGAGTCCTCGAACCGAACGAAAGGCGATATCTGATGACACAGAACGTGGTAATCACCGGAGCAAGCGCCGGCATCGGCCGCGCTACCGCTCAGGCATTCGGTCACCGTGGCGCCAACGTCACCCTGCTCGCTCGCGGGGCCGCCGGGCTACAGGGCGCGGCCGACGACGTCGAAGCCGGTGGCGGCAAGGCGCTGGCCATTCCGACCGACGTAGCCGACCATGCGGCCGTCGTCGCCGCCGCCGACCAGGCCGAGGCCGCATTCGGCCCGATCGACGTCTGGGTCAATGTCGCGTTCACGTCCGTCTTCGCCCCGTTCAGTGAAATCACCGCCGAGGAATTCAAGCGCGTGACCGACGTGTCCTACCTCGGCTACGTCCACGGCACCATGGCGGCGCTGTCGAAAATGCGGCCGCGCGACCGCGGCACCATCGTGCAGGTCGGCTCCGCGCTCAGCCAGCGATCGATCCCGCTGCAGTCGGCCTACTGCGGCGCAAAGCACGCCATCAACGGTTTCACCGAATCGGTGCGCTGCGAACTGTTCCACGAAGGCTCGAACGTGCGGATCACCGTGGCGCAGATGCCCGCGGTCAACACTCCGCAGTTCTCCTGGGTGCTGTCCCGGCTGCCCCGCCATCCCCAGCCGGTGCCGCCGATCTACCAGCCCGAGGTGGCGGCCCGCGGCGTCCTGTATGCCGCCGACCACCCGGAGCGCAAACAATACTGGGTCGGCGACAGCACCCTGGTCACGCTGCTCGGGCAGAAGTTCGTCGCGCCGCTGCTGGACCGCTACCTGGGCCGCACCGGCTACGACTCTCAGCAGACCAAGGAACGCGTGAACGGCCAACCACCCCATAACCTTTGGCGACCGCTCGACCAGGAACCCGGATCCGACCACGGCGCTCACGGTGAGTTCGACGACAAGTCGCACGCGCACAGCCCGCAACTGTGGGCCTCGCAGCACCCCGTGGTCAGCGGCACGGGCGCGGTGACCGCGGCCGGACTCGGCGCGCTGCTCACGCGTGCGATCCTCCGGCGGGCGTGATGAACGTCGACCTGAGCCTCGACGAGATCACCGCGCGGGCCTACGAAATCCCCACCGATGCACCCGAAGCCGACGGCACCCTGCCGTGGTCGTCGACCACGCTGGTGCTGGTGGAAGTCACGGCCGGCGGCCGGCGCGGGATCGGCTACACCTATGCCGACGCTGCTTGTCGTCAGCTGATCACCGGGCCGCTGGCCGGCGCCATCGCCGGACGCAGCGCCCTCGACATCGCCCGGCTGTGGGAGTCGATGGTCAGGGCCATGCGTAACAACGGACGCCCGGGGTTGGCGTCCTGCGCGATCTCAGCGATCGACACCGCGCTGTGGGACCTCAAGGGCAAGCTCCTGGACCTGCCGGTGTGTCGGCTGCTCGGGGCGGTGCATCCCGCGGTGCCGATCTACGGCAGCGGCGGCTTCACCACCTACGACGACAGCAGCACCCGGGCCCAACTCGAACGCTGGGTCGACGACTGGAAGATCCCGCGCGTGAAAATCAAGATCGGCGAATCATGGGGTTCCGAGGTGCACCGCGACCTGGCCCGTATTGCTCTGGCGCGCAGTGTTATTGGACCCGATACCGAACTGTATGTCGACGCCAACGGCGGCTACCGCCGCAAGCAGGCGGTCCGGGTGGCCCACGCCATGGCCGAACACGATGTCACCTGGTTCGAAGAGCCCGTCTCCTCCGACGACCTCACGGGCCTTCGAGAAGTCCGCGAACAGGTGACCCCAGACGTGACGGCCGGCGAGTACGGCTACGACCTCGTCTATTTCAACCGGATGCTGGCCGCCGAAGCAGTCGACTGCCTGCAGATCGACGTGACCCGCTGCGGCGGCATCACCGACTGGCTGCGCGACGCGGCCGTGGCCGCCGCCCACAACATCGACGTGTCCGGACACTGCGCCCCGAACCTGCACGCCCATGTCGCGGCCGCGGTCCCCAACCTGCGCCACCTCGAATATTTCCACGATCACCACCGCATCGAGCAGATGCTTTTCGACGGCGCCCTGGATCCCGACGGCGGCGTGTTGCGACCCGACCAGCATCGGCCCGGGCTGGGGCTCGACTTCAAATATGGGGACGCCGAGCAGTACCGGGTGGCCTGACCGGCTC
>CAYNLB010000163.1:0-4184 GCA_964397935.1 uncultured Mycobacterium sp.
GGCCAGGACTACACCGCGCCCGCCGGCATACCGGTCATCGATCTGAAATCCGACTTTCTCTCCAGCGGGTCCCCGTTCGAGCGGGCGGTGAGCGGCACCGACACCTCGGACATCATCTTCACCTCGGGCACGACGGGCCGCCCGAAGGGGGCGATGATGAACCATCGCCAAACACTACGAATGTACGAGGAGTGGGCGACGCTCGCGGATCTGCGCGAAGGCGACCGCTACCTGCAGATCAACCCGTACTTCCACACCTTCGGCCTGAAGGCGGGACTCATTACGTCGTTCCTGCGCGGCGCGACGATGCTGCCGCTCGCGGTCTTCGACATCGATACTGTCGTAGATCTCGTTGAACGCGAACGCATCACGATGCTGCCAGGTCCGCCGACGCTGTACCACTCGCTGCTCACGGTCCGCGACAAGGACCGGCTGTCGACGTTGCGGGCCGGCGTAACCGGCGCCGCCGACATCCCCGTCGAACTGGTCCGCCGCATCCATGGCGAACTGCCGTTCCAGACGTTGATGACCGGTTACGGGCTCACCGAGGCCGGCAACGTAACCTTGTCTCGGCCCGGCGATTCCTTCGAGGACGTGGCCACCACCGCGGGCCTGCCCTGCGAGGGGGTTGAGGTGTGCATCGCCGATGACGGCGAGATCCTGGTCCGCGGATACAACGTCATGGAGGGTTACCTCGATGATCCAGTTGCCACCGCCGAGGCGATCGATGACGGCGGATGGTTGCACACCGGCGATCTGGGCAACTTCGATGCTGCGGGACGGCTGCGCGTCGTCGGGCGCAAGAAGGATATGTTCATCGTGGGCGGGTTCAACGCCTATCCGGCCGAGATCGAGGGGTTCTTGCTCGGGCACCCCGCGGTGGCGCAGGCCGCTGTGATCGGGGTTCCCGATGATCGCCTCGGCCAAGTGGGTAAGGCTTTTGTGGTGGCGAAAGCTAAGGTATCCGGAGATGAGTTGCTCGCGTGGTGCCGAGAGCGGATGGCGGGATTCAAAGTGCCGAGATGGATCGAGTTTCTCGACGTGCTGCCGCTCAATGCCACCGGCAAAGTGATGAAGGATCAACTTCGTTGACTAGCGGTGATATCCATTCGATGGTCATCGCATCCGACTACCGGGTACCCGATCCAAGCCGGGTATGGCCACTTCTCGAACGCAGGAAATCGGCTCTCGCCGACATCGGTGCCCACCACGTTCTGGTCTACACGTCGACGCACGACTACGGCCGCGTCCTGGTGATGATCGGCGTCCGCAGCCGTGAGCCGATCGTCGAGCTGCTCCGCTCGCGGGTGTTCTTCGACTGGTTCGACGCCGCCGGCGTCGACGACATCCCCGCCGTCTTCGCCGGTGAGATCGTCGACAGGTTTGCTGCGGATCCTCCCACGAATCCCGGGGCGCCCGGAGTGGTGGTCGCAGCGATCGCATCCGTCAATGACGTATCCATTCTGACCGCGGAAGTCGCTTCGGCGAAGGAAAGGTTCGCCATGGCCGGAATCCGGAAGACATGGGTGTTCCGGGCTTTCGACGATGATCACGAGGTGTTGATCCTGCAGGAGTTTCCCGACGAGGAGAGCGCGCGGCAGTGGATCGACCACCCCGACGCCGCGGCACAATGGCTGTCCGGGGCAGGTATCGGCGCATACCCACCGCTGTTCGTCGGCCGGTTCTTCGAGATGATGCGCATCGAGGCGGACTGAGCGGGCGTCGATTTCGGCCGTCCCCCGCAAGCGGCCCGCCGCCGGCGCACCGTGCCGGCGATTCTGCCGCCGTCGACCCGGGGCGAACCCCAACTCGATCCAGGCCCCGGTGACGTCCGGCTTCAGCGGCGCGGACTGCCGTCCGGCGACATCGGTTGGACGAGTTCGACAAGCAGAGGCGGGATCTGCAGCCGCGGCAACACCACCTCGACCAGCACCATCCGGTCTCGATGCGTTGCCGCGGCGGTCAATGCGTCGTCGAGTTCTCCGTAGGTCTGCACCCGAAACGCCATGTGATTGGCGACCCCCAGCGCGTTGGGAATATCCGTCCACCTCCAGCTGACGATGTCGTTGTAGGTTGCCGTCTCTCCGTGGATCGCGCGTTCGACGGTGTAGCCATCGTTGTTGACCACCACGATCACCGGGGAGAGTCCTTCGCGCCAGAAGTTGCCGAGCTCTTGGACGGTCAGTTGGGCGGCGCCGTCACCGATCAGCAACACTGTCCTGCGGTCCGGGTGTGCCACCCCGGCACCGAGCGCCGCGGGCAGCGTGTAACCGATTGAGCCCCAAAGTGGTTGGCCGATGAAGGTAACGCCCTGCGGCAACCGATGATCGGCCATGCCGTAGAAGGAGGTGCCCTGATCGGCGAGCACCACGTTGCCGGGCGTAAGTGCCGCACACAGCCGATCCCATAGCATCTGCTGGGTCAGCGGTTGGTCGCGCGCCGGCGTTTCCGCAGTCTTGGGGCACGGGTTGTCCGGTGACGACGCCACCGGCGGTGACGTGATCGGACGCCGCGACAGGATCTCAGCCAGTGCTTCGAGCGCCGCCCCCATTTCCAGCGGCGCGAACACCCGGCCGGCGACGCTGCTTTGATACTGCGCGATATCGATGGTCCGCGCCGGGTCGATCCGCTGGCTGAAGAAGCCGCTGACCATGTCGGTGAACACCACGCCCGCGGTCACCAGCACCGGCGCCTCTTCGATCGCTGTGCGTACCGCCGGATCGCTGGCCGACCCGGCGTAGATCCCCAGATAGTTGGGCGAGCTTTCGTCGAGCAGGCTCTTTCCCCACATCAGCGTGGCGTAGGGCACCACATCGGCCGCCAGTAGCGCCTCGAGCTCCTTGACCACCTGCAAGCGATGTACCAGCAGGTCCGCGAGCACGGTCACCTGGTTGTCGGCGATGAGTTCGGTAGCGGCCGCGATGAAGTCCGACTGTGCACGGGGGCTGGTGCCGCCGGTGTAGCGGGGTAGCGGGTCCCCGGGCGGTTCGGTGGGGAAGCGTGCCACGTCGGTGGACAGCAAGATATATCCCGGCCGCTTCTGCTCGCGCACCTCGCTGAGCACCCGGTCGATCTCCCTGCGGGAGGTGGCGGGCATGAGATTAGCCTGCGCGCAGGTGATCTCGCGGCTGACCCGGAAAAAGTGCTCGAAGTCGCCGTCGCCCAGGGAGTGGTGCAGCGCCCGCCTGGTGCCCTGTGCGTCTTTGGAGGGGCCGCCGACTATATGCACGACGGGCACCTGCTCGGCATAGCTGCCCGCGATCGCATTGGCCGCTGATAGTTCACCGACCCCGAATGTCGTTACCACAGCTGCCATTCCGCGCAGCCGTCCGTACCCGTCGGCGGCGTAGCCGGCGTTCAGCTCGTTGGCGCTGCCCACCCACCGAATGGCCGGATGGGCGACGACGTGGTCCAGAAATTCCAGGTTGTAGTCGCCGGGCACGCCGAAGATCTCGGAAACGCCGAGTTCGGCGAGGCGGTCTAGCAGGTAGTCACCAACGGTGTAGACGGGCTCAGCAACGGGATCGGTCACAAGCACGACGGTACGCTCTGTCGAATCCGTTCCGGCCGACACGCCGCGGCGCTATGGTCCAAGCCATGGCAGTCAAGGAATCACGCGAAGTAGTCATCGAAGCAAGTCCCAAGGAGATCCTCGACGTGGTCGCCGACGTCGAAGCAATGCCCGAGTGGTCGTCCATCCATGAGAGCGCCGAGGTGCTCGATCGCGACGCGCAGGGTCGACCCCAGCGCGCCCGGATGAAAGTCAAGACGACCGGCGTCACCGACGAGATCGTGCTTGCTTACACCTGGCGCGACGACGGCGTCACGTGGACACAGGAAAGCGGGAAAGCCTCCCGTAACCAAGAAGGCGGCTACACGCTGACCCCTCAAGGCGACAAGACGCGGACGAAGTTCGAGCTGAAGCTGGATCCGCTCGTGCCGCTGCCCGGCTTTGTGATGAAGCGTGCCATCAAGGGGATCATGGAGCTGAACACCGACGGCTTGCGCAAGCAGGTGCTGAAGGTGAAGAAGGGCAAATAGGCTTCCGTGACCAGTGGTGGGCCCCTGGTCGGGGTGAAAGTCATCGAGCTCGGCGGAATTGGACCCGGTCCCCACGCGGGCATGGTGCTTGCCGATCTAGGTGCCGACGTGGTGCGGGTGCGTCGCCCCGGCGGGTTGACGAT
>CAYNLB010000163.1:4284-8443 GCA_964397935.1 uncultured Mycobacterium sp.
TGACGATGCCGCCCGAGGACCGCGATCTGCTGCACCGCGGCAAACGGATTGTGGACCTGGATGTCAAGACGCAACGTCAGGTCCTGCTGGACCTGGCCGGGAAGGCCGACGTGCTGCTCGACGGTTTTCGACCGGGCACCTGTGAGCGACTCGGCATCGGTCCCGACGACTGCGCGGCGGTCAATCCGCGACTGATCTTCGCGCGGATCACCGGCTGGGGACAGGACGGGCCGCTGGCGCAGACGGCGGGCCACGACATCAACTACCTGTCGCAGACCGGTGCGCTGTCGGCGTTGGGCTACGCCGACCGGCCGCCCATGCCCCCGCTGAACCTGGTCGCCGACTTCGGTGGCGGTTCGATGCTGGTGCTGATCGGCATTGCGGTCGCGCTGTACGAGCGGGAACGTTCGGGCAAGGGTCAAGTCATCGATGCGGCGATGGTGGACGGGGTCAGCGTGCTCGCCCAGATGATGTGGACCATGAAGTCGACTGGAGCGCTGCGCGACCGGCGCGAATCGTTCCTGCTCGACGGCGGCGCCCCGTTCTACCGGTGCTATGAGACCTCCGACGGCAAGTACATGGCCGTCGGCGCCATCGAGCCGCAATTCTTCGCGGCCCTGCTGACAGGGCTCGATCTTTCATCCGACGAGGTGCCCAACCAGCTCGACGTCGGTTCCTACCCGCGGATGTACGACCTGTTCGCCAAACGGTTCGCCAGCCGCAGCCGTGAAGAGTGGACCCAGACCTTCGCCGGCACCGATGCTTGCGTCACACCGGTGTTGAGCTGGAGCGAAGCCGCCGTCGATGACCACTTGAGGGCGAGGTCCACCGTGATCACCGCCCACGGCATCGACCAGGCCGCACCCGCTCCGCGCTTCTCCCGAACACCGGCCGGGCCGGTCGAACCGCCACCGGCGGCAACCGCGTCCCTTACCGAAATCGATTGGTAGTCAGATATTTACGCCGAACGGGTCCATAACCGGCGCGGCGTTGCTACGTTGACCCCAGTGGCCGTAAAAGCATCACGGGAATTTGTCGTCGACGCGCCGCCGGAAGTCGTCATGGAGGCGCTGGCAGACGTCAGCGTCCTGTCGTCCTGGTCGCCGCTGCACAAGCACATCGAAGTGATCGATCGTTATCCCGACGGTAAACCCCACCATGTCAAGGCCACCATCAAGGTTTTCGGCCTCGTCGACAAAGAGATCCTGGAATATCATTGGGGCCCCGACTGGGTTGTCTACGACGCCAAAGGGACCTCCCAGCAGCATGGCCAGCATGTCGAATACACCCTGAAACGCGAAGGGGTCGACAAGACCCGGGTGCGTTTCGACATCACCGTCGAACCGGCGGGACCCATACCAGGATTCCTCGTGCGGCGACAAAGCGAAAACGTCCTCGACGCCGCGGTAAAGGGATTGCGCGAATTGGTTGAGGGCCTCGGCGGTTCGGGTCCGGCGGGATAGCAGTGGCCGTTCGAGCATCGTCTGAGATCGTCATTGACGCGCCCCCGGAAGTCATCATGGAGGCGCTCGCCGACATGGATGCTGTGCCATCGTGGTCGTCGGTGCACAAGCGGGTCGAAGTCGTCGACAAACATCCCGACGGGCGACCGCGCCACGTGAAGGTCACCATCGCGGTGGTCGGCATTCACGACACGGAATTGCTCGAATATCACTGGGGGCCGGACTGGATGGTGTGGGACGCCGCGAAGACCTCCCAGCAACACGGTCAGCACGGGGAGTACAACCTGAGCCGGCTGAGCGACGAGAAAACCAGGGTGCGCTTCACCATCACGGTCGAACCGTGGGCGCCGCTGCCCGAGTTCTGGGTCAAGCGGGCGCGCAAGAAGATTCTTCATTCGGCGCTGGAGGGACTGCGCAAGCGCGTGATGGACGTCGAGGGTTTCGGCCCGGCTACGTAGCCGGCCGGTCGCGCAGCGCCGCAAGCCGCCTGATCGCTTCGTCGAGGGTATCCGCCCGTTTGCAGAACGTGAAGCGCACCAGGTGATTCCACACATCGGCTTGGGTTGCGGCGTGCGCGGCCGCCGGATCGCAGAACGCCGACATGGGAATGGCCGCCACCCCCACCGCTTCCGGTAGTGCCGCGCAGAACGCAGTGCTGTCGTCGTAGCCCAGCGGTCGCGGGTCGGCGCACAGAAAGTAACTTCCCGCGCTGTCGTGCACCCCGAAGCCGATCTCGGTCAGCCCCCCGGCCAGCCGATCGCGTCGGGCCTGCAAAGAGCGGCGCAGCCCGGCCACCCAGGCGTCCTCGGTGTCGAGCGCAAGGGCCACCGCCGGCTGGAACGGCGCGCCGCCGACGTAGCTCAAATACTGTTTGGCCGTGCGCACCCCGGCGATGAGTTGGCCAGGGCCGCATGCCCATCCGATCTTCCAGCCGGTGCAGTTGAACATCTTGGCCGCGCTGGAAATGGTGACGGTCCGCTCGGCCATGCCGCCGAAGCCGGCCAGCGGCAGGTGCTGACGGCCGTCAAAGACCAGATGCTCGTACACCTCGTCGGTGATCACCAGGAGGTCGGCCGCGACCGCGATCTCCGCGATGGTCGCCAGCTCGGACGCACTCAGCACCGTGCCCGTCGGGTTGTGTGGCGAGTTGACGATCAGCGCGCGGGTGCGTGGCGTCACCGCCCGCCGCAGTGCGTCGGCGTCCAACGCAAAGCCGCGGCCATCGGGGACCAGCGGTACGGCTACGTGTTGCGCGCCGGCCATGGCCACCACCGGCGCGTAGGAGTCGTAGAAAGGCTCGATCAGCAGCACCTCCGAGCCGGGTTCGACCAGGCCGATCACCGCCGCCGCGATGGCCTCGGTCGCGCCGACCGTCACGAGCACCTCGGTGTCGGAGTCGTACTCGATCCCGAAATGGCGCCGACGCTGAGCGACAATGGCCTCCCGTAGCGCCGCCACACCCATCCCGGGCGGGTACTGGTTGGCTCCGTCGGCGATGGCGCCTTGAGCGGCCTTCAACATCGCGGGCGGCCCGTCCTCGTCGGGAAAACCCTGGCCGAGGTTCACCGCGCCGACCCGCGTGGCCAGAGCCGACATCTCGGCGAACACCGTGGTCGCGTACGGACGCAGTCGCGACACTGTCATGGTGGTCGAGCTTAAGGTGCTTGGGTACCGATGCGGCCGGCGTGGTGGTTGACCCTTCCCGTGTGCCGGTGAAAGTTGTTATTCGACACTCGCTACGGTCAGTAACAGACGTGACGGAGGTTTTTATGGCCGGGCAGATCCCATTGGTCGACTATCTGGTGCTCGACGACGGCGAACCGCACCTCGTTGCGCACGAATGCACCCACTGCGGCGCCCGGTTCTTCGACCGGCGCAACGCGTGCGCCAGCTGCTTTGCGACCGAGTTCAAGACCGTTCCCGTCGCGACCGAGGGCACGGTGCGCGCGTTCACGATCGTCACCTTCGCCGCACCGGGGATCCCCACCCCGTTCGTTGCCTCGGTGGTCGACTGCGACGGCACCCAGGTCCGCGCCAACCTCGTCAATGTCGAGCCCGATCCCGAGCACGTCCGCGACGGCATGAAGGTGCGACTCGCCACCTACCCGGTCGGGACCGACTCCGAGGGCACCCAGGCGATTGGCTTCGGCTTCGAGCCCGCCAACTGACCAACTATCACTTGACGAAGGAGCAACGACGATGAGCGCCAGCGACGAGATTTGGATTCTTGGCATCCGGATGACCAAGTTCGGCAAGCACCCCGATCTGGACACCGTTGACCTGGCGGCCGAGGCCGCGATGGGAGCGCTGGCCGATGCGGGTGTAAGCATGGCCGACATCGGTGTGCTGGCGGCCGGCAACCTGATGAATGCCAACGCCTCGGTCGGTCAGCAGCTGCAAAAGCAGATCGGCCAGACCGGGATTCCGGTGTACAACGTGGCCAATGCCTGCGCCACCGGGGCCACCGCGCTGCGGACGGCCATCATGGCCGTCAAGGCCGGTGAAGTCGACTACGGGATGGCCGTGGGCGTGGAGAAGCTCTCCGGCGCCGGGTTGCTCGCCGGGGGCGGCAAGAAGGACGACGCCGACGTGTGGGAGCCGAAGGGGCGCTACGGCGCGGTCGCGCCGATCGACGGGCGGATCGGCACCGAGACCATGCCCGGGGTGTTCGCCCAGATCGGCACCGAGTACGGCCA
>CAYNLB010000164.1:0-5420 GCA_964397935.1 uncultured Mycobacterium sp.
TCCGTGAGGCCCGGCTGATGAAGATCGCGCCGGTCAGCCAGGAGATGATCCTGAATTTCCTGGGATCCAACGTCCTGAAGCTGCCGAGGAGCTATTGATGGGGGTGGCACGGGTGAGCACCGGCCGATGACGGACGCCGCCGTACTGCTCTGCGAAGACCGCGACGGGGTGCGCACCCTGACCCTGAACCGTGCGCACCGCAAGAACGCGATCAACCCCGAGCTGTGGGTTGCGCTGCGCGACGCGCTGAATGCCGCCGGTCGGGACCGCGGCGTGCGCGCCCTGGTGCTCACCGGCTCCGGCGGCAGCTTCTGCTCCGGCGCCGACATCTCGGTGCCCGATGACGTGCATCCGAAATACAAACTGCAGCGCTTGACCGACGTGGCGCTGGCGCTGCACGACCTTTCGATCCCGACCATCGCCAAGGTCACGGGGGTCGCCGTCGGCGCGGGATGGAACCTCGCGCTGGGGTGCGATCTGGTGGTGGCGACGCCGGAATCGACGTTCTCCCAGATCTTTTCCAAGCGCGGTCTGTCGATAGACCTCGGCGGTTCCTGGCTGTTGCCCAAACTCGTCGGACTGCAACAGGCTAAGCGGTTGGCGTTGCTCGCCGAAACCATCGACGCCGAGGAAGCGCGCGCCCTGAACCTGGTGACATGGGTGGTGCCGGGCACCGAGATCGACACCTTCGTCAAGGATCTCGCCGACCGGCTGGCAGCCGGCCCGCCGATCGCGCTGGCCTACACCAAGGCCCTGCTGAACGAGGGAGCCGACCGCACCCTGCGCGACGCGCTGGCCAACGAGGCCCGCGCACAGGGGGTCAACTTCGCCACGTCAGATGCCCCGGCTGCCTATGCGGCATTCGCCGAGCGCCGCGAGCCGTCGTTTACTGGTCGGTGGGCGCTGTCAAAATCAGACGACGAATCGGAGTAGAGACATGCGTGAAACCGTCATCGTCGAAGCCGTGCGCACGGCGGTCGGCAAACGAAACGGCGGTCTGTCCGGCATGCACGCCGCCGACCTGTCCGCGGTCGTCCTCAACGAACTGGTGGAACGCACCGGCATCGCCCCGGAGATCGTCGATGACGTGATCTGGGGCTGTGTGTCCCAGGTCGGCGACCAGTCCAGCAATATCGGCCGCTACGCGGTCCTGGCCGCCGGCTGGCCGGAAAACATCCCCGGGACCACGGTGAACCGGGCGTGCGGTTCCAGTCAGCAGGCGCTCGATTTCGCGGTCCAGGCCGTCATGTCTGGCCAGCAAGATGTCGTCGTGGCCGGCGGTGTCGAGGTCATGAGCCGCGTTCCGCTGGGCGCCGCCAGGGCAACCGGTATGCCCTACGGTCCGAAAGTGCTGGCCCGGTATGACGACTTCTCGTTCAACCAGGGCCTGTCGGCGGAGATGATCGCCAAGAAGTGGGGCTTCTCCCGCCGCCAGCTGGACGAATACTCGGCGCAATCCCACGAACGGGCCGCCGCGGCGCAGGACGGCGGCGCCTTCACCGACCAGATCGTCCCGGTATTCACCGAAGGAGCCGACGGCGCCATCATCACCGCCGACGAGGGCGTGCGACGCGGGACGAGCGTGGAGAAACTGGGCACGCTCAAGCCGGCATTCGTCGATGACGGCGTCATCCACGCGGGCAATTCCTCGCAGATCTCCGATGGTGCCGCCGCACTGTTGGTGACCACATCGCAGATGGCGGTCGAGCTGGGGTTGACCCCGATCGTGCGCTACCGCGCGGGCGCGGTCACCGGCGCGGATCCGGTGCTCATGCTCACCGGCCCGATCCCGGCGACCGAGAAGGTGCTGCGGAAGGCCGGCGTGCCCCTGTCGGAGGTGGGCGTCTTCGAAGTCAATGAAGCCTTCGCACCGGTTCCGCTGGCATGGATCGCCGAGACGGGTGCCGATCCGAGTCGAGTGAACCCGCTGGGCGGCGCCATCGCGCTGGGGCACCCGCTGGGAGCGTCGGGCGCGGTGCTGATGACCCGGATGGCCCATCACATGCGTGATCGCGGGATCCGCTATGGGTTACAGACCATGTGCGAAGGTGGCGGCACCGCCAACGCGACCCTGGTCGAGCTGGTCCGCTAGCTTCGGAGAAATCTTTTCCGCTGAGCCCCTTGTCGCAGCGGCGCAAACCAACCTACTGTGTATTCACTAGGTTGGTTAAACCCAGGCCGACGGCCGAAGGAGTCCGGTGCCCGACGTGCGGCGATACGACACGCTTCTCGCCAAAGGTGAGGACCGCAAACAGCGGATCCTCGATGTCGCCCAACGGCTCCTCACCCGCAACGGCTGGCGCAACACGACGCTCGCCCAGATCGCCGGCGAAGCCGGGGTCACCCCCGCCGGACTGCTGCATCACTTCGAATCGAAAGAGCAGTTGCTGCATGCGGTGCTCGACGCGCGTGACCTCGATGACGACTCGCACGCCGACCGGTCCGGGGATCTCTTCGCCCAGATCGCGCAGGTCGCCGATCGCTTCCACCGGGCACCCGAACTGGTGGGCACGTTCACGGTGCTGCTGGTCGAAAACGTCCTGCCCGACGCTCCGCTGCACGACCGCATGCTGGCCCGGCACCGGGCGGCGGTCGACATCGTCGCCGAACTCATCCGCAGCGGTCAGGCGGACGGCCGCTACCGCACAGATATGGACCCCGCCGTCAAGGCAATTGAAATTCTCGCCTTCGTCCACGGAATGGAAACCACATGGTTGCTCGATCCTTCGATACCACTGACCGACGTGTTCAAGCAGTACGCGGAGACACTGGCCCGGGACTTCGCGCCGCCGAAGACGCGCGAGAAGACATGAGGTACCGGCTCCACGTGGTCGCCGCCACGGTCGTCGACGTGGTGCACTTTGCCGGCGGTTGGCTCTTCGATCGGGCGATGGCGGGGTGGGACGTCACCGTGCTCGTGGCCGATCACCCCGACGATCGGCCACTGCAGATCCTCGGGGCGCGGGTGCTCGATCTCGAGGATGCTCTGTCATCGGTCGAAGCCCGCCCCCGGCCCCAGGCGCTGGCGGCCGCGGCCGATCTGTTCGGGTGCGATGCGCGGGTGCGGCAAGGCGTATTGCAGGCCCTCGACCATGGAGCCACCGAGGTCACGCTGTGGGGGGACGACTGTCCGGCCGAGCTCGGCGAGAGTGTCAGCTTGGTCCAACATCGGCTCAGCATGGCCGCGCGGATCTTCAAATCTCAGGCGCTGGCCGCCGCTCGTGTGCCGCACGGGTCGATCGGGCACACCGAAATCTTCCGCAGCGGGCTACTGGCATGGCCCTCGGTCGCTGCCGACCTGGTGCCGTCCTAGCCAGTCACGCGTTTCCCGCTCGGTAACACCGACCTCTCGTTGACGACCACCATGCCGTATGGAAATGTAATGCTCATCTACGAGAGGCACATTCTCACTAGCCGAGATTCAAGGAGCAGGAGATGACGAAGGAATTCTCCGAGCCGGACTTCTTCCGCGGCAGCGAGCTCGTCCAAGACCCGTACCCCTACTACGAGGCGCTGCGTCAGCGGTGCCCCGTCACGAGGGAAAGCCATCACGACGTCACCATGATCACCGGTTGGGACGAGGCGTGCGCGGTGCTCAACGACGCCGAGACGTGGTCCTCATGCATCTCGGTGACCGGCCCGTTTCCCGGCTTTCCAGTGCCGCTGGAAGGTGACGATGTCACCGAGCTGATCGAGCAACACCGCGACGAACTGCCGTTCAGCGACCAGCTGCCCACGCTCGACCCGCCGACCCATACCAACCATCGCTCCCTGCTGATGCGGCTGATCACCCCGAAGCGCCTCAAGGAGAACGAGGACGCCATGTGGGTGCTGGCCGACCGGGCGCTCGACGAGTTCCTCGCGCCCGGGCACGGCGAATTCATCAAGGGCTTCGCCGGCCCGTTCACGTTGTTGGTGATCGCCGACCTGCTGGGCGTGCCCATGGAAGATCGCGACAAGTTCATCAAGGGCATCCGAGAGCACTCGGGCGGCGGCATCGGCGGTACCGGCAAGGAATCACTGGCGCACAGCCCGCTGGAATTCCTCTACGGTCTGTTCTCCGACTACGTCCGGGACCGCCGCCGCGAGCCCCGCGACGACGTGCTGACGGGCCTGGCGACCGCCACCTACCCCGACGGTTCGGTCCCCGACATCGAAGACGTGGCGCGCGTCGCGAGCAACGTCTTCTCGGCGGGTCAGGAGACCACCGTGCGGCTGCTGGGCGCCGCGTTGCAGACCATCGGTGAACGCCCCGACATCCAGGCGCAGTTGCGTAAGGACCGCAGCCTGATCCCCAACTTCATCGAAGAGGCGCTGCGCATCGAGAGCCCGGTCAAGGGCGACTTCCGGTTGAACCGGGTGCCCGTCGACGTTGGCGGCGTGGACCTGCCCGCGGGCACCACGGTGATGATTGTGCAGGCCGCTGCCAACCGTGATCCGCGCCGGTTCGAAGACCCCGCCACCTTCGATCTTGCCCGCAAGAACGCCCGTCAGCACATTTCGTTCGGGCGCGGCATCCACAGCTGCCCCGGCGCGCCGTTGGCCCGCGCCGAAACCCGGGTAGCGATCGAGCGGCTGCTCGACCGGACCTCTGACATCCGGATCAACGAAAGTGTTCATGGTCCGGCGAATGACCGCCGCTACCAATATGTTCCGACCTACATCCTGCGCGGTCTGACGGAGCTGCACCTGGAGTTCACGCCGGCATGAAAGTCACCGTCGACGATCAGCGGTGTCGTGGTCACGGAGTGTGCACGACACTGTGCCCGGAAGTCTTCAGCCTCACCGACGATGGTTATGCGGAGGCGATAACGTCCGAGGTACCAACGGAACTCGAGGCGGCGACCCAAGAGGCCATCCAATGCTGTCCCGAGCAGGCCATCAGCGAGATCTGATCAAATCAAGGAGATGTGAGTGGCGAAAGGGCCAAGAGGATACGTGATCCTCACCGAGGCCATCAAGGATCCCGAGGGCATGAAGGCCTACGGGCAGGCAGCGAGAGCGGCGATGGGCGGTGCCAACGTACTCGCGGTGGACACCGCTCCCAAAGTCATCGAAGGCAGTTGGCACGGCGACCAGACCGTGGTGCTCGAATTCGAGTCGGTGGATGCTGCCCGCGCATGGTACGAGTCCGAGGCCTACCAAAAGGCGGCCAAACTGCGTCAGGCGGCGGCCGATTGCAACGCGGTCATCCTGAGCGGATTCGGCCAGTAGCCGATCGCTACTCCACGATGGAGATCGCCTGCCGCGGACATTGACGGACGGCCTCGCGCACCTGCGCCTCGTTCTCCGGCGTGACATCCGACTGCAGGACGGTCAGCATGTCGTCGTCGCCGAGGTGAAAGACCTCCGGCAGGATGCCCATGCACACGCCGTTGCTCTCGCAGAGTCCCCAATCGACTTCGATCTTCTTGGTCACC
>CAYNLB010000164.1:5520-8306 GCA_964397935.1 uncultured Mycobacterium sp.
CTTGACGGGTACGTTCTTCCAGCCCGCGACGTTTTGCATGGTTACCCGTTTGCAGCCCGCCCAGTCCACCTCGTAGCGCGGCATGAAGTCGAGGAGCCGCTCCAGTGCGATTCTGCTTTCCAGGCGGGCCAGCGCGGCGCCGAGGCAGCTGTGAATCCCGTACCCCAGACCCAAGTGTTGTGCTTCGGTCTGGTCGCGCTCGATGTCGAATGCGTCGGCGTCGGTGAATGCCTCCGGATCGCGGTTCGCCGCGGCGCCGCACAGGAACACCGGCTTGCCCGCGGGGATCACCCCACCATTGACGTGCGCCTCTTTGAGCGTGTAGCGGACGTTGTATTGGACCGGCCCCTCGTAGCGCAGTAGCTCTTCCACCGCACCGGGGATTTTGTCGCGGTCCTCCTGCAGCTTCTGCCACTGGTCGGGGTGACGAGCGAAGATCACCGCGGCATTTCCGAGCAGCTTGGTGACGGTCTCGGCACCGGCGCCTCCCAAAAGCGTGGCGAAACCGGTGATTTCGATATCGTCCAGTTTGCGGGACTGGCCGTCCTCGCCGGGGATCTCGGCCGCGATCAACCTGCTGATCATGTCGTCCTGCGGGTCCGCGCGCCGCTCCTGTATCAGGCCGAAGTAATACATGGCGGTGTCGATATTGGCCTGCATGCCGGCTTCGCTGACCTCGATCTGTCCCGGTTCGTGATGCAGGCTGGTGTCGATCCAGTGGCGCACCTGCTGGCGATATTCCTCCGGCACCCCGGCCATGCGGGTGATGACCTCCACCGGGAACGGCCCCGAGAAGTCCTGCACGACGTCGAAGTGGTCCGGCTCGGCGGCGCCCAGGTACTTGTCGATCACCTCGACGATCGTTTCGCGCTGCGATTGGATGGCTCTCGGGGTGAATGCCTTGTTGAGCAGGCTGCGCATATGGCGGTGGTCCGGCGGATCCATGAAGATGATCGACTTCTGCTCGGGAGAGATGCCCTTGCGTACCATCGCCAGGTCGCAGCCGCGTGCCGAGGAGTAGGTCTCGAAGTCTTTGAACGCGCCCGCCACGTCCTCGTGGCGGGTCAGCGCGTAGAAGTCTTCCTTCTCGTCGTAGTACAGCGGCGCGTCCTCGCGCATCCGTCGGTAGATGTCGAACGGATTGTTGTAGAAGTCTTCGGAGTACGGATCGAAGACGACCTTCGGTTTTGTCACTGAATCCTCCTCAGCGGCGAGGGCGGGCTGAAACCGTTACAGCGGAGTCGCTCACTGTAACGCTAACGGTAGCGGTTTCGCGGCGGACCGAAAAGGACCAAAACGCTGCAATGCTGTGCGCTGCAATTGCGTCGCCGGGCACATCGTGGGCTTATGGGTCGGTGGCCGGCTCGATGTTCGAAATGATCATCTCGAGCCACGCCCGGTAGAGGTCCTCACCGTCGAGCTGGCTGGCCAGGGTGATGCCCTCGTTCGTAGCGAGCAACACCCGGGCCATCGTCGTTACCGGTATCCGCAATGCCCCGCCGAGACGCGCCACGCTTTCGGTCAGGTAGTCGCTGAGCCACCGGATCGTCTCGAGGCGTTGGGCGGCCAGCCGCTCGCGGGCCTCGGGGTTCCGCAGCAGGAACAGGGTGAATTCATGCCCGAGCGCCGCCTGGTCGGAGCCGACTTTGTTCATCAAGTCCCGCCAGCGTTTGGCCAGCTCGTCGAGGTCGAGCTCGTCGAGCCGGTGGAACGACGAGATGACGTCGGCGAATCCGTCCAGGAATCGTTGCCGCTGACGTTCGATGACCGCCAGGAATAACTCTTCCTTGCTGCCGAAGTGTGCGTAGATGGCGCCCCGGGTGTATCCGGCCGCGTCGGCGATGTCCTCCAGGGCGGCGCCGCTGAAGCCCTTGCGTGCGAAGAGTTCCTCGGCTGCATCCAGTAGCAGCGTGCGGGTGTGCTCGAGGCGTCTCTCCCTGGTCCATCGTTGCGCCACCGGGCCATTCTCCCAGATCGACCGGGCAGAAAGGCGCAGGCTGGACGATGTGACATACATGTTTGTATGAGAAATACATATTCGTATATTATGGTGCGCATCACACCCGAACGTGCCGTCCCCGGTGGACGCATCGACGAGGAGGACCAGCCATGTCAACGGATTTCGTCGAAACTGCGCGACCCGGCGACTGGGTGGACACCGCCGAGGCCCTGCCCGACGATCGCGACCTGTATCCGACGCGCATCCCCACCGATCGCTACACGTCGATCGAATTCCAGCGGCGCGAGCGGGAAGGGATCTGGATGCGGGTGTGGCAGATCGTGGGTCGGGTCGACGAGCTGCCCAAGGCCGGCGACTGGAAGGTGTATCAGATCTTCGACCAGTCCTTCATCATCGTGCGGGGCAAGGACGAAATGCTGCGCGGCTTCGTCAATGCGTGCCGGCATCGCGGAAACGTGCTGTGCCAGGGCACCGGCAACGCCAAGCGGGGATTCCTGTGCCAATACCACCTGTGGTCCTACGACCTCGAAGGCAAGATGCGGGGCGCGCTGCGGGAGCGGGAGAACTCCGTCACCCATGAGGCCAAGGACGAGAACGGGCTATTGCGGGTGTCGGTCGACACCTTCGGCGGCTTCATCTTCTTGAATCCCGACCCGAACGCGGCACCGCTCGCCGAATTCCTGGGACCCGAGGTGGCGGAACTGCTGGCGCCTTACCACCTCGAACGGTTCACCACCGTGATGGACGTCCGGGAGGCCATCGACTGCAATTGGAAGGTGGTCATGGACGCCTTCAACGAGGGCTATCACATCAACGGCATCCACCC
>CAYNLB010000165.1:0-8233 GCA_964397935.1 uncultured Mycobacterium sp.
CCAAGGACCGCGGGTGCACCCGCCCCGGCTGCGACATGCCCGGCTACTGGTGCGAGGTCCACCATGTCGAGGACTGGGCCAGCACCTACCGCACCGACGTCGACACACTCACCCTGGCCTGCGGCTCCGACCATGCGCTGGTCGAACCCGGCGGCTGGACCACCCGAAAACGCGCCAACGGCGACACCGAATGGATCCCGCCGCCGCATCTGGACTACGGACAGCCGAGAACCAATGCGTTCCATCACCCGGAGAATGTTCTGGCAGAAGACGACCCGTAGTCGTCGTGAGCCCTTGATCCTCTACCGCGCCAACGGGTAGCGTGGGGCTGCCTAATTACGAAACTATGCGTAGCGTAATTGGGGTCCAGTCCACCGAGAGGATCGGCTCGATGCGCAGCCCTTATGCCGGCGATCCCTTCACCACGTCAACGCCCGAAATCGCCGCGGCACTCGAGGACGTCAGCATCCCGACCCTGCTGCTGTCGCTCGTGCACATCACCGGCGACCCGCGCTTCATCCGCGACTTCAAGCAGATGGGCATCTTCCTCAACGAAGTGCAGGGGTTCATGTCGGAGGAGGACAAGGCCCGAGCGCGCGCCGAGGCGCTGTCGGTGATCACCGATTATCGCGACCGTGGTTGCCCCGAACCCGAGCCGCTGAGCCCCGAGCTCATCAGGGAAATGATGGACTGGGCGGCCTGCGAGCATGTTCCCGACGACTACCTCTCCCTGGTTTCCGAAGAGCTCGACCTCGACGGGGTGGATCCCCGCCGGCCGGCGGCGCTGCCGAGTGAGCGCGCGGCAGAACTTCCAGTCCTCGTCGTCGGGTGCGGCGAATCCGGCATTTTGGCCGGCATCCGGCTCAAGCAAGCCAACATCCCGTTCACCATCGTGGAGAAGAATGCCGGGCCTGGCGGAACATGGTGGGAGAACAGCTATCCCGGCGCTCGCGTCGACGTCGCGAACCATTTCTACTGCTATAGCTTCGAGCCCAACTACGACTGGACACACTTCTTCGCCGAGCAGCACGAGCTGCGGGACTATTTCACCCGCGCACTGACCAAACACGAGTTGACCGAGCACGTGCGGTGGAACACCGAGGTCGTTGCTGCCGATTGGAACGACGAAGACGGCATCTGGACCGTCGCACTGCGTTCGGCCGACGGTCAGGTCCGCACGCAATACGCGCGCGCGATGATTACCGCGGTCGGTCAACTGAATCGGCCGTATATCCCTGACTTCAACGGTGCCGACACTTTCGCGGGGCCCGCGTTCCATTCCGCCGCCTGGGATCACTCGGTGGACGTGACCGGCAAGCGGGTCGCGCTCATCGGAGCCGGCGCCAGCGGCTTTCAGATCGCACCCGCGATCGCCGGCGATGTGGAGCACCTCACCGTGTTCCAGCGCACCGCGCAATGGATGTTCCCCAACCCGATGTATCACGACGAGGTCGGTGACGGGGTGCGCTGGGCGATGCGGCACCTGCCGTTCTACGCGCGGTGGTACCGGTTTCTCGTCTTGTGGCCCGGCTCTGACAAAGGTCTCGACGCCGCAGAAGGTGACCCGAATTACGCCGATAAGGACTACGCCGTCAGCGACATCAACGCCGCCGCCCGGATGATGTTCAGCCAGTGGATCGAGAGCCAGGTCGGCGATGATCAGGAGCTCTTGGCCAAGGTGATGCCCGACTACCCCGCCACCGGCAAACGAACACTGCAGGACAACGGCAGCTGGCTGCAAACACTGCAACGCGACAACGTCGAATTGGTGCGCACACCGATCCGAAAGATCACGCCGAGTGGCGTCGTCACCGAAGACGGCATCACCCATGATGTGGACGTCATCGTCTATGCCACGGGCTTCCGGCACACCGACGTGCTGTGGCCGCTGAAAGTGACCGGTCGCAACGGAATCGACCTACACCAAATGTGGGGAAGCCGCCCGTACGCCTACCTTGGCATCACGATTCCAGAATTCCCCAACTTCTTCATCATCTACGGGCCCGGGACCCATCTCGCCCACGGCGGCAGCCTGATCTTCCAATCCGAATTGCAGATGCGCTATATCGATCAGTGCCTGAAACGGCTGGTGGAAGCGAACCTGCATTCGATGGAACCAAAGGCCGAAGCCGCCGCCGACTGGCATCAGCGGACGCAAACCCAGATCAAGAAAATGGTCTGGTCACACCCCGCGGTCAAACACTCCTACTTCAAGAACGACGATGGAGAAATCCATACGGTCAGTCCATGGCGCCTCAATGAGTACTGGGCCGCGGTCCGCGAGCCCGACTGGTCACAGTTTTCTGTACGACCAAGAAAGTCTGTACGACCAAGAAAGTCTGTGCGGCAGAGAAAGTGAGGACGCCAGTATGCGCACGGTAGTCGTCGATGGGCCACGCAGCATCCGGGTCGACACCCGGCCCGACCCCGCGCTTCCCGACCGCGACGGAGCCATCATCGAAGTGACGGCCGCCGGCATCTGCGGCTCCGACCTGCACTTCTACGAGGCCGACTTTCCGATGCCCGACCCGATTGCGCTCGGCCACGAAGCGGTCGGCACCGTGGTCGAAACCGGTCCGGATGTGCGCACCGTAAAGCCCGGCGATCAGGTCATCGTGTCGTCGGTGACCGGCTGCGGCGCCTGCCCCGGGTGTGCCACCCGCGATCCGGTGATGTGCTACTCCGGCTTTCAGATCTTCGGCGGCGGCGTGCTGGGTGGCGCACAAGCCGATCTGCTCGCCGTGCCCGCCGCCGACTTCCAGCTACTCAAGATCCCCGAAGGGATCAACACCGAGCAGGCGCTGCTGCTTACCGACAACCTCGCCACCGGATGGGCGGCAGCGCAGCGGGCCGATATCCCGTTCGGCGGCACCGTCGCGGTAATGGGTCTGGGTGCCGTCGGTCTCTGCGCGCTGCGCAGCGCGCTATTTCAAGGTGCGGCAGAGGTTTTTGCTATCGACCGAGTCGACGGCCGCTTGGACCGGGCGGCGCACTGGGGCGCGACGCCAATCAAGGCGCCGGCCGTTGAGGCCATCCTTGCCGCCACCGGCGGACGGGGCGCCGACGCCGTGATCGACGCCGTTGCCACGGACGCGTCCCTGACTGACGCGCTCAACGCGGTGCGGCCGGGCGGCACCGTGTCGGTGGTCGGCGTGCACGACATGAATCCGTTTCCGCTCAACGCGCTGGGCTGCCTGATCCGCAGCATCACATTGCGGATGACCACGGCGCCGGTGCAGCGCACCTGGCCGGAACTGGTCCCACTCTTACAGTCGGGTCGACTCAACGTCGACGGCATCTTCACCACGACAATGCCCCTGGACGAGGCGGCGAAAGGTTACGCAACCGCGGAGTCACGGTCTGGCGAGGATGTGAAGATACTGCTTAAGCCCTAGCGTTTGGTCGCGGTGACGTACTGGGAGTGCAAGACGCCGTCGATTTTCATGTCGACGTCCGGCGGGGTCATTCCATACCCGGCCTGCAACTCGAGCGTGTTGCGCACCGGTTCGACCGACCATGCGTGCGCAGCGAGCCATTCGGCAGGATCGGTCCTGGGCAGATAGGTCAAAGCGGAGAAATCCACGTCGCCTGACACATTGAGCCCCGGATGGGTTGTCTCGAGAGCTTCGAGCCGCTCGCGGTCTAAGCGTGATCCCAGCGCACCGACGGCAATTCGGCTTCCCGGGGCACTAAGCCCGCTGATCCGGGTGAAGAGCGTGTTCTGGGCCTCGTCGGTCAGGTAGGGCAGCAGTCCCTCCACGGACCAGGCGCTGGGACTTTCCACGTCGAAGCCGGCAGCTTCCAGGGAACTCGCCCAGTCGGCGCGCAGATCGGCTGCGACCTCGATCCTGCGGGCTCTGGGCGCGGCCCCCTGCTCGTTCAGCACCTGCCCCTTGAATTCCAGCACCTTAGGCAAATCGATTTCGAAAACGGTTGTGCCATCAGCCCACCCGAGTCGATATGCCCGGGAGTCCAGTCCGGCGGCGACGATCACCGCCTGTCGTATGCCCGCGTCGCCGGCGGAGGAGAAGAAGTCGTCGAAGAACCGGGTCTGCACGCCGTAGAGGCGAGGGAAGGCCAGTTCATCTTCGGAGTTGCCCGGATTGGCAAGCACGCCGGAGAGATACGGATCCTGCGAGGCGGCGATGAAGGATTTCGCGTATTCGTCTCGGACCAGCGGATGCGGGCTTACCGCATGGAGCGCACGCCATCCGGCCACCAGCAAGGCGGTATAGCCCACGCTGCTGACGATGTCCCAGTGGTCGTCGTCGGAGCGGAGTGACCCGAATTCAGGTGTCGTGCTCACATTCGGGCCTCCCGTCGAAATTCGCCAAACGCGGCCGACGTCACCAACGTACGTCAGAGTTCCAGCAGCACCGTCACCGGGCCGTCGTTCACCAACTCGACCTGCATATGCGCGCCGAACACGCCGGTTTGCACGTGGGCACCCAAGCTCTGCAACGCCGCCGCGAAAGCCGTTACCAGCGGCTCAGCGTGCGTACCCGGAGCGGCGGCGTTCCACGACGGTCGGCGCCCCTTCGCGGTGTCGGCATACAGGGTGAACTGACTGACGACCAAGACCGGCGCGTTGCTGTCGGCCGCGGACCTTTCGTTGTCGAGAATCCGTAGATTCCAGAGCTTTTCGGCGAGCCGCCGTGCCGTGTCGGCGTCGTCGCTGTGCGTGACACCGACGAAGGCCAGCAGGCCCTGGCCGTCCGGCCGGATCGCTCCCACCGTTTGGCCGTCAACCGTCACCGTGGCCGATGAGACCCGTTGCACCAAGATCCGCATGTGCTCGATGCTGCCAGGCCGACCCCCGAAAAGGTTGGGTACGCTCGTCGGGTGTCTGTGCTCGTCGCGTTCTCCGTCACCCCGCTGGGCGTGGGCGAGGGGGTTGGCGAGATCGTCGCCGAGGCGGTTCGGGTGGTCCGGGAATCCGGTTTGCCAAACAAGACGGATTCGATGTTCACCGTGATCGAAGGCGATACCTGGGAAGAAGTGATGGCCGTCGTGCAGCGCGCGGTCGAGGTCGTGGCCGCGCGTGCGCCCCGGGTCAGCACGGTGATCAAGGTCGATTGGCGAGCCGGGGTCAACGACGCCATGACGCAGAAGGTCGCCTCGGTCGAACGCTATCTGTCCGACGGTTAGGCCTGTACCTACCGTTCTAGGGAGGCCCGGAACGCCCCCTCGGCCGCGTCGCCGTGGACCGCGAAGACCACCCGCTGAAGCGAACTCGCCTGGTGCTGACGGACGGCATCGACCATCAGCGCAGCGGCGTCCTCGATCGGGAAGCCGCCGACGCCGGTACCGAACGCCACCAACGCCAGCGAGCGGCACCCGAGCTCGTCCGCCTTGCGCAGCGCGGAAGCGGTAGCCCGCGCGATGATGTCGGCCGATGTCGGCCCGCCGAGTTCCATCGTCGCGGCATGAATCACGTAGCGCGCCGGCATGTCGCCGGCCGTGGTCTCGACTGCTTCCCCGAGCGCGATCGGCGCCTTCTCGGTCGATTCACGTTGCACCTCGGGTCCGCCGGCGCGAACGATGGCCGCGGCCACACCCCCACCATGCCGTAGTTGCGTATTGGCCGCGTTGGTGATCGCATCGAGTTCGAGCTTGGTTATGTCAGCTTGCAGTACCTCTAACTCGATCATGGGGATCATTGTCTCGCAGTCGCGCCAGTAGGCTCATGCCGGTGAGCGCACGCGCAGGCATCGTCGTCACCGGAACCGAAGTCCTCACCGGACGGGTTCAAGATGCAAACGGCCCTTGGATCGCCGACCGCCTACTGGAGCTCGGCGTCGAGCTGGCACACATCACGATCTGCGGTGACCGCGGCGGTGACATCGAGGCGCAGCTGCGCTTCCTGGCGGCCGAAGGCGTGGACCTGATCGTCACCAGCGGCGGCCTGGGGCCCACGGCCGACGACATGACCGTCGAGGTGGTGGCGCGGTTCTGCGGCCGCGAACTGGTCCTGGACACCGCGACCGAGCACAAGATCGCCGCCATCCTCAAAAAGCTGATGGCGCACTTCGATCCCGGCGACTTCGATGCGGTGCGCGCCGCCAACCGCAAGCAGGCCATGATTCCCGCCGGTGCGCAGGTGCTCGACCCGGTGGGCACCGCGCCCGGCGTGGTCGTGCCCGGCAAGCCCACTGTCATCGTGCTGCCAGGGCCTCCGCGCGAGCTGCAGCCGATGTGGCGCAGGGCCATCGATACCCCCGCGGCGCAGCAGGCGATCGCCGGCCGAACGATCTACCGGCAGGACACGGTGCGGATGTTCGGGCTCCCCGAATCGGGTCTGGCCGAAACATTGCGTGACGCCGAGGTGTCAGTACCCGGCTTCGAGTCACTCGAGATCACCACCTGCTTGCGGCGGGGGGAGATCGAGATGGTCACCCGCTACGAGCCGGCCGCGGTCGATAGCTACGCCAAGTTGCTGCAGCTGCTGCACGACCGGCACGGACAGCAGATTTTCTCCGAAGACGGTTCCACCGTGGACGATCTGGTCGCTCGATCACTGGCCGGCCGCCGGATAGCGACGGCGGAATCCTGCACCGCGGGGCTGCTGGCCGCGCGACTGACCGACCGGCCCGGCTCGTCGGACTATGTGGCCGGCGGTGTGGTGGCCTACTCCAATGACGTGAAAGCCGAAATGCTGGGCGTCGACCCGGCACTGATCGAGACACATGGCGCGGTCTCCGAGCCGGTGGCCGCGGCGATGGCGGCGGGCGCGCTGCAGCGATTCGGCGCCGACACCGCCGTCGCGATCACCGGCATCGCCGGTCCGGGCGGGGGTACAGAACAAAAACCGGTGGGGACGGTCTGCTTCAGCGTGATGCTGGCGGACGGCCGCGCGGATACCCGCACACTGCGGCTCCCCGGCAACCGCTCGGACATCCGGGAGCGCTCGACGGCGGTCGCGATGCACCTGCTGCGGCGCATGCTGGGCGACCCGACAGCCGGCTAGCTCACGTCATTTCTTTTGCCAGAAAACCGCTTTCCGCGGTCCCGAAACGGATTCCGGTGGCATCCTTGCCGAGCAGCGTCAGGACGGCGACGGCAATCAACACCGGCACGATCGTCGCCGCCAACGCAAAGGGATAGCCGTGCGACTCGGCCAGTCGTTCCTGGATGGGCAGATTGAACGCCGCCAGCAAATTCCCGAGCTGATAAGTCACGCCGGGATAGAGGCCGCGGATCGCGTCCGGCGACATCTCCGTTAGATGGGCGGGAATCACGCCCCATGCCCCTTGCACAAACACCTGCATCAGAAACGCCCCCAAGCACAGCATCGCCGCGGTGCGGGAATAGGCGAACAGCGGCACGATCGGCAGCGCCAACAACGCGCAGAAGACGACGGTGTAGCGGCGGCTGAACCGTTGTGACAGCGTGCCGAAGACGAGCCCTCCGATGATGGCGCCGACGTTGTAGACCACCACGATCCACTTGACAGTGACGCTGGACAGGCCGGCGCCCTGGTTGGCGGTCGCCGTCAGGAAGGTCGGGTAGACGTCCTGGGTACCGTGGCTCATCCAGTTGAAGGCGGTCATCAGCAGCGCGAGGTAGATGAATCGGCGCACGATCGCGCCGTCACGCAGCACGTCGCGGATTCTGGTGCTGGTGAGCCGCATTCTGTCCTGAGCGGCTTCCCACACCTCCGACTCCTCGACGCGGTACCTGATGATCAGGCTGATCAAGGCCGGGATGACGCTCAGGCCGAACAACCAGCGCCATGACAAGCCCAGCCAATTCATCACCACCAGTGATGCGACGCTTGCGAGCAGGTAGCCGAATGCATAGCCCTCTTGGAGCAGACCGGAGAAGAATCCGCGCCGCCCGACGGGGACCTTCTCCATCGCCAACGCGGCGCCCAGCCCCCACTCACCGCCCATGCCGATGCCGTACAGCAGCCGCAGGATCACCAGCACGGTGAAGTTGGGCGCGAACGCGCACAGGAATCCCACCACGGAGTAGAACATCACGTCCACCATCAGCGGCACCCGTCGCCCGACGCGGTCGGCCCATAGCCCGAACAGCAGTGCCCCCACCGGGCGCATCATCAGGGTGGCCGTCGTAACGAACGCGACTTCGGCTTTGCTGTGCTGGAACGTCTTCGCGATGTCGGCATACACCAGCACGACGATGAAGTAATCGAAGGCGTCCATCGTCCAGCCCAGCAACGCCGCAATGAACGAATTTCGCTGATCGGCGGTCAACTTCTTTTGAGGACTTT
>CAYNLB010000166.1:0-8232 GCA_964397935.1 uncultured Mycobacterium sp.
GTGGAATCGCACAATCACCCGTCCTACGTCGAGCCCTACCAAGGAGCGGCCACCGGCGTCGGTGGCATCGTCCGCGACATCATGGCCATGGGTGCGCGACCGGTTGCGGTGATGGACCAGCTTCGGTTCGGCGCAGCTGACGCGCCGGATACCCGTCGGGTACTTGACGGCGTGGTCCGTGGCATCGGCGGTTACGGCAACTCGCTGGGCCTGCCCAACATCGGCGGTGAGACCGTCTTCGACCCGTGTTATGCCGGCAACCCCTTGGTTAATGCCTTGTGTGTCGGCGTGTTACGTCAGGAGGACCTGCATCTGGCGTTCGCCTCGGGCACCGGTAACAAGATCATCCTGTTTGGCGCGCGCACCGGGCTGGACGGCATCGGCGGGGTATCCGTGCTCGCGTCGGAAACCTTTGACAGCACCGGCTCCCGCAAGAAGTTGCCCTCGGTCCAGGTGGGCGACCCGTTCATGGAGAAGGTGCTCATCGAGTGCTGCCTCGAGCTGTATGCGGGTGGGCTGGTGGTCGGCATCCAGGATCTCGGTGGAGCCGGATTGTCCTGTGCCACATCCGAGCTAGCGTCAGCCGGAGACGGCGGCATGGCGGTCGAACTCGATACCGTCCCGCTGCGCACCAAGTCGATGGCGCCCGCGGAGGTGCTCTGCAGCGAGTCGCAGGAGCGCATGTGCGCGGTGGTCACGCCGGCGAACGTGGACGCCTTCTTGGCGGTGTGTCGTAAATGGGACGTGCTGGCCACGGTGATCGGCGAGGTCACCGACGGCGACAGGTTGCGGATCACCTGGCAGGGCGAGACCGTCGTCGATGTACCACCGCGCACCGTGGCCCATGAAGGTCCGGTATATCAGCGTCCGGTCACCCGGCCAGAATCACAGGACGCGTTGAACGCAGACCGCTCCACCAGGTTGCCGCGGCCGGCCGGCGGTGACGAGCTGCGCGCGACTCTGCTTGCGCTGCTGGGCAGTCCGCATCTGTGCAGCCGCGCGTTCATCACCGAACAGTACGACCGGTATGTGCGGGGCAATACCGTGCTGGCCGAGCACGCCGACGGCGGCATGCTACGCGTCGACGAATCCACCGGCCGCGGTATCGCGTTATCGACCGACGCATCAGGGCGCTACACGGTGCTGGATCCCTATGCCGGTGCACAACTCGCGCTGGCCGAGGCCTATCGCAACGTCGCCGTCACGGGCGCCACCCCGGTAGCGGTGACCAACTGTCTCAACTTCGGCTCGCCCGAAGATCCCGGGGTGATGTGGCAGTTCGCGCAAGCGGTACGGGGTCTGGCTGATGGATCGTCGACCCTGGGGATTCCGGTGACCGGTGGCAATGTCAGCTTCTACAACCAAACCGGGTCGGCAGCGATCCTGCCGACCCCGGTGGTGGGCGTGCTCGGCGTCATTGACGATGTCGGCCGGCGTATTCCCGCGGCTCTGGGCGGCGAACCGGGGGAGACCCTGATGCTGCTGGGCGAAACGCGCGACGAGTTCGATGGTTCCATCTGGGCGCAGGTGATCGCCGATCATCTGGGTGGGCTGCCGCCGCGGGTTGACCTGGCGCGCGAAAAGCTGCTGGCGGAGGTGCTGCGCTCGGCGTCGCGCGACGGGCTGGTATCGGCGGCACACGACCTGTCCGAAGGTGGCCTCGCCCAGGCCGTCGTAGAAGCGGCACTGGCCGGTGAAACCGGTTGCCGCATCGTGCTTCCCGAAGATGCCGACCCCTTTGTGATGTTGTTCTCCGAGTCGGCGGGCCGAGTGCTGGTGGCGGTGCCGCGCACGGAGGAGAGCCGATTCCGTTCGATGTGCGAGGCGCGGGGACTGCCCGCGGTCCGCATCGGGGTCGTCGACCAAGGCTCCGACGCACTAGAGGTCCAGGGCTTGTTCACCGTGCCGCTCGGAGAACTGCGCGAGACATCCGAGGCGGTGCTGCCGCGCTTTTTCGGATGAGCGACTGCAGCGAACTTTGATGGATGGCAGTTGTTTTCGTCGGTCGTGTGCGCTGTCTTTAGCCGCCGCCCTGGTCGGCTGGAGCTTCGTCGGTCCACGCCTACCGGCCGCCTGGCGGGTGGCGCTGCAGGCCGGCGCGGGTGGGGTGCTGGTGCTGGTCACACGCGCGCCGCTGGGCCTGCGTGCTCCGCGGCTGTGGTCGGGGTTCCGGCTGGGGGCAGTGGCCGGCGTGGGCGCGGCCACCGCGATCGCCGCGACGAGCCTGGTGCCGCCGGTGCGACTGTCGATGGCGGGTCGAGAGCCGCCGGCGCAGGTACCGAGCTGGCTGTTGGTGCGCATACCCGTGGGCACTGTCTGGGCCGAGGAATCCGCCTTCCGCGCAGCGTTGGCCACCGCCGGTTCCGTCGCTTTCGGCAGAACCGGCGGAAGGTTGCTACAGGCCGCGACTTTCGGACTCTCCCACATCGCGGACGCGCGCGCGGCGGGCGATCCCGTGGCCGTCACCGTGATCGGCACCGGCATCGCGGGCTGGCTGTTCGGCTGGCTGGCCGACCGCTCCGGCAGCCTCGTCGCGCCCATGCTGGTACACCTGGCCATCAACGAGACCGGGGCGATCGTCGCGCTGAAGGTGCGACGGCGTTCGGCGTAATCCGGTGCGGACCTGGAATTGCAAGTACAAGAACACGCCGGCCAACCCGATGACCGCGATCGCGACGCGGCCGACGAGCCAGCACGGTCGCCGCGCCCGAAGCGGCGACGCTCCACGGCTTTGAGACCCTAGGGTATGGCGGCCCGCGGAAAAGCCGATCCGGCAAAGACCCGGCAGGCCGTGTTGGCCGTTGCTGACTGGTTGCGTGATGAATCCCGTCCGGTGCCCGACCGGAAGGTGCTGGCGGCCGCGGTTCGCCTCACTGCGCGCACCCTGGAAGCGGCGGCGCCCGGACGCAGCGTCGAAATGCGGATCCCACCGTTCGCTGCGGTGCAGTGTATTTCGGGGCCCACACACACCCGCGGCACACCGCCCAATGTCGTGGAAACCGATCCGCGGACATGGCTGCTACTGGTCACTGGGATGTTGTCGCTGGCAGAGGCGAACAGTGCCGGTGCGCTGAGCCTTTCCGGCGCGCGAGCCGGTGAAATTGAACACTTGCTGCCCCTGTTCGATCTGGGCCGAAGATAACCCTGAACTGCAGGTTTAGGGTCCTGAGAGGTCATTTTGGGTGGGCAACACGCGCGGTGGATTCGGCGGTGGGGCAGTCGTGCCCGTAGACTTCGTCGTGTCACCAACCGTTCCCCGGGGAGCTGCCGAACCGTGACCGTCGCTGGACCAGAAGCACCCGAGCAGGACCTGAACTCACCCCGTGAAGAGTGTGGCGTATTCGGGGTCTGGGCCCCGGGCGAGGAAGTCGCCAAACTGACCTATTACGGCCTGTACGCATTGCAGCATCGCGGGCAGGAAGCCGCGGGCATCGCCGTCGCCGACGGGTCCCAGGTGCTTGTCTTCAAAGACTTGGGCCTGGTCAGTCAGGTTTTCGACGAGCAGACACTGGCGGCGATGCATGGCCACGTCGCAATCGGGCACTGCCGCTACTCCACCACGGGTGACACGACGTGGGAAAACGCGCAGCCGGTGTTCCGCAACACCGCGGCCGGCACCGGCGTTGCGTTGGGACACAACGGAAATCTGGTGAACACCGCCGAGCTTGCCGCCCGTGCCCGCGACGCGGGGTTGATCGGCCGCCGCTGCCCGGCCCCGGCGACGACGGATTCGGACATCCTGGGCGCGCTACTGGCCCATGGGTCGGCCGACTCCACCCTGGAGCAGGCGGCGCTCGACTTGCTGCCGACCGTGCGGGGGGCGTTCTGCCTGACATTCATGGACGAGAACACGCTGTATGCGTGCCGCGATCCATACGGGGTGCGGCCACTCTCGCTGGGACGGCTCGATCGCGGCTGGGTGGTGGCCTCGGAAACGGCTGCCCTCGACATTGTCGGTGCCTCGTTCGTGCGCGACATCGAACCGGGTGAATTGCTGGCGATCGACGCCGATGGGGTGCGTTCGACGCGCTTTGCCAACCCGACACCCAAGGGCTGCGTCTTTGAGTACGTCTACCTGGCGCGGCCGGACAGCACGATCGCCGGCAGGTCCGTGCACGCGACCCGGGTGGAGATCGGTCGTCGGTTGGCCCGTGAGTGCCCGGTCGACGCCGACTTGGTAATCGGCGTGCCGGAATCGGGCACTCCCGCCGCTGTCGGATACGCGCAGGAGTCCGGCATCCCGTACGGGCAGGGTTTGATGAAGAACGCTTATGTCGGCCGCACGTTCATCCAGCCGTCGCAGACCATCCGTCAACTCGGTATCCGGCTGAAACTCAACCCGCTTCGCGAGGTAATCCGCGGCAAACGGCTCATCGTTGTGGACGACTCGATCGTGCGGGGGAACACTCAGCGGGCACTGTTGCGAATGCTGCGCGAGGCCGGCGCCGTCGAAGTACACGTGCGCATCGCTTCGCCGCCGGTGAAATGGCCGTGCTTCTACGGCATAGACTTCCCGTCGCCGGCCGAGTTGATCGCCAACGCGGTCGAAGACAAACACGAGATGCTCGAGGCGGTACGACACGCCATCGGAGCCGACACGCTCGGCTACCTTTCGCTGCGGGGCCTAGTCGCGGCATCCGAGCAACCGGCGTCGCGGCTGTGTACCGCCTGCTTCGACGGTCAGTATCCGATCGAGCTGCCCGAGGGGACCGCGTTGGGTAAGAACGTCATCGAGCACATGCTCGCAAATGCCGCGCGTGGAGCCGGGCTCGACGAGCCGGCGCCCGATGAAGTGCCGGTCGTGCGCTGAGGGAACCCCGCTTGCGCTTCTTCACAGACGTTTGACACCGGCGGTCATGGCCGCCCGGTAGCCTTTATCGCGATGACGGATCGCGGAAAAAGCCCCGGACGAGACCCGGGCAGTCAGGGCACCACCTACGCATCGGCCGGGGTGGACATTGCAGCCGGTGACCGCGCCGTCGAACTGTTCAAGCCGCTGGCAACAAAGGCCACCAGACCTGAGGTGCGGGGCGGACTTGGCGGATTCGCGGGGCTGTTCGCGATGCGCGGCGACTACCGCGAGCCCGTACTGGCCGCCTCCACCGACGGCGTCGGCACCAAGCTGGCGGTCGCTCAGGCGATGGACAAGCACGACACCGTCGGACTGGACCTGGTCGCGATGGTGGTCGACGACCTCGTGGTGTGCGGCGCAGAGCCGCTGTTCCTGCAGGATTACATCGCGGTCGGCCGGACGGTGCCGGAACGCCTGAGCGCGATCGTCGCCGGTATCGCCGAGGGATGCGTGCGGGCCGGCTGCGCATTGCTCGGTGGCGAAACCGCCGAACATCCGGGGCTGATGGAACCGGACCACTACGACATCTCGGCCACCGGCATCGGCATCGTCGAAGCCGACGATGTGCTGGGGCCCGAGCGCGTCAAACCCGGTGACGTCATCATTGCGCTGGGCTCTTCCGGCCTGCACTCCAACGGCTATTCGCTGGCCCGCGCAGTGCTCCTCGAGATCGACCGGATGAACCTGGCCGGTTATGTCGAGGAGTTCGGCCGCACCTTGGGTGAAGAACTGTTGGAGCCCACCCGGATCTACGCCAAGGACTGTCTGGCGTTGGCCGCCGAAACCCAGGTCCGCACCTTCTGCCACGTCACCGGCGGCGGGCTGGCCGGCAACCTGCATCGTGTCATCCCGCACGGGCTGGTCGCCGAAGTCGACCGTGGCACCTGGACGCCCGCACCGGTGTTCGCCATGATCGCCCAGCGTGGCCGGGTGACGCGGGAGGAGATGGAAAAGACGTTCAACATGGGTGTCGGCATGATCGCCGTTGTCGCGCCGGGAGACACCGACCGAGCCTTGGCCATCCTGACCGCACGCCACTTGGATTGCTGGGTGCTGGGAACCGTCTGCAAAGGCGGCAAACGCGGCCCGCGGGCCAAATTGGTCGGCCAACACCCGCGATTCTAAAGGCCGGAATTTTCCGGGATTACGCTGTGCCGCGGCCAATCGACTGGCGCGGCGGCCTGAGTTCTAGCGGCGCCAGTCGTCCTCTTCGCCATACGAATCGTCTACGACGTCGCCGTCCAGCTCGTTGGATTCGTCGGCGCTTGATCCTGACAGCTCGCGCTGAAGCCGCTGGAAGTCGGTCTGCGGAGAACTGTATTTGAGTTCTCGAGCAACCTTGGTCTGCTTTGCCTTAGCCCGGCCGCGGCCCATGGGGGAACCCCCTCGCGCAATAACGGAGCGGCCTAAACTAGGCGGCTCCGATCTCCTGGTGTCGTTATTGTCCTGCCGACAGTTTACCGCGCCTTACGGCTGGGTGTCGGCGACCCCTGTCCGCTGTGGCGGACATCGTCGTCCATTATCTAGCACCGCCCCGCAACCGTTCAACGGCCAACCGACCCGCGCCGATCTGTTCGGCGGTCGGGAGGGAATCGGCGTCGACCACCGCTGCGACCGAGGCCTCCGGGCCGGTCGCCAACTCGGTGTCGGCGGGCAGCCCGCGCTTGAGTAACGCCAACGCCACCGGCCCAAGGTCGACGTGCTCGACCACGGTGCCCAGGCGCCCAACGGTGCGACCGCCGGCCAGCACAGCGTCACCGGTCGACGGCCGCTCCACGGAGCCATCGAGGTGCAACAGCACCAGCATCCGCGGCGGCCGACCCAGATTGTGCACCCGGGCGACGGTCTCTTGCCCGCGGTAGCAACCTTTGTCCAGATGGACGGCCCCCACATCGGGACCGCCGATCCACCCGACCTCGTGTGGAATGGTGCGCTCGTCGGTGTCGACGCCGAGCCGCGGACGCAGGGCTGCCACCCGGTGGGCTTCGAAGGTCCAAACCCCGGCCGACCGCACCCCGGCCTTCGTCAGGCGGTTTTGCCAGCCGGCCGATTCACTGCGCGGCACCAGCAGGTCCAGCTCGATGTGGCCGCCCGGGCCACCGGGCATCCGCCGTACAAAGCCGTCACCGGTGGGAACCGCGCTGAGCTCGGTGGGCAGTGCATCCAGCCCGAGCGTGTCGAGCACCGCCTGGTCGGCCAGCCGCGGACCCAGCAGTGACAGCACCGCCAGGTCGGCGGCCTCCGGGGTGACCTCTGACCAGAACACCATCTTGCGCAAGTACTCCAGCAGCGGATCACCCCGCCACGGTTCGGTATCGAGGTAGGTCACGCCACCAAGCTCGGTCTGAATCCAGTGGTCTTCGACGCGGCCCTGGCCGTCGAGGCTGAGGTTTTGCGTACTGGCACCGTCGGCCAGTTCGCTCACGTGTTGGGTGGACAGGTTGTGCAGCCAGGTCTGCCGGTCGTTACCGGTCAGGGTGAGCACCGCGCGGTGCGAGCGATCCACCAGCACCGCATCGGTTTCGGCCGCGCGCTGCTCGCCCAGTGGGTCGCCGTAATGCCAGATCGCGCCCGCGTCGGGGCCCGAATCGGGTGCAGGTACTGCGTTCACGCTTCAACTCTACGGATCGGGCCACGGGTCTCAGGCCGTCCCGGCCTCCACCGCCTGGTCTGCGGTAGTGCCGTTCAAGGAAGCGTCCGGACCGGTCAAGGCGGGACTGAATTTCACAGCGGTGACAAGTTCGTCGACGGCCGACTGTCCCCGCCCCGCCACGACGGCGTGCGAAAAGCACGTCTCCAGGTGGTTGTGCAACATCACTCTGTTGGTGCGTTCCAGCGCCGACTGCACCGCGGAAATCTGCTTCATCACGTCCACGCAGTATGCGTCGGCTTCGAGCATGCGGATAATTCCGTCGAGATGGCCACGGACCGTCTTGAGTCGGTTGAGCGCCGCGCGCTTCTTCTCCGTCAGCTCGTGCTCCATCGCCGTTTCCTTTCGTGCCGTCGCTAAAAACGCAGCTCCGAGTCATGTTAATCCCGGGGTAGCCCACCCCACCCCGGGTGGGTAAGGTCGGGGTGGATCGGCAGGAGCGCTAAAGCGCAATGGGCCCGTTGCTGCCGCGGCAACCGGTGCTGCCTCGGCCGGCATCACTCTCCGAAAGGAAACCAGGAACGTGACTGAAGCAGCTGAATCGAAGGCGGCCGACGCGGTACCCGCCGCTGCGTCTTCGCGGTACCACCCCCAACCGGGGCGGCCGAGTCGTCTTAGCCAGGCCTTGATGTGGGTCGGCATCGTCGCCGGAGCGGTGTTCGTCGTCGGGGTGATCTTTTTCTCGGGGTTCTTCCTGGGCTGGAGCTCCAGTGGCCACTATGGAACGGAG
>CAYNLB010000167.1:0-8109 GCA_964397935.1 uncultured Mycobacterium sp.
TGTGCGGGTGCCGGATGGCACCGCTGAGCCGTATTGCTCGGCGGCGAGGGCCGGGACAAGGCCAACCGAATCTTGGTATGCGGGTCAGCCCGAGCGTTCCAAGGCATGCCACCGCTGGAAGTGCTCGCCCAGATCGCGTGACGTTACTATGCCCAATCGCGGCTGGCGTATGTTGTGATCACGCCCCCAGACGGTGACCGAATGTCGGGTGCCGTAGCCGGGGGGGCGGGGGTATTCAATCTCGTTGCCGCACGTCCGGTATCAGCGATTTGCAAACTCCGGCGACTGTGCTGGTGCCCGCTCTCGCCCCGAACTACGTTGGCGCTGTGTACGAGAGGACCGCTGCGACGTACCCGATCGCGTCGGTTTGGCCTGTTCGGCAGATCGCACGCCGATGAGATGGCAGCTGGCCGCGTCTGGCAACACTCCCGCGCGCTTCAGAACCGGCCGCAGTTGGGCGTGGTGGGTTCACCGTTGAAACGTGCGGCGATCCATTGCATGGCCGGCTCCCCGTCGACCAACATTGGCAGCGCATGGTTGATGGCGAGTTTGTTGAGGAACGGTGGTTCCTCGTTGGTGCGGAACTCCACGTCGGCGCCCTGTGCGCACCAGTCGCGGCCGAGCTGATTGGCCGCGGTCCACGGCACCAACGGGTCATAGCGGTTGCTGTCGATCAGCACCGGCGCGTTGGGCATGTAGCGTCCGATCCGCTGTGCCTCGAAGACGCTGTTGAACGGCTCCTCGTTGACCAGTTGGCCGATGTCTTCGGTGAAGTAGGGCTGCAGATGGCGGAACGCGAAGTCGATGAGGGTCTGACCGACGCACTGGCGCGACACCGAGTCGAGCATCGCCAGCCCGCGCGGCGTCATTTTCGAACGGATGAGGTCTGCGACCTCGGGATAGGCGGCCATGACGCTGTTGAGGGCGTATCCGACGACACCGACCAATACGCTGCCGTCGGCGTAGGGGAGCAGCTCCTTCAGATTCGCAGGCGGCGCCCCCGCGAAGGTGCCCACTATATGAAGTTCCGGGGCGTAGGCTGAGGCCAGCTCGGCCGCCGAAGCGGTTGCACCGCCGCCTTGGGAGTATCCCCAAAACGCCACCGGCCCATGCGGATCCAACGACGTTCCCGGTAGTTTCATGGCGGCGCGGGCCGCATCGAGGACGGCCTGCCCCTCGGCCACGCGGCCCACGTAGGTGTGCATCGAGACGGTGCCCAGTCCTTCGTAGTCCGTCATCACGATGGCGAAACCGCGCGCGACCAGTGTGGCGACGAACATCTCCTCGTAGTTGAACGCGATGTCCCAGCCGCCCGAATAGTGGATGCCCTGGTTGAACATTCGCGACGGGGCGCACTGGTTGCCCTGGCCTTGCGTGCCGGGCGCGTAGCTGATCAATGGCCGGGGCCCTTTGCCCGGCCACGGGTTATACGGCTCGAAGTAGGTGCCAGTCACCGCGATCGGGTTACCGCGGGTGTCGTTGCTGCGGTACATGATTCGGGTGCCCGTGGCCATGATCGCGCCCAGCTGGCCAGAGGGCTCCAGTACCAGCCGTGACGGCTCGGTGCGGATCAGGTCACCCGGCTGGCCGGCCGGCAGAGGGTCCGGCGGGGTGTAGAACTCCGCGTACTGCGGCTCGTCCCCACCATTGGCCCGTGCATCGCCGATGCCGACAATGCCTGAGCCGAGTACAAGCAGCATCGCGAGCACTCCCCCAAGCCGGCGGCGCATCACGAAAGGGTAACAAGACGCATCACGGAGGCGTAACAAACGGATCACCGATTGACGACAAGCCGATACCAGATCCCCAGGATGATTGCCCTGTCGGTCGGGCCAGGGCTGCCGTTTCAGCCGTGGTGCTGGGTGAAGAATTGCCAGATGGTGCTGGTGGCGTCGAGCGCCGTCGACGGTGCGGGAATTCCGGCGAGCTTCTCTGCGAGCGGACTTGGCTCACCGCCGGGCCATTGATGGCCCGCACCCGCCACCGAGATCAACTCCACGGTGCGTCCGCCCGGGCATCGGGCAATCTGGGTGGAGACGTCGCCGGCGGTGGTTGAGGTCGGTGGTCCGCATGCGTCGATGGAACGCCAGGTGGCGTTGACCGACTCCACCGAGGGGCCGTCGACGCGAGGGTTCCCGTTGATCGCGAACGCCTTACCGGGCCCGCCGTTATAGGGCACCCGGTCATCGGCAGTGCCGTGAATTTGTAGCACCGATGTCGGCGGAGCTGCAGAACAGTCGGTCAGCAGGGTGCCCGCCACGGGGGCGATCGCGGCGAAGGTGTCGGTCTGGCATCCCAGCCGGAGCGCCATCATCGCCCCATTCGACATGCCGGTGGCATAGATGCGCGCTTGGTCGATCGGGATCTGTTGTTCGATGGCGCCGACCATGGCGGTGATGAAGCCGACGTCGTCGGCGTTGCTGCGCTGCGGCTCACCGCAGCAGGTCCCGGCGTTCCAGGCACGCTTGAGACCGTCGGGATAGGCGACCAGGAAACGACCGTTGTCCGCCTCGTTGTCCCAGTGGTAGGAACGCTCGGCCTGTGCGCCGTTGCCGAAGCCGCCGTGCAGCATGACCACCAGCGGCACCGCATCGGTCAATCCCTGCGGTCGGTACAGATGAAAGGTTCTGGTGGACCCGCCCGACTCGACGGTCTGGGTGGACTGTCCCACCGGGATCGATTGAGCACCGGGCATTCCGAGCGCATGCCTACCGCCCAGGCAAGCACCGAGCGCAACAACGAGAGCCGGAAGCAGACAAATGCCGAGCACCCGAGCGGATCCGGATCGCATGGGCCCATGGTTACAGCACCGACACCTTTTGACAAGTATCTTGTCATTATGCGTCGAGTGGCACACTGATGGCCATGCGACGCGCCCTGGACACCGGGTGGCAGCCCACGGCGCCGGCCCTGGTCAACTTGGTGGCCGCATCCGGAGGTCCGCGGTTGACAGCGGCCTTCGCCGCGGCAGGACTCGACGGGATCCGTGCGGCGCAATCGGTCGCGCTGGTACCGCTGGTGTCCGGGGGCATGCACGCATCGGATCTGGCCGACCGGCTGCGGGTGAGCCGCCAGGCGGTAGCGCAGGCAGTGACGGGACTGGAACGGCATGGCTATGTCACGCGAGTGCCGGACCCAGCCGATGCCCGCGCGCGGATCATCGAGCTGACACCACGCGGTCGGCAGGCGCTACGCGTAATACGTTGTAACGCGGTAGATTTGGAGAAACGCTGGGAACAGGTGCTGGGAGAGCGGCGGTTGGGCGAATTACGCGAGACCTTGCAGCTGTTGCTTGCCAGTGAGACCGAGGCAGCGGGCGGGTGAAGCCATGAAAACCGATACCGTGGCATTACTTTACGGCGTAGGTTCGACCCTAGGACGATGACAGGAGTTCGCCATGCCGATATTCATGGTTGAGCGCACCTACGCCGAACGACTGGAACCCAGCTTCGAGGTCGCCGATGGAATCAATCGGATGAACGCCCAAGAGGGCGTTCGCTGGCTCTACTCGTTTCTGTCGGCGGACAAACGAAAGACATACTGTCTGTACGAGGCCCCTTCGCCGGAAGCCATCAGATCCGCGGCTACCCGGGCCGGGATTCCGGCCGATGTCGTCGTCGAGGTAAGCGAGCGCGTCCTGCCGGACGGCGCATCGGCTGACATTTGACCCTCAGTCCAGCAGCTGGTGATCAGCGGCGTACATCGCCGCCTGGGTGCGGTTTGCGGCGCCGGTCTTGATCAAGATACTGCGCACATGGTTGGCCGCCGTGTTGGTGCTGATGAAGAGGCGTTCACCGATGGCCCGATTGCTCAGCCCCGCAGCCAGCAGCCGCAATACCTCGACCTCCCGGTCGGTGAGTCCGTCCGGACCTATGGTCAGCAACGAATCCATCAGGTCCAGGACCCGTGTCTGGCCGATCGGCGCGGCGATGCCGCAGGCCTCGTCCGACAGGCGTCGGGCGTCCTCGGTACGACCGCGCGCTGCTGCAAACAACGCCTGCCGGGCCAGCGTCTCCGCGACGTGAACCATCGCACCCATTCGTCGGTCCAACTCGAGCGCGGAGTCGAAATAGCGCTCGGCGGCGGCGTGATCACCGCCCAGCGCGGCGATCCTGGCGAGATATCGGTCAGCGGCCCCGAACAGCGCGACGAATTGCCCGGCCAGCAAGTTTTTGCCGGCATAGCGTGTAACGAATGGCCGCAGCGCGCGGACGGCCTCGAGGTTACCCAGCGCCAACGCCGCCTCGACCATGAAGACGAGCTCCATCGGCCACTGCGCCTCGTGGGTGTGGCTGCTCAGATTGCGGCTAAGCAGATGGTTGAGCGCCCGCGACATGCCAGGTTCGCAGTTCAGTTCGGTGTACAGCGCAAGCAATCCGGGAACCCAACGGCCGGCGAACTTTTCGCTGCCGTCCACGAATCCGCCGAATCTTTTCAGGGCCCCGGTTTCGCGGCGGATCATGAACATCTGGACGCCGTGTGAACCTTCGGTACCGTCCACGCCGAAGGAACTTCCGGTGCGCAATGCGATGTCGGCCCACCGTTCCGCACCGACGAACTCGCCGCGAAGATACGTCAGGGCTTGCTCGATGCAGGCGCCGACGAAGCGGTGGAAGGGCTGCCCGCATGCCTGGACCGCTCGCTGCATGTCGGCGGCCGACGCGGTGAGCTCGTCGGGCCGGCCCGCCAGGTAGCTGGCCATGGCGCGAAAGTGCGCGGCCACACCCAGCGCCTCGTAATCGCGGGATGAGTGCGCCGCGCGGACCAGCTCGGCGGAGCGCTCCAACTGGATATCGCACATGTTCGGGGTGATGCCGTGCCAAAGGCTCGTCGTCAGTGCGTGTTGCAGCACCTCAGGCTCGCCGGCCGCCCGCGCGAGTTCGATGGCGCGGTCGTTGATATCGCGAGCATGCGCGGCCTCGCCGGCGAACGCCAACGCTCGCCCCAGGCTGCTGAGCGCATGGACATAGCGGGGGTCATCGGCCGGCAACGCGCAGGATTCCAGCGCCGACGCCAGCAGGTCAGCGGCTCGTGAGTCGGCCAGCCCGGGACGCCAACTCGCGTCCTCGTAGCCGACGGCGGCTTCTAGCCGGATGAGCGGGTCGTCCATCGCGCTGATGCGTTCGTAGGTGGCTCGTGCGCGGGCGAAATCGCCTGCGCGCACATAGTTTGCGGCCGCACCGAAGTTCATTCTTGCGCGGTCTGCGAGGCTCAGCTCGGGAAGCGACGCGGCCCGCTCGAACCATTTCGCCGCATCCTCATGGGCAAGGCTTTGTTCGGCCATCCGGGCCGCCTCTTGTGCGTACCGCAACGCCCGCTCGTGGTAGCCCAGCACGTGAGCTCGCAGGTAGTGGTTCGCCAGGCGGGGAATCACCGATGGGTCCGCGCGTCCCTCGAGGGCTTCGGCGGCCCGCGCGTGCATGATCCGCAGGCGGGATGCCGCCATGCCGGTGACGACGGCCTCGCGGGTCAGCGCGTGCACGAAGGAGAACTCGACGTCGGAGTCGTGAACCGGCCGGATCAGTCCGAGGCCTTCGGCCGAATCGATTGCTGCCAGCGTGGCGGGGAGACCGGTGTCGCAGCTGGCGATGAGCGCGGGCAGATCAAATGCCTCGCCCAGGACCGCTGCTTGCTCGATGACTTCTCTGACGCTGTCACCAAGACCGGCGAGGCGGCGGGCGATGGCATCACCGATCGATGCCGGGACGGTCCGTTGCGCACTCAATGTCGCTATGCCGCCACCGATCTCCAGATCGTTGCAGAGCTCGGTCAAGAAGAACGGGTTGCCGCCGGTCTTGTCGCGCAGTAGGGCGGCGGCCGTGCGCGCGGACGCCGGAGCCAGTTGCTGGGTTCGGGTCACGAACTCCGCGATCGCCTCGGTGTCCAGGCCCGCCAGATCGAGGCGGCGAACACCGTCGAACCGGTGCAGTTCGACCAGCCGGGCGGCGAGATCGTCGGAACGGTCGGGTTCGGTCGTGCGGAACGTGACCACCACCAGCATGCGAACATCGGCGCAGCCGATCAGCAGGTGTTCGAGCATCGCGAGCGTAGGCAGCTGCGCCCAGTGCAGGTCGTCAAGGATCAAAGCGATTGGGCGATCGGTCGCCAGGCGCCGCAGGAAACCGGTCAGCGCGTCGAAAAGCGCCTGACGTGCCGACCCGACATCCGCTGCCGGGCCGGTATCGGGCAAATGCCTGTCCACTTGCGTAGACAGCCGCCGCAACTGTGGTCCAACGTGGCTCAACGGGTCTGCCATCGAACCCGGTGGGCCGGCGATCAGCAGCCGATCGAGCGCTTCGGCGAAGGGTGCGTACGGCACGTCGTCGTCGGCCGTCGAACTTCCCACGAGCACCGCCACGCCGTGGTCGAACAGCGTTCCGGCCACCTCCGCGGCCAACCGTGTCTTCCCGGCCCCGGGTTCACCGCCGATGAACACCGCCTGGCGATTTCCACCCTCGACCCGTTCCCAGGCCTGCTCGAACGCCGCAAGCTCCGCGCCGCGACCGACGAGCGGGCCGCGGCGACGTGCCACCAGTCCCGCCGGAAGCGGCGGCGGCACCCACTGCGCCATGGAAATCAACGTAATCGCGCCACTGGGACCGGTCGATAGTCAGTTCTGACTATCGTTGAATGCCTCGGAAATGCTGTGTTGTGGTCATGACGCGCCGCTTCCTCGCCCCGTAGCGTCGCGGCATCAAGACTCGTCAAGCAACCACAGGAGGTGCGGGACCATGAGCCTGACAACCGCAACCGACGAACTACGCGGCCGATTCGGGGCAAAGGCCATCCTGGCCGATGACCCTGGCTACGACGAGGCCCGGGCGCTCCACAACGCCATGATCGACAAGCGCCCGGCGGTGATCGTGCGCTGCGGATCCGCGGCCGACATCGCGGGCGCTCTCGAGTTCGCGCGGACATCAAAACTCGCGGTCGCCGTCCGCGGGGGCGGTCACAACGGCCCCGGATTCGGCTCCGTTGACGGCGGCCTCGTCATCGACCTGTCGCCGATGAACCGTGTTGACGTGGACGCCGATCGGCGTACCGTCCGGGTCCAGGGCGGTGCGACGTGGGCTCAGGTGGACGCCGCGACCCACGTGCACGGCCTGGCGACGCCCAGCGGCATCATTTCCAGCACCGGTGTCGGCGGGCTCACCCTCGGCGGTGGGCACGGCTACCTCGCCCGTAGGTACGGCTTGACCATCGACAACCTGTTGGCGGCCGACGTGGTGCTGGCCGATGGCCGGGTGGTGACCGCGTCCGAGTCCGAGCATCCCGATCTGTTCTGGGCGCTGCGCGGCGGCGGCGGAAACTTCGGCGTGGTCACCTCGTTCACGTTCCGTCTGCATCCGGTGAACACGGTGATCTGCGGTCCCACGGCGTGGCCCGCGTCGGCCACCGCGGACATCCTTTCCTGGTACCGGGACTTCATGCCCGCTCAAGACGAGGAGCTGTACGGGTTCTTCGCGGCCATGACCGTTCCGCCGGTGGCGCCGTTCCCCGAGGCGTTCCACTTGCACAAGGCGTGTGCCGTGATGTGGTGCTACACCGGCGATCCCGCGCGCGCCGACGAGGTCTTTGCGCCGGTCCGGCAGATGAGGCCAGCGTTCGACGGCCTGGCAGCCGCACCGTACCCCGCGTTGCAGTCAACCTTCGACGGCCTGTATCCCAAGGGGCTGCAATGGTATTGGCGCGGTGACTTCGTCAGGACGTTGCCCGACGGCGCGGTGCAAGCCCATGCCCGCTTCACCGAAGAACTGCCGACCATGCACTCCACGATGCACCTTTATCCGATCGACGGTGTGGTCCATCGGGTCGGGCAGACCGAAACCGCTTGGGCGTACCGGGACGCCAACTTCTCCCAGGTGATCGCGGGCGTCGATCCCGACCCGGCGAAAGCGGACGTGTTGAAGCGCTGGACGGTGGACTACTGGGACGCCACCCACCCCTACTCGGCCGGCGCCGCCTATGTCAATTTCATGATGGACGAGGGCCAAGACCGGGTCCGGGCCACCTACGGTCCGAATTACCAGCGGCTCAGCGAGGTCAAAGCGCAATACGATCCGGCCAACGTGTTCCATATCAACCAGAACATCCTGCCGGCGGGATGAC
>CAYNLB010000168.1:0-8087 GCA_964397935.1 uncultured Mycobacterium sp.
TATCGCGTTCGGTTCTGGTCACCGGAGGCAACCGGGGGATCGGTCTGGCGATCGCGCAACGGCTGGCCGCCGACGGCCACAAGGTGGCCGTCACACACCGCGGATCCGGGGTGCCCGAGGGGCTGTTCGGCGTCGAGTGTGACGTCACCGACAACGACGCCGTTGATCGCGCCTTCAAAGAGGTCGAGGAGCACCAGGGCCCGGTCGAGGTGCTGGTGTCCAACGCCGGACTGTCCGCGGACGCGTTTCTCATACGGATGACCGAGGAGAGGTTCGAGAAGGTCATCGACGCCAACCTCACCGGGGCGTTCCGGGTGGCTCAGCGGGCATCGCGCAGCATGCAGCGAAAGCGGTTCGGCCGAATGATCTTCATAGGTTCGGTCTCCGGGACCTGGGGGATCGGCAACCAGGCCAACTACGCGGCCTCCAAGGCCGGTGTGATCGGAATGGCCCGCTCGATCGCCCGGGAACTGACAAAGGCCAACGTGACGGCGAATGTGGTGGCCCCCGGCTACATCGACACCGACATGACCCGCGCACTGGACGAGCGGATCCAGCAGGGCGCGCTGGAATTCATCCCGGCGAAGCGGGTTGGCACCGCCGCCGAGGTCGCCGGGGTGGTCAGCTTCCTGGCGTCCGAGGATGCCAGTTACATCTCCGGTGCGGTCATCCCGGTCGACGGCGGCATGGGTATGGGCCACTGATTTCAACCGCGACACAAGGACTTCAACCACGACATAAGGACGGATATGGCAGGACTGCTCGAAGGCAAAAGGATTCTGGTCACCGGGATCATCACCGACTCGTCGATCGCGTTTCACATTGCGCGAGTGGCCCAAGAGCAGGGGGCCCAATTGGTGCTGACCGGGTTCGACCGGCTGCGGCTGATCCAGCGCATCGTCGACCGGTTACCGGGAAAAGCCCCGCTTCTCGAACTCGACGTGCAGAACGAACAGCACCTGGACACGCTCGCCGAGCGGGTGACGGAGGCGATCGGTGAGGGCAACAAGCTGGACGGCGTGGTGCATTCGATCGGCTTCATGCCGCAGACCGGGATGGGTATCAACCCGTTCTTCGATGCGCCTTTCGACGACGTCGCCAAGGGTATCCACATCTCGGCGTTCTCGTATGCCTCGCTGGCCAAGGCGCTGCTGCCGATCATGAATGCCGGCGGCGGCATCGTCGGCATGGACTTCGACCCGACTCGTGCCATGCCCGCCTACAACTGGATGACGGTGGCCAAGAGCGCGCTGGAATCGGTGAACCGGTTCGTGGCCCGCGAGGCGGGCAGGTACGGTGTGCGTTCCAATCTCGTTGCCGCCGGACCGATTCGGACGCTGGCGATGAGCGCGATCGTCGGCGGCGCGCTCGGCGAAGAGGCCGGCGCGCAGATTCACCTGCTCGAGGAGGGCTGGGACCAGCGCGCTCCGCTCGGCTGGAACATGAAGGACGCGACGCCGGTCGCCAAGACGGTGTGCGCGCTGCTGTCCGATTGGCTGCCGGCCACCACGGGGACCGTCATCTTCGCCGACGGTGGCGCCAGTACCCAATTGCTCTAGCGGCCAATGGAATACCGTGCTTTTTGACGCCGTCCTGCTGTTGTCCTTTGGCGGTCCGGAAGGGCCCGAGCAGGTGCGGCCGTTCCTGGAGAATGTCACCCGGGGCCGCAATGTGCCACCCGAACGCCTCGACGCGGTCGCCGAGCACTATCTGCATTTCGGTGGGGTGTCGCCCATCAACGGCATCAACCGTGCACTGATCGCCGAACTGCACGCCGAACTGGGTCTACCGATCTATTTCGGCAACCGCAACTGGGAACCCTACGTCGAAGACACGGTTGCGACCATGCGCGACGACGGTGTTCGTCGCGCCGCGGTCTTCACCACGTCCGCGTGGAGCGGCTATTCGAGCTGCGCGCAATACGTCGAAGACATCGCCCGGGCACGCCGGGCGGCCGGTCCGAACGCACCCGAGCTGGTGAAACTGCGGCCGTACTTCGACCATCCCCTCTTTGTCGAGATGTTCGCCGGGGCCATCGCCACTGCGGGCGGCGCCATGCCCCCCGGACAGCGCGCCGCCGCGCGGCTGGTGTTCACCGCTCATTCCGTCCCCTTAGCCGCCGACCAGCGCTTCGGCCCCCGGCTGTACAGCCGCCAAGTTGCCTATGCCACAAGGCTCGTCGCGGCCGCCGCAGGATACGACGATTACGATCTGGCCTGGCAGTCGAGATCCGGCCCGCCCCAGGTTCCGTGGCTGGAGCCCGATGTCGCCGACCATCTCACGACGCTGGCCGCACGCGGCACCACAGCCGTCATCGTGTGCCCTATAGGGTTCGTCGCCGACCACATCGAGGTGGTGTGGGATCTAGACCACGAGTTGTGCGCGCAGGCCGACGCGGCCGGGATGGCGTTCGTCCGGGCCGCGACGCCCAACGCCGACCCGCGATTCGCAAGGCTAGCCGCGGATTTGATCGACGAACTCCGCTCCGCCCGCGCGCCCGATCGGGTGAGCGGCCCCGATCCGGTAGCGGGTTGCCTCGCCAGTGTCAACGGGGCGCCCTGCCGTCCCCCGCACTGCGTGGCGCGGGAAACTCCGGGGCGGGATTAGTCGGCCCAGGCCGAGTGCAGGATCGCGTTGACCGCGGCCATCCGCGCCGAACGCACCACCGCGGTCAGTGGTCGGAGCGCATCGTTGGCGATCCGCGACTCCGACGAGGATTGCGCCGCGATCGGCTCCCCGCCGGCGAAGCGATCCGAAGCGCCACGGGGGGCATCGGACAATCGACTGAGCCCGGCGCTGACCGCGATGATCGCGTCGACGTGCGCGGCGTTCTCCAGCACCCGCAATGCACGCGACGGCGCATGGTCGGGAATGCGGTGCTGCCGTGCGGATTCCAGCAACTGTTCGACGAGCCCGCGCGGATCCTCGATGTCGGCTGCGGATCCCAGCCCAACGGCGCCGAGCGCATCGGCAGCCGACCGCACGGCCGACCGCAGCGTGTATTCGGCATCGCCGAGCTCGTGGTGGTCGAACGTGGGTGCGGCGGGCAGTGAGTACACCGTCCATGACAGCGCGCACAATTCCGGGAAGGCGGTCTCGTCGTCGGCCGAATCCTCGAAATAGTCATAGCAGAATTCGGGGACCAGCCCGACCGCGGAACCGGGGCCGTGTGGGTTGGCGATGATGACCGCCTCACCCGCGGCCAGGGCGTCACGCTGGAACTGGGTACCGGCGGCCAGCCCGCGCACGTCGCCCGGCACGGGCATGACCACGTTGATCGTCCCGCGCAGCCGGCGGGGACCGTCGGGCGCCGACGCCGGCCGGCCGACCGCCGCACGCAGTATCTGTAGCAGGGAGACGGTCCCGGCGTTGTGCACCTCGGGCCACGGCAGCCCGGTGTGGCCCGCGGCGACGGCATCATACGCGGTGACCGATTGCTTTGGCGCCCAAACGGATAACGCGTCCAGGAAGTCGTCGGGCGCGGCCTTGCCTGCGAGCCAGGCGTTGGCCCACAGGGACAGCGAGACACTCGGACACCACACGATCACGCAGTCTAGTTGGTTTGACCGGCGTAGGCCGATCACGCGTATCCTGGCCGCATGCCCGCCGCTGTGCTTTGGCTGATATTCGCGCTGGTGCTCGCCGGCGCGGAGGCGCTCACCGGCGATATGTTCCTGCTGATGCTCGGCGGCGGGGCGCTGGCCGCATCGGCAACCAGCTGGTTGGCGGACTGGCCGGTCTGGGCCGACGGGCTGGTGTTCTTGATCGTCTCCGTCCTGCTGTTGGTGCTGGTGCGGCCCGCGGTGCGGCGGCGGCTGACCCCCCGGACGGCGCCGCTGGGCATCACGGCGCTGGAGGGCAGAAACGCGCTGGTGCTCGGCCGGGTGACCTGTGACGACGGGCAGGTGAAACTTGACGGTCAGGTGTGGACGGCGCGCCCGCTCAACGACGTCGATGTCTACGAACCGGGGGAGTCGGTGACCGTCGTGCACATCGACGGTGCCACCGCGGTGGTGTTCAAAAGCACGTAACGAATCGAGAGACGCTGCGAGAGAAGGGAATTCCGGTGCAAGGTGCGGTTGCTGGTTTGGTGTTACTGGCCGTCTTGGTGATATTCGCCATCATCGTGGTGGCCAAGGCGGTCGCGCTGATTCCTCAGGCGGAGGCCGCGGTGATCGAACGGTTGGGTCGATACAGCCGCACGGTCAGTGGCCAACTGACGTTGTTGGTGCCGTTCATCGACCGGATCCGCGCCCGGGTGGACCTGCGTGAGCGGGTGGTGTCGTTCCCGCCGCAGCCGGTGATCACCGAGGACAACCTGACCCTCAATATCGACACCGTGGTCTACTTCCAGGTCACCAGCCCGCAGGCGGCCGTCTACGAGATCAGCAACTACATCGTCGGCGTCGAGCAGCTCACCACCACCACGCTGCGCAACGTGGTCGGCGGCATGACGCTGGAGGAGACCCTGACCTCGCGCGAGGTGATCAACGCCCAGCTTCGCGGTGTGCTCGATGAGGCCACCAACCGTTGGGGGCTGCGGGTGGCCCGCGTCGAGCTGCGCAGCATCGACCCGCCGCCGTCGATCCAGGCCTCGATGGAAAAGCAGATGAAGGCCGACCGGGAGAAGCGGGCGATGATCCTGACCGCCGAAGGTATGCGCGAGTCGTCGATCAAGGAGGCCGAGGGGCAGAAGCAGGCGCAGATTCTGGCCGCCGAGGGTGCCAAGCAGGCCGCGATCCTGGCCGCCGAGGCCGACCGGCAGTCCCGGATGCTGCGGGCCCAGGGTGAGCGCGCCGCGGCCTACCTGCAGGCGCAGGGGCAGGCCAAGGCCATCGAGAAGACGTTCGCCGCGATCAAGGCCGGCCGGCCCACGCCGGAGATGCTGGCGTATCAGTACCTGCAGACGCTGCCGGAGATGGCGCGCGGCGACGCCAACAAGGTGTGGGTGGTGCCCAGTGACTTCAACGCGGCGCTGCAGGGGTTCACCAGGATGCTGGGCAAACCCGGCGAGGACGGGGTGTTCCGGTTCGAACCGTCCCCGGTCGACGACGCACCGAAGCCGGAGTCCGACGATTCCGACGTCGCCGAGTGGTTCTCCACCGAGACCGACCCCGCGATCGCCCAGGCGGTCGCCAAGGCCGAGGCGATAGCGCGCAAGCCGGTGGAGGACGCGGTGGGAACACCGCCGCCGGAGTTGAGTCAATAGGATTGCCGCATGAGTGTTTTGACGTCACCTAAGGCTTACACGGCGCTTGGCGTGTTCCATGCCGTCGACGCGGTGGGGTGCGCAGTCCAGGTGGCTCCCATCAAGAAGGTCCTGGACGATCTCGAAGTTCCGGACACCGTTCGCCGGGTCCTGCCGGTGGTCAAGGCTGCCGCCGCGGTCGGCCTGCTGTCGGTCACCTGGTTTCCCGCGCTGGCGCGGCTGACGACAGGGATGCTGACGTTGTATTTCATCCTGGCGGTGGGCGCACACGTCCGCGCGCAGGACAAGATGGTCAATGCCATTCCGGCGGCGACGTTTCTGGCAACGTTCGCCGTGATGACCGTCAAAGGCCCGAGTCGGCGCTAGTCGAGCCGCAGTTCGACCATCGGCAGTGGGGTATTGGTGTCGGTGATCGGAGTGCCGAGCGTGTCTTCCAGCACCGGATGCATCTGCTCCCATGCCCGGGGGTGTCGGCTCTTATAGACGGCGAGCGCGCGGTCGGCCTCGTGTTGGTCGAGCACGCGCGCGGTCGCGCGCCTGGGCGCGTGGCTGCCGGCGTAGACGCGGACTCGCGGGTTGGCCGCGATGTTGCGGAACCACTGGGCTTTCCGGCCGAAGCCGGACGCGATGACGTAGGTGTCGGCGGAGGGGTGATCGACGACCTCCAACACGGCATAGCGCGGCACGCCCGACTTGCGGCCGATGTGCTCGAGCATCAAGATGCGTGAGCCGAACATGGCGCCCGCGCGGGCTTTGTAGATCCAGATCGGCGCGCGCATGAGGCGGCGTGACCGCAACAGGCGGGTGCCGATCCTGACCAAAAGGGTTGTGTCGGACATCGTTACCTCCATTTCTTCTTCCGTGTCAGCCGCTGATGAGCCCGTCACGGTAGATCGCGAACACCTCGCCGGCCCAGCGCCGCATCCCCGGCTCCGAGAGCGGATCGACGCCGAGGACCTCGATCAGCCGGGGCCGCAGAGTCAGTACCGCCAGGTCGTTGACAAGCAAGAACGCCGCCCTGACCGCCGGGTCTGCGCCGGGACTTGCGGTCCCAGTGGCGACCATCGTGTCGAGGGTGGCTCGACTGAGCCGGAATAGCCGATCGAACAGGGCCGACCCCGCCGGACCGCCGGTGATCAGCAGTCGACTCAGATACGCCGGGATCGCGGAGCCGGGCGGCAAATGGGTGGCCAAGCCGTCGAGCAGGCCCGGCATCGCGGCGGGCTCGAGTCCAACCGCGGCGGTCTGCTCGGTCATCTGCGTCAGCAGCACTTCGAACGTCGCGACCACGTGATTGTCCACCGCCGCGACCAGCCCGTCTTTCGAGCCGTAGTGCCTGATGAGTAGGGCCGCCGAGACGCCCGCGGCGGTCGCGATGTCGCGCATCGTGACCGCGTCGGGGCCGCGCTGGGCGAACAGTTGCAGCGCTTCGTCGCGGATGCGTGCTCGCGCCGTCCGGTCGTCACGCGGTAATAAACGCATGTTCACAATTATAAACAGATGTTTACTAGCTGAGCCCGGGGACCCCCCGCCTGCGTAGGCATGGGGCGGCGCGGGTAGGCAGGCGTTCGATGAATGCGGAACCCACCAAGAGCCGGGGCCGGTGGTCTCGCGACGAAATCCGTGTCGTCGACATCGACGCGGCGCATCGGTCCATTCGGGGCAGCGCTGTCGGCAACTTCATCGAGTGGTACGACTTCAGCCTCTACAGCTACTTCGCCACCACGTTGGCGCAGGTCTTCTATCCGGGGAACGAGGCCAGCGCCGGCAACCTCATTGCCACCTTCGGCACGCTGACAGTGGCATTCGGCGTGCGTCCGCTCGGCGGATTCATTTTCGGCCCGCTCGGCGACCGGATCGGGCGCAAACGGGTCTTGATGATCACGATCATGCTGATGGCGGTGGCCACGACCGTGACCGGTCTGTTGCCGGGCTACCGTGCTGCAGGCATCTGGGCGCCGGTCCTGCTCGCCGTCATCCGCATCTGCCAGGGCCTTTCCACCGGCGGTGAGTTCGCCGGCGCGATGACCTATGTCGGCGAACACGCCCCGGATCGCAAGCGCGGAATGATGGGCGGATTTCTGCCGATGGGCACCCTGGGCGGCTACGTGGTGGGTGCCGCGCTGGCTACCGTATTGCAGACCGTGGTGCCGACGGACGCCATGTTGAGCTGGGGCTGGCGGATCCCGTTTCTGCTCGGGGCTCCGCTCGGCGGAGCCGCGCTCTTCTTGCGGTTGCGGTTGGAAGAGTCACCTGACTTCGAGCAGATGGCCGACGGCCAACGGGCATCCTCCATCGGCGAGCAATTCAGGAAAACGGTTGTGCAGCAGTGGAAGACATTGCTGTTGTGCATATGCCTGGAGCTGACGATCGCCGTCACCGGCTACATGCTCAGCGGATACCTGCCGACATATCTGAAAAAGACCGTGTGGGTACCGGACAGTGTCGCCCTGCTGATGATCCTGCTGGTGCTTGTCATCCTGCTGGTGGCCGTGGTGTTCGTCGCGAAGCTGTCCGACCGCGTCGGCGTGAAACCGCTGCTGTGGACGGGCTGCGGGTTGCTCCTCGTGGTCTCGATCCCGGCGTTTCTGCTGATGCGCTTCGGCGGCGGCTACCCGGCGAAATTCGTCGGGGTGCTCCTGGTCGGCGTGACGTTTCTGTGCTTCACCAGCATCGAGCCGGCGACGCTGCCGGCGCTGTTTCCCACTAACGTGCGTTACGGCGCGTTGTCCATCGCATTCAACATTTCGGTGTCGGCGTTCGGCGGCACCACTCCGCTGATCGCTGAGGCCCTGATCTCCGCTACCCGCAATGCCCTGGTGCCGGCGTACATGCTGATGTTTGCCGGCGTGGTCGGGGTCGTCACTTTGATCTTCAC
>CAYNLB010000169.1:0-8049 GCA_964397935.1 uncultured Mycobacterium sp.
GCGCCGACAGCGGCTGGGGCACCGCGCCCAGCTTCCAGCACGCCACCGCGGCCTGAATCCACTCGACGGAGTTGGGCAACACCATGGTCACGTAGTCGCCGACACCGACACCGCGCTCCGCGTAGGCGCGCGCCAGCCGGTTTGTCGAACGGTCGAGCTCGGCGCGGGTAAGGGTGAGTCCGTCACACGTGACCGCTGGCTCGTCGGGGGCGAATTCGGCCAGCGCCGAAATCTGCGTGCCGATCGGCGGGACGGGCTCCGTCACTGGTAGGCGCCCTGGCGCTGGAAGATGCGGCGCGGGTTGTCGACCAGCATGGTGTGCAACTGCTCGTCGGTGACCCCGCGCTCCTTGAGGGCGGGGATCACGTCGTTGTGGATGTGCAGGTAGTGCCAATTCGGCATGACCTGTGGCACCAACTCTTCCGGAAGCGCGTCGAAGTAGCAGTTGGCGTCGTGCGAGAGCACCATCTTGTCGGCGTGCCCGCGTTCGCACATCTGCGCCACGATGTTCACCCGGTCCTCGAAAGGAGAGATCACGTCGATGCCGAACCGATCCATCCCGAGGTAGGACCCGCCGGCGATGAGCTCTTCGAGGTAGCCGATGTCGGTGCTGTCGCCGGAATGGCCGATGATCACCCGGCTCAGGTCGACGCCTTCTTCTTCGAAGATGCGTTGCTGTTCGAGCCCGCGCCGCAGCCCGGCGTGGGTATGCGTGGAGATCGGCACCCCGGTGCGCATGTGTGCCTGGGCGACGGCGCGCAGCACCCGCTCGACGCCGGGCGTGACGCCCGGCGCGTCGGTGGCGCATTTGAGGATCCCGGCCTTGATTCCGGTGTCGGCGATGCCCCGCTCGATGTCGCGGACGAACATGTCGGTCATGATCTCCGGCCCGCCGAGTTCGCCGCCCGGGCCGAGATAGTGGAAGTAGAACGGCACGTCGTTGTAGGTGTAAAGCCCTGTCGCGACAACGATATTCAGCTCGGTGGCCGCGGCGACGCGGGCGATCCGCGGAATGTAGCGACCCAGCCCGATCACGGTGAGGTCGACGATGGTGTCGACGCCGCGGGTCTTCAGTTCATTCAGCCGGGTGATGGCATCGGCGACCCGCTGTTCCTCGTCGCCCCAGGCTTCGGGGTAATTCTCGGCGATCTCGGTGGTCATGATGAAGACGTGCTCGTGCATGAGCGTCACGCCGAGATCGGCGGTGTCGATGGGGCCGCGGGCGGTATTGAGTTCTGACACGTGACTGATGCTAGGTCGACTCGGCCGCGGGGCAACAGTGGTTTTGACGGGACCGTTTTGGCAGTACGGTCAGCTTCGTCTATATCGGCGTCCTTTTAGGCCCACGGGAGTCACGTCATGTTGCTTAATCCCAACCAGTTGCAGCGCCAGTACCCAGACCGCCGCTCGGGGGAGATCATGGCCGCGACGGTGGACTTCTTCGAATCGCGCGGGAAGGCGCGGTTGAAGTCCGACGACCACGAACGGGTGTGGTACTCGGACTTTCTGGATCATGTGGGACGGGAGCGCATCTTCGCGTCCCTACTTACACCAGCCGCCTATGGTGCTGACGACTGCCGCTGGGACACCTACCGGCTCAGCGAGTTCGCCGAAATCGTCGGCTTCTACGGGCTGAGTTACTGGTATCCGTTCCAGGTCACGGCCCTGGGCCTGGGCCCGATCTGGATGAGCGGCAACGAGGACGCCAAGCGCAAGGCGGCGGCCCAGCTGGAGGCCGGCGAGGTGTTCGCGTTCGGCCTGTCGGAGCAGACGCACGGCGCCGACGTCTATCAGACCGACATGATCCTGACGCCGACCGACGGCGGCTGGAACGCGAACGGCGAGAAGTACTACATCGGCAACGCCAACGTCGCCCGGATGGTCTCCACCTTCGGCAGGATCGCCGGAACGGACGAGTATGTCTTCTTCGCAGCCGACTCGCAGCACGATCGCTACGACCTGATCAAGAACGTGGTGAACTCGCAGAACTTCGTCGCAAACTACGCGCTGCGCGACTACCCGGTCACCGAGGCCGACATCTTGCACAGGGGCCCCGAGGCCTTTCACGCCGCGCTCAACACCGTGAACGTCTGCAAGTACAACCTCGGCTGGGGTGCCATCGGCATGTGCACCCACGCCATGTATGAGGCGGTCACCCACGCGTCCAACCGGATCCTGTACGGCACCGTCGTCACCGACTTCAGCCACGTGCGGCGGCTGCTCACCGACGCCTATGTGCGGCTGGCCGCCATGAAGCTAGTTGCCACCCGTGCCTGCGACTACATGCGCAGCGCGTCGGCAACCGACCGTCGCTACCTGCTCTACAGCCCGCTCACCAAGGCGAAGATCACCAGCGAAGGCGAGCGCGTCGTCATCGCGCTGTGGGATGTCATCGCCGCCAAGGGCGTGGAGAAAGACACCTTCTTCGAGGCCGTGACCCGCGAGATCGGCCTGCTGCCAAGGCTGGAGGGCACCGTCCACATCAACATTGGCCTGCTCGCCAAGTTCATGCCCAACTTCCTGTTCGCCCCGAACTCCGAATTGCCTTTGATCGGCCGCCGCGACGATGCTTCCGACGACACCTTCCTGTTCGCCCAGGGACCGACCGGAGGCCTGGGCAAGGTGCGCTTCCACGATTGGCGCAAGCCGTTCGACAGTTTCGGGCACCTGCCCAACGTCGCGCTGCTGCGCGAACAGATCGACGTGCTCGCCGAGATGCTGGCCAGCGCGACCCCGGACGCCTCGCAGCAGAAGGACATCGACTTCGCCTTCGCCGTCGGCCAGCTGTTCGCGGTTGTGCCCTACACCCAGCTCATCCTCGAGGAGGCCGGACTGTCGGGTGTGGATACGGCGTTGATCGACGAGATATTCGCCGTGATGGTCAGGGACGTCAATGGCTACGCCGTGGAGTTGAGCGACAAGCCGGCAACGACCGACGCGCAGGCTCGCCTCGCGATGCGGATGATTCGCCGCCCGGTGCACGACCCGGCGCGCTACGCCCAGATCTGGAAGGACCGCGTGCTGCCGCTCAGCGGTGCGTATCAAATGCGCCCGTGAGGGCTGGCGCGTCCCCCGACCGTCACGCCAGCGTGTCCTTCGGACTCCAGCGTCACGCCAGCGTGTCGCCGCGAGCGGGCGGGGCCGCCAGTTCGCGTTGAATTCCCTTGACCGTGAGGTGTATCACAGTAAAATGACCAGTGGTCATCGACGCTAGGAGGCCGCATTGCCGACGGTGACGTGGGCGCGGGTCGACCCGGCACGTCGCGCCGCGGTCATAGAAGCCGCAGAGTCGGAATTCGGGGCGCACGGATTTTCCGGAGGCAGCCTCAATGTCATCGCGCGCCGTGCCGGAGTCGCCAAGGGGAGCCTGTTCCAGTACTTCGCGGACAAGCGTGACCTGTATGCGTTCATCGCCGACATCGGCAGCCAGCGGGTGCGCTCATACATCGAGGACCTGATCCGAGAGCTCGACCCGAGCAGGCCGTTCTTCGAGTTCCTGACCGACCTGCTCGACGCCTGGGTGGCCTATTTCGCCGAACATCCCCGGGAACGTGCCCTGCACGCCGCGGCGACGCTGGAGGTCGACACCGACGCCCGCATCAGCGTGCGCAGCGTCATTCACCGCCACTACCTGGAGGTGCTGCGTCCGCTCGTGCGCGACGCACATACCCGCGGTGACCTGCATGCCGATGCCGACACCGACGCACTGTTGTCGTTACTGCTGCTGATCTTTCCGCACCTGGCGTTGGCGCCGTACATGCGCGGCCTGGATCCGATCCTCGGACTCGACGAGCCCACACCGGAGCAGCCCGCCCTGGCCGTGCGCCGGCTCGTCGCGGTGTTGGCCGCCGCGTTCGCGAACCCCTCCATCAACCCAGCCCCGAAACGATCTGAGGAGGTCACATGAAACGGACACACCTGGGCTCGCTCGCCGCCGGCGGCCTCAACTGGCAAAGCCTGCCGCTGAAACTGTTCGCCGGTGGCAACGCAAAGTTCTGGGACCCGGCCGACATCGACTTCTCCCGCGACCGCGCGGACTGGGAACGTCTTACCGATCTCGAGCGCGATTACGCCGTCCGGCTGTGTGCCGAGTTCGTGGCGGGCGAAGAGTCGGTGACCGAGGACATTCAGCCGTTCATGTCCGCGATGCGGGCAGAGGGGCGGCTCGGCGACGAGATGTATCTGACGCAGTTCGCCTTCGAGGAGGCCAAGCACACTCAGGTCTTCCGCATGTGGCTCGACGCCGTCGGCATCACCGACGACCTGCACCGCTATCTCGACGAACTTCCGGCCTACCGCCAGATGTTCTACGACGAGTTGCCGGAGTGCCTGGGCGCCTTGTCGACCGATCCGTCACCGGCCGCCCAGGTACGGGCCGCGGTGACCTACAACCACATCGTGGAAGGCATGCTGGCACTCACGGGCTACTACGCCTGGCACCGGATCTGCGTGGACCGCGGCATCCTCCCCGGCATGCAGCAACTCGTGCGGCACATCAGCGACGACGAGCGCCGCCACATGGCGTGGGGCACCTTCACCTGCCGGCGCCACGTCGCCGCCGACGACGCCAACTGGACGGTGTTCGAGACGCGCATGAACGAACTCATCCCGCTGGCGCTGAAAGTCACCGAGGAAGGCTTCGCCATCTACGGCGACGAGGTGCCCTTCGGCATCTCGCCGGACGAGATGATGCAGTACGCCAGCGACAAGGGGATGCGCCGGTTCGGCACGATCTCCAGCGCCCGCGGGCGTCCGGTCGGCGAAATCGACCTCGACTATTCGCCGCTGCAGCTCGAGGACACCTTCGCGGACGAGGACGCCAAGGTGCTGGCCGCCTCGGCCTAGGCGCGGTTAGCCGACCCAGACGGTTTTGGCATTGCAGAACTCGCGGATCCCGTGGCCGGCGAGTTCGCGGCCGTAACCCGAGCGCCTGACCCCGCCGAACGGCAGTTCCGGATAGGACACCGTCATCCCGTTGATGAAGACGCCACCGGCCTCGATGTCGTCGATGAAGCGCTGCCGCTCGACCTCGTCGTTGGTCCAGGCATTGGATCCCAGACCGAACGTGGTGGCGTTGGCGATCTCGATGGCCTCATCGATGTCCCGGGCCCGGTACATCGACGCGACGGGCCCGAACACTTCCTCGGTGTAGAGCGCCATGTCCTTGGTGATCTCGGTGACCACCGTCGGCGGGTAGAACCAGCCCGGCCGGTCGAGGCGCTGGCCGCCGCACCTGACCTTGGCGCCCGCCGTGACCGCGTCGTCGACCTGCTTGGCGATTTCGTCGCGGCCCTGCTCGGTGGCCAGCGGACCGACGTCGGTATCCGGGTCGGTCGGGTCACCGACCGTGAGCGCCTGCATCCGCTCGACGAACTTGTCGACGAACTTGTCGTAGATGTCGGTGTGCACGATGAATCGCTTGGCGGCGATGCAGGATTGGCCGTTGTTCTGCACCCGGGCGGTGACCGCGGTCTTGACCGCGGCGTCGAGGTCCGCCGACGGCATCACGATGAACGGGTCGCTGCCGCCGAGCTCGAGCACCGTGGGTTTGATCTCGTCGCCGGCGATGGCGGCCACCGACTGGCCGGCGGGTTCGCTGCCGGTCAGGGTGGCCGCCGCGACCCGGGGATCGCGCAGGATGCGTTCGACGGCGCTGGAGGAGACCAGCAGCGTCTGGAAGCAGCCCTCCGGGAACCCGCCGCGCCTGATCACGTCGGCCAGGTACAGCGCGCTCTGCGGCACGTTGGAAGCGTGCTTGAGGATGCCCACGTTGCCCGCCATCAACGCCGGCGCGGCGAACCGGACGGCCTGCCACAGCGGAAAGTTCCACGGCATCACGGCCAGCACCACGCCCAGCGGCTGGTACCGGACGTAAGCTTGCTTCGCGCCGACCTTGGCCGGGTCGGCGGGCTCGTCGGCCATCAGCTTCTCGGCGCTCTCCGCGTAGTAGCGAAAGCCCTTGGCGCACTTGAGCGTTTCCGCCTTTGCTGATGCCAGCGTCTTGCCCATCTCGCACGTCATCATCGCCGCGACCTCGTCGGCTTCCGCCTCCAGCAGGTCGGCGGTGGCGTTCGCCCACTGGGCACGCTGGGCGAACGTGGTGTTGTGGCGGTAGTCGGTGAACCGTGCGTACGCGCGGGCGATCGCCGCGTCGACTTCGTCGTCGGTTGCCGGGCTGAAGGTTTTGACTGTCTCGCCGGTGGCCGGGTTGATCGTGGCGATGGGCACGCTGACATCCTTCTTTATTGGGTTCGTTCGGGTCAGTTGTGAAAGCTAGCGGTATCCAGCCTGCCACTATCGTGGCGTTCAGGGAGGTGCCGGATGAGCAAAGCCGCGCAGTTGATGGTGCAGTGCCTGGAAAACGAGGGGGTTTCCGTCGTCTTCGGGCTGCCCGGCGAGGAGAACATCCGCTTCGTGCAGGCGCTGGCGTCTTCGAGCATCCGCTATGTGCTGACCCGGCATGAGCAGGCCGCGGCGTTCATGGCCGAGATGTACGGCCGGGTCACCGGGCGGGCGGCGGTGGTGTCGACCACCTTGGGCCCGGGCGCGATCAACATGCAACTCGGCGTCGCCGACGCCACCACCAACAGCACGCCGCTGGTCGCCATCTCCGCGCAGGTTGGCCAGGATCGCGAGTACAAGGAGTCGCACCAGTACGTCGACCTGGTGTCGATGTTCGCCCCGATCACCCGGTGGGCGGCCGGCGTCCCCACTCCACGTGCAATACCGGAGATGTTTCGCAAAGCCTTCAAGGTGGCCGAGACCGAACGCCCGGCCGCGGTGTACCTTGCGGTGCCGGAACACATTGATGCAGATGAGGCCGACTATCCCGACCTGACGCCGTTGCGGCGCGACGTCGTCCACGCCGACGCGCCGGCGCCCGGCCAAGTGCAGCGCGCGGTGGACATCCTGCGCACCGCGCAGCGACCGGTGGTCCTTGCCGGCCACGGCGCGGCCCGCAGTGACGCCACCGCGGCGCTGGTCCGGTTCTCCGAGTCGCTCGGCATTCGGGTGGCCAGCACCTTCCACGGCAAAGGCGTCATGCCCGACGATCACTCCAACAGCATCGGCACCATCGGTTTCATGCGGCACGACTACGTCAACTTCGGATTCGACAACGCCGACGTGGTCCTCGCGGTCGGCTATGAGCTGCAGGAATTCGACCCCGTCCGGATCAACCCGCAGGTCGACAAGAAGATCATCCACATTCACCACTTCCCGGCCGAGGTCGACATGCATTATCCGGTCGACGTCGGCGTCATCGGCGATATCAGTTCTTCGCTGGACGCGCTCACCGACGCGTTCCCCGGCCGGCACTTCGATGGCGCCGAGGTGCCTGGCGTCGGTCTGCTTGCCGAGGAATTCGCTCGCGGCCAACAGGATTCGAGGTACCCGCTGGCGCCCGCACGGGTCGTCGCCGATACCCGCGCCGCGTTGGGGCGCGGCGACGTCGTCCTGGTCGACACCGGGGCCACCAAAATGTGGATGGCACGGCTTTACCCGACGTACGAGCGAAACACCTGCTTGATCTCAAACGGTTTGTCCACCATGGCTTTTGCACTACCGGGAGCGCTCGGTGTCAAATTGGCCCGGCCGGAGGCGAAGGTGCTGGCGGTCGTCGGGGACGGCGCCTTCATGATGAACTCGCAAGAGATCGAGACCGCCGTTCGCGAGCGGATACCGCTGGTGGTGTTGATTTGGGAGGACGGCGGCTACGGCCTCATCGAATGGAAGATGGATCTCGAACTCGGCGAGCACTACTACGTGAAGTTCGGCAACCCCGACGTGGTGACCTACGCGGAGAGCTTCGGTGCCAAGGGATATCGCATCAACAGCGCCGAGGAACTGCTGCCGACGCTGAAGGCCGCGCTCGACGACGACGGTGTCTCCCTGATCAGCTGCCCGGTCGACTACTCCGAGAATCTGCGGCTGACCGACCGGCTCGGCGAGCTGGACGAGACGCTGTAATTCCTTGAACCACTTGTGTCACTTGCGTTCCTGGCCGGCCTTTGTTGTCGGTGGCCTCGGATAGTTTGGCGGTGTGGGTGT
>CAYNLB010000170.1:0-3044 GCA_964397935.1 uncultured Mycobacterium sp.
AAATCGCACCTGCCGGCGGACGCCCTTCCGATCGCCCCCGAGGCCCGTTACGTGTTCGTCGGCCGAAACGGCAAAGACCTGGGGATCAGCTTCCACAACTATCTTTACAACTTCAACCCGACGACCATGCAGACCATCAACAAGATCCACGCCGAGTGGTCGGGCGATCCGAAGCCTTTGGTGATTCCAGAGGATATGCAGGAGTTCTTCGACCTCTGGCTCGACACCAACGGGTACCAGTGCTGCGACCTGCTCGACATCATGAAGACGTGGTGGCAGCTCCGCAACGAGCCGAATGTGCTGCTGCTGCACTATTCCGAGCTGAAGAAAGACCTGCCCGCTCAGATCGCGCGGCTCGCGGACTTCTTCTCCATCGATCCGGCGTCGCTGCGGATGGACGTCATCGTCGAACACTGCTCGTTCGATTACATGAGCGACCGGGCAGAGAAGATGGCGCCGTTCGGTGGATCGCACATGTCCAGCGCCAAGGCCTTCTTCCACAAGGGGCTTAAGCGCGACCACCGCAATGAGTTGACACGGAAGCAGGTTGAGCGCTTCGACCGCATGGCCGTCGAGAAGTTGGGCAAGGAATGCGCTCACTGGCTCGAAACGGGCGAAAGCCCCTCGGCCGGCTGAGCTGGCGGGAAACGACGTCGCGGTGTCGCGGGACTTCGCCGTAGCGCGGAGTCCCGCGGCGCGAGACGAGGACCAAGAGTCTATGGCTGATCGAGGTCTGGTACTCCGCGACCGCCTCCTGATGGAGGCTGTGGCACTGGTTTACATCGTGGTGGCAGCGCAATCTCACGGCTGGCATTACTTGTTCTTTCCCGGACTTGCGGCGCTCTCGCACGACGTGTTGACGCGGCCCCGGGGAAAGTGGGCGAGTCAGCCCGGCCGGCTTGTCGTAACGCCGGTCGCAGGGGCGATCATCGGGACGCTGGTCACCCGAATGCTCCCTTTCGGCGTCCCGGCCATTCTGCTCGTCGTCGCTCTGTGCTTGCTTCTGCTCACGCTGCTCAAGTCGAATATCGCCCCGGGGATCGCGGCCGGGATACTGCCACTCTTCCTGGGTATCAAAAGCTGGCTCTATCCAGCCTCGATCCTGCTCAGCCTGGTCGTCTTGGCTTCCATATTGTTGCCCTGGCAGTGGATTTGCCGGCGGAAGTATCAGTGGAGCCGTGCTTCGGCCCCGAACCGCGATGACGTTCTTGAAACCCTGCCACACGGAAATACCTGGGTTTTACCGTTCTTTGCATTCTTGACGTTGCTGGCGTTTTGTGCCACGGCTTCGGGCCTGCGACTCATCTTGCTTCCGCCCCTCATTGTCATCGCCTACGAAATGTTCGCCCATCCCGGCACGTGTCCGTGGGTCGGCAAACCGCTGGTTCTTCCCACTGCCTGCTTCCTGGTCGCGGCCGCGGGATGGATCGCTGTCGGTCTGTTCGGAAGGGGTGGTATCGCAGCCGGTTGCGCAATGATATTCGGCGTCATCACGCTTCGCCTCCTGCGGCTGCACATGCCGCCCGCGCTGGCGGTCGGGCTTCTTCCCCTCGTTATCAATTCGCCCGATATCAAATACCCGATCTCCGTGGCTATCGGGACGGGAGCGCTGACGCTCGCCTTTTTGCTCTACCAACGTTGGGTCACCGGCCGAGGCCGCGCTGGCCACAGTGTCGCTACCAATATGAGGAGTGTATAGTGTCGAATTCCCAATTGACCGCGGTCATATTGGTTTTGCTTCTGCTCGTCGGCCTGGCCCAATTGTTGGGCTATTTGTTCGTGAAGATGCGTCAACCCAAAGTGGTGGGCGAAATTTTGGCCGGTGTCATCCTGGGGCCGGCACTGCTCGGCCGGCTGCCGTTCATCCAGCACATCGTCGGCACCGCCAGGCACGACAGCCACATCCTCAGCTTCGTCTACTGGCTCGGCCTCCTGCTGCTGATGTTCGTCTCCGGCGCTGAAGTCCAACAGTTGTTCGGCCGGGGCGAGCGGCGCAACGTGAGCTGGCTCGTCATCGTGGGCACCGGCATACCGTTCCTGCTGGGGCTCGTCTTCGGGCCGCATCTGATCCGTCCCAGCCTGGCCGGGCCACACGGTAATCGTGTGTCGCTCATCATCATTCTCGCGGTCGGCGTCGCTGTCACCTCGGTGCCAGTGGTGTCGAAAATCTTCGCCGATCTCAAAATCCTGGATACGCGGTTCGCGCGTCTCATCCTGGGCGTCGCCGTGCTCGAAGACATTGTCTTGTGGCTCGCGTTGGCGATCGCGACATCAATCGCGGCCAAGTCCCATCTGCAAACCTGGCAGATGGCGTTGCACCTGTTGGTGACGGTGGTCTACTTCGCGCTCGGGCTCACGGTCGTTCCGCGGGCCATCAAGCTCCTCAACAAGGCTCGCTGGAATGTGCTCGCGCAGCACTCACCCACCGGCTACGCCATCGCAGTCCTGCTGACCTACTGCGCGGTTGCCGGGGCGCTCGACGTCAACCTCGTCTTCGCCGCATTCCTCGCCGGTTTTGCCCTGGTCGACAAGGAGCACGGAATCTTCGACGACGCGCTCGACGCGATCAGCAAGGTTTCCTTCGCCTTCTTCATCCCTGTCTACTTCGCGATCGTCGGTCTGAAGCTGGACCTCATCCGCGGCGTCTCACTGACCATGATGGTTGTCTTCATCGTCGGCACCTGCGTGGTGAAAATGCTGTCGGTGGGGCTCGCCGGGCGGCTCGCCGGATTCCGCGGCCTGGAACTGATCAACCTCGGCATCACCACCAACGCTCGCGGCGGTCCGGGCATCGTGCTGGCCAGCGTCGCCTTCGACGCCGGCATCATCAGCTCGAAGTTCTACACCACGCTGGTGGTTGCAGCCGTGCTGACCTCGCAGCTCGCCGGTGCCTGGCTCGACTACGTCCTGCGCAGGGGCTGGCCGTTGCTCAAATCCGATGTGGACGAAGAAGCTGCGGGCGCCTCCACCGAAAGCGGTCCGCCGGCTGAACCTGGTCGGCTAAATGACGGAGCCGATGTAGTCGCTACCGGATCCGAGGGGCA
>CAYNLB010000170.1:3144-7902 GCA_964397935.1 uncultured Mycobacterium sp.
AGGACTGTCGCCGCGACTGCGCTATGTCCTCTCCAAAACCCGCAACCCCAGCGAAAACACCAGCCGTACTTCGGGATCGGCCAGCGAAGTCGACAACAACTTTTCGATCCGCCGCACACGGTAGCGAACCGTATTGGGATGTACGCGCAGCGACCGCCCGGCGGCGGCGACGTCACCGAAGCTGTCCAGGTAGGCCCGCAGGGTCTCGGCCAGCACCGGGTCCTGCGCACATAGGTCCGCGATCCGCGGATCGACCAGCCGTTCCTGGCTGCCGACCAGGGTGACGATCTCATCGAGCAAGACGGTGGTGCGCGCTTCGGCCAGCGATGCTACCTGCCCGATCGAAATGGGATGGCGCTCAGCGCTGTCCAGCACGCGGTCCACCTCGCTGCGCGCGGCGGCGACCCCGGCGAGGCCGGCCACCGGCGCGGCGATGGCCGCGCGCAACTGCACCCCGAGCTCGGTGCGCATCGCGCCGATTGTGCCGCGGACCCACGAGGTGACTGAACGGGGCTGTGCGTGGGGGAGCAGCACGTAAATCCTCGACCCGCGCGAGGCGACCTGAGCATCACGACGAAAAGCGCTGGCGCTCAGTGCCATCACGTCTGCGAGTCGTCCGTGGCGGGTCCCGTCTGCTGCGCTGTCCCAACCGATCAGCGCGGCGGCGCCATCGGCGGCGATGCCAAGTTCGCCGGCGACGGCAGCCACGTCGGCGGGCGCGGTGATCGGGTCAATGAGTCCGAGGAGTTGCTGAACCCGCCGCGCGTGCGTGGACGGCCGGGCCGCCAGTCGCGACATGATGCGCGCGGCCAGCACCGCCGCACCGCGCAACATTTCCTCGGCGTCGTCGGCCAGCGGTCGTGAGCCTTGTTGCACCCAGATGGTGCCGGCGAATACCGGCGGTCGCCGCGCATCGGCCGTCGGCTGGTAGATCCCGACGGCCAGCCGCGGACACAGGCCTAACTCCGGGCGCTCGGCAACACGCACCACCTCACCGCTCGCCCGCAGCGCATCGAAGATGCCCCATTGCCCGATCCACTCGAGATGCTCGGGCGGGCCCGCCCGACCCAGGATGGAGAGGCGGCGCAGCTCGTCGGCTTCGTCGTTGGAGGCCGAATAAGCCAGCACGTGGGATTGGGCGTTTTCGATGCTGACCATGCCGTGGATGCGGTCGCCCAACGACTGGGCCAGGCCGAACAGGTCGGTGCCCGAATCGTCCATCGCATCGCTGCGGTCTGCGTGATGCTCCAAGACGTGATTGACCAACTGGTAGAGCCGCTCCCAACGCGCTTGCGGCTCGACGGCCACCACCGCCGACCCGGCCGTGACCGCCGCGGTCACCAGCGCGTTCGACGGCTCTTTGGCAAAGATCGCCACTGGTACGCGCTCACGCGCCTGCTTGTCCATCCACCGCAGCGCCTCGTCGTCGGTGACGCCCAGCAGGAAGAAGACGTCGGCCGAGCCCGCCGCCTCCGCCAGCCCCAGCCGCACATCGTCGGAATCGATGAGCGCCGCCGACGCGACCGGCAGGTCCAGACCCCGAGGCGCGTCCACCAGGCCGACCAGCGTCGCGTCCAGCGCCAGCAACAGCTGACCCAGCCCCACGCCGACCATATTGTCCGATTCTACTACCCATGCATCACGATCTTGTCCGATCAGCCAATATGATGGGCGGTCGCGGCGAGGATCCTGGCACTATGGACGCGATAACTCAGGTGCCGACGCCGGTCAATGAGCCGGTCCGCGACTACGCACCGCAATCCCCGGAACGCACCCGGCTACGCGCCGAATTGGCCGCGCTGGCCGAGCACCCGATCGACCTGCCGCACGTCATCGGCGGAAGCCACCGGATGGGCGAAGGCGAACGCGTCGACGTCGTCCAGCCGCATCGGCACGCCGCCACGCTGGGCACCCTGACCAACGCGGGTCACGCCGAGGCCACGGCCGCCGTCGAGACCGCGGTGACCGCGAGGAACCACTGGGCGGCAATGCCGTTCGATGAGCGCGCCGCGGTATTCCTGCGGGCTGCTGACCTACTCGCGGGACCGTGGCGGGAAAAGCTGGCCGCTGCAACGATGCTGGGTCAGTCTAAGTCCGCGTATCAGGCCGAAATCGATGCGGTCTGCGAGATGATCGACTTCTGGCGGTTCGACGTCGCGTTCGCCCGTCAGATCCTCGAGCAGCAGCCGCTCAGCGGACCCGGCGAATGGAACCGAAGCGACTACCGCCCGCTGGACGGGTTCGTCTATGCGATCACCCCGTTCAACTTCACCTCGATCGCGGGCAACCTGCCATCGGCCCCGGCGCTGATGGGCAATTCCGTCGTATGGAAACCCGCAATCACCCAGACGTTGTCGGCCTACTTGACCATGCAACTGCTCGAGGCCGCGGGACTGCCACCCGGTGTGATCAACCTGGTCACCGGCGACGGCTTCGCGGTCTCCGAGGTGGTGCTGTCCGATCCGCGACTGGCCGGCATCCACTTCACCGGATCGACGGCCACTTTCCAGCACCTGTGGCAGCAGGTGGGCGCCAATATCGGTCGCTATTACAGCTATCCGCGGCTCGTCGGTGAGACCGGCGGTAAAGACTTCGTGGTTGCGCACACCTCGGCGCGGCCGGATGTACTGCGCACGGCCCTGATTCGCGGGGCATTCGACTACCAGGGTCAGAAGTGCTCGGCGGCGTCGCGGGCGTTCATCCCGCATTCGGTATGGCAACGCATGGGCGACGATTTCCTGGCCGAGACCGCCGCGCTGCGCTATGGCGACGTCACCGATCTGAGTAACTTCGGCGGTGCACTGATCGATCGGCGCGCCTTCGCCAAGAACGTCAACGCCATCGAGCGGGCCAAGGGCACCGCCCATGTCACCATCGCGGTAGGTGGCGAATACGACGACAGCGTCGGCTATTTCGTGCGACCCACGGTTCTGCTTTCCGATGACCCGACCGACGAGTCCTTCGCTACCGAGTACTTCGGCCCCCTGCTGTCGGTGCACGTCTACCCGGACGATGACTATGATCGGGTCCTCGACATTATCGATACGGGAACTCGTTACGCGCTGACCGGCGCGGTCATTGCCGACGATCGCGAGGCCGTGCTGACCGCGCAGAACCGGCTGCGGTTCGCCGCCGGGAACTTCTACGTCAATGACAAGCCGACCGGCGCGGTGGTCGGGCGCCAGCCGTTCGGGGGTGCGCGCGGTTCAGGCACCAACGACAAAGCGGGATCAATCCTGAACATGATGCGCTGGACGTCGGCGCGCACCATCAAGGAGACGTTCGTTCCGGCGACCCATCACAACTACCCGCACATGGGTTCCGACTGATGGCCGGGGTGTTCGCGAACACCCTTCGTCCGGTGATCCTGGCCGCCAGCCACGGGGAAGGGTTGCGCCGCACCGCCGAACGATTTCCGGTCACCCGCAAGGTCGTTCGGCGGTTCGTGCCCGGCGAGACGATCGACAGCGTGCTGGACAGCGTTGCCGTACTCCTCGATTCGGGCCGATATGCGAGCATCGATTATCTGGGTGAGGATGTCACAGACGTCGACGACGCCGAAGCGGCGGTGCAGGTTTACCTGGATCTGATCGACAACATGAGCCGGTGCGGCGGTCGCGCCGACGGCGGCATCCGCCCGCTCGAGGTCTCGCTGAAATTGTCCGCATTGGGGCAGTCGCTGGACCGCGACGGCGAGAAGGTCGCTCGGGAGAACGCCTATGCGATTTGCGAGGCGGCGCAGCGGGCCGGCGTGTGGGTGACGGTGGACGCCGAGGACCACACGACGACCGATTCGACGCTGTCGATCGTGCGCGATCTGCGGGCCGACTTTGCTTGGGTGGGTGTGGTTTTGCAAGCGTACCTGCGACGCACGCTCGGCGATTGTGAAGAATTTGCCGCGGCCGGCGCGCGGGTCCGGTTGTGCAAGGGCGCCTATGACGAACCCGGGTCAGTGGCCTACCGGGATCCCGCCGCAGTTACCGACTCCTACCTGCGGTGTCTACGGGTGCTCATGGCCGGCTCGGGATATCCGATGGTGGCATCGCACGACCCTGCCGTCATCCTGGCGGTGTCCGCGCTGGCGCACGAAGCAGGCCGTAGCACGGGCGATTTCGAGTATCAGATGCTCTACGGCATCCGCGGGGGCGAGCAGCGGCGACTGGCGCATTCCGGCAACCAGGTCCGGGTGTACGTGCCGTTCGGCACCCAGTGGTATGGCTACTTCATGCGGCGGCTCGCCGAGCGGCCCGCCAACCTTACGTTCTTCCTGCGGGCGCTGGCCCAGCGCGGCCATTGAGTGTGAACTGGTGGTTTTGAGGGTGAACTGGTGGCGGGATTTCGGCGAATTTCCCGCGATGTCTTCACATTCGACACCCACGATTCACACTCGACGTGGTCGCTAGCCGCGACGGGGCCTCGGGGGATCGCCTGTGAAGCCGCGCACCACGTGCGCCCGCACGAATTCCGCCGTCACCTCGGGATCACCCATATCCAGCGTTGACGACGGCGTGCTGAACAGCGAGAACAGGATGCGCGCGAACCATTCCCCGGCGGCCTCCACGTCGAGGTCTTTGCGCACCTCGCCGGTCAGCCTGGCCGCGGAGAGATAGGGTGCGAAGAACTCGACGCACTCGCGCAGCAGCACGGCAGCATCTTTGGTGAGCAGCAGGCTGACCGCGTCTTCGTCGAAGTACCGCTCGGAGGAGATGACCCGCCGCGCCTGGGTGACGAATACCGCTGCGCGGCTGAGCTTGTCCT
>CAYNLB010000171.1:0-7791 GCA_964397935.1 uncultured Mycobacterium sp.
GCCGTTTAGTATGGGCCGGAGGCGAGCGCCACGACGGGAGCGGAATGCCGGGGTCCGGACACATACTGCAGCGCTTCTTTTCCGCTGGCTCGCCCGGGGCGGCCACAGCGACCGGTGTCCCGGCAGACCGGGTGGCCGAGCTGTCGGCCGAGCTCGAGCCGGTGCTCGAACAGCTCGCCCCGGTGCAGGAAGAAGCCCTGCGGATCCGTGCCGAGGCGCAGCGCGAAGCCGAGCGACGGCGGCAGGCTGCGGCGGAGAACGCCAGTGCTCTTGTCGCCGCCGCCCACCGGCAGGCGGCGGCCGAACGCGCAGATGCCGCTCTTCGCCTCGCCCGCCAGGCCGAGGAGGAGACTGCGGCGACTCTGGCTGCCGCCGAAAGGGATGCCGTGACGGTGCGCAGCCGCGCCGCGGAAAGGATGCCGGCCTACGTCGAACGGGTGGTGTCGGCGACGCGGGCCGCGTTGGACACGGCAAAGGAACACCCTTCGTGAGCTCATCGTGGGTCGCGGGAGTGGTCCGCGCCAAGGCGCTGGCCAGACGACGCCTGGGTGCGGCGGGGGCGCGTGCGATTGCGACGTCGCCGGGACTCGGTCCGGCGGTGGCCGCGCTGGCTTCGTCGTCGTACGGGCACGACGTGCGCGAGGGTCAGAGTCTGGGCGCCGCTCAGCACGCGGTCGCCGCGTCATTGCTGTGGAACATGCGGGTACTCGCGGGGTGGCTTCCCCGCGGGCAAGTGGACCTCGTGCGTCTCTTCGCAGCGGGTTTCGAGGTGGCCAATCTCGACGAGCACCTCTGGACGCTGCAACACTCTGCGGCGCCTCGCGGCGAGCCCGCAGATCCGCCCTACTCGCTCGGGGTGCTCGAAAGCTCGTGGTCGCGGCTGTCGTCGACGACCACACTGACCGAGATTGCCGAGGTGCTCGAAATGTCGCGCTGGCAGTTGCGTGGTTGCCGGACACCGCGCGAGCTTCATCTCGGACTTCGCCTGGCCTGGGCCGATGCCCTGGCCATGGGCGTGGCTGAGGCTGCCGGATGGGCGCGGGCCGCAGCCGTGCTACTCCTGCTCAAGGAGGTCGTCCTCGAGGGCCGAAGGCTTACCGAGCCGCTGGCGCTGCGCGCGTCGGGCGTACTGGGACCGGCGTTCGTCGACGCGTTGGCGCCCCGTCTGGTCGACCTGGCGGGGCCGCGCGGCAGTCTGCCGTCCGGCGACAGGTGGGTACTCGACGGCCTCGATCGGGCACAGGACCTCTGGCGCGGGGAAGCCGCGTGGTGGCACCGGGTCGAGCACGACGGGTTCGCATTGCTGCGTGGTTCCGGCTACGACCAGGGACCGGTGGTCGGTGCCCTCGCAGTGTTGGCTGTCGACGTGTGGCGGGTTCGCGCGGCGCTGGAAACGGCGGCGCGCGGTGGTGCAGGACCGACGCTTGAGGCCTTCGATGGGGTGGCGTGAGGCCGCTGCGCCGGAGCGCATGCAGCGGGTGGCTCTGGTGTGTCCGAAAGCGGTGCTGCGCGAGATGCTCGTGCGCGTCGCGGACGCCGGCGTCGTCGAGATCGATCACATAACCTCGGGAGGCAACGCTGGCGGGCCCGGAGCCGAGGCCGCCGGACTCCGCGGCGCGCGTCCCGGCGGATCACCGAACCCCCGTTTGTGCGCCACCGCACCTGAGCTGGTTGACCTGGAGCGTGCCGGCCGGGACGATCTGCTCACAGGGGAAGCCGAACTGGTGTCGTACGCCGACGAAGCGGTCGTCCGCGACGACGTCGCCGCTCTGGCCGGCTGGGTTCCCACCGCGGAGTTACCTCACCTGACCGGCCGGCTGGCGGATGTCGGAGCCGGCGTGGTGCCCATCCCGGCACCGCGTGGGGTGGACCCCCCGACCTTGCTGCACCCCGGGAAGGGCATGCGGCGGTCGTTCAAGCCGCTGGTCGAGACGTACGGGACCGTGCCATACGCCGACGTCGACGTCAGCGCGCTCGCCGGTATCGCGTACGTGCTGATGTTCGGAATGATGTTCGGGGACGCGGGACACGGTGCCCTGCTCGTCGTTCTCGGATTCCTGCTGCGCACCGGAAGACCCCGCGCGCTTGCCCGGTTCCGGAAAGGCTGGCCATTCGTCGTCGGGTCGGGACTGGCCGCGATCGTATTCGGGCTGCTCTATGGGGATTTCTTCGGGCCCACGGGGGTCGTTCCGGTGCTGTGGCTGGCCCCGCTCGACGAACCGATCACGCTGATGGCTGTCGGGTTGGGTGTGGGCGCGGTGCTTCTTGCCGGTGCCCAGATTATCGGCACGATCAACCGCTGGCGCGAGGGAGGGTGGCCGCTGGCACTGAGCGCCTCCTCCGGAATTGCCGGTGCGGCCCTGCTGGCCGGCCTCGGCCTCATCGCGCTCGGGGCGATCGGCAGTCTCGGGTGGCTCATCATGGCCGGTGCCCTCGTCATCGCGGGCGGTGTCGCCCTGGCCTACATCGGATTTCTGGCCACGGCCGGTGGCGGCGGTGCGGGCATCACCCAAGCCTCCGTCGAAGTCTTCGACGCCGTGATGCGGGTCGGCACCAACCTGGTGTCCTTTACCCGCCTGGCAGCGTTCGGTCTCACTCACGCGGCGCTCGGAATGATCGTGTGGGACGGGACTACCGCGCTGGCCAGGTCAGGTGGCGTCCTGGTGGCCGCTGCGATCATCGTCTTCGCCGTCGGGAATGTGGCCGCTTTCAGCATCGAGGCACTCGTGGCCGGGGTGCAGGCTCTGCGCCTCGAGTATTACGAGCTGTTCTCCCGTATTTTCGTCGGCGAGGGCCGACCGTTTCGTCCCTGGCATGTGCCCACAGATGGAAGCGGTGAATTCCAGTCGACGGATAGCTCGGCAACAATCGGCGCTACCCTCGGGAGAAAACCATGATGATCTGGGTTCTTGCACTTCCGGTCCTGGTCGCCGCCTACGCCGCGACCAGCTGGTTGCTGAGGCGTCGAGAGCGGACCGCCGTGCGAATCCTGCTCGGCTTCAATGCCTTTGTCTTCGTCGGCGCGCTCGTGGCGCTCGCTTTTATCGCCACCGCCGGCACCGGGGCGGCCGAGGTGACCACGACCGTGGCGCAAGACGGCGGATCCGGGTCCGTGTCGTCGACCGCGCTCCTCGGCGCCGCCATCGCCGTGGCGGGCTCCTCCCTCGGGGCTGGCATCGCGGTGGCCTACACCGGCGCAGCCGCGCTGGCGGCGATGAGTGAGCGGCCCGAGTTGTTCGGCCGCGCCATGGTCATCGTCGGACTGGCCGAGGGAATTGCGATCTACGGCCTCATCGTCGCGATCATCCTGATTGGCAAGGGGTGAGTGATATGGGACGCGTCGCCGTCATCGGCGAGCAAACCGCGGTATCCGGCTATGCGCTGGCCGGCGTCCTCGTCCTGCCGGCCGAGGGCGACGACGCGGTCCACGGCGCCTGGAGCGGCCTGCCCGATGACGTTCAGGTCGTCATCTTGACTTCTCGGGCGGCCCGCACCCTGGGCGATGCCCGTACCGCGAAGCTGCTCCCGTTCACGGTGGTCATGCCATCGTAACTGTGGCCCCGACAGCTGACTCGGTCGATCCACTCGCCCCCGTCCGACAGGAATTGTTGGCACGGGCGCAAGCGGATGCCGAACGCGTGCTCGCGGAGGCCGACGCCGACGCCGCCGCGACCCTGGCGGCGGCGCGGAGCGAGGCGGACGCCATTCTCGATGCGGCCCGTGCAGCGGGGGAGTCCGACGCCGCGGCGGTGCTCTCCGCGAAGCGTGCGCAGGTTCGACGCCAGGCCCGGGCCCTCGTACTGGCCGCACGACGCGAAGCCTACGACGAACTGCGTTCCAGGGTGGTGCAGGCCTTGCCCGCCATCCGGGACGACCCCGGCTACCGACCGTGGCGGGACCGGATGGCCGAGCATGCCCGGACCGTGCTGGGATCCGACGCCGTGGTCAGTGAGGCCCCCGAAGGCGGGGTGCTCGCCGAGACAAACGGTCGGCGAGCCAGCTTCACCCTGGTGGGGCTCGCCGACCAGGTGATCGACACGATGGGCGCCGAGGTCGAAGGGCTCTGGTCGTCGTGAGCGCATTATGAGCGCACAAGTTTCCCGGGTATCGGGCTCGCTGGTCGAGCTCGAGGGTCTGGCCAGCGTGGCCATGTATGACGTTGTGCTGCTCGGTGAGCGCCGGCTGCCGGGAGAAGTCGTTGCCATCACCGATCGCCGGATCACCGTGCAGGCATATGAGGACACCGGCGGCCTGGCCCCAGGCGCCCCGGTTGTTGCTCGCGGCACGCCACTGTCGGCGAAACTGGGCCCGGGGCTGCTGGGCTCGGTGTTCGACGGGCTGCTGCGCCCGCTGTCCGGGGCCGGAACCTGGCTGGTTCCGGGCGCGGCACCGGCGACCGCCACCGACCGAAGCTGGCAATTCACTCCCTCGGTCGCCGAAGGCGCCACCGTGTCGGAGGGTGACGAGCTCGGATCGATCGGCGGCGACACTGCGTTGCCGCTGCGGATCCTGGTCCCTGCCGGCACCGCCGGCGTGGTGCAGCACATCGCGAAGGCGGGCAGCTATGCCGCGGACGCGGTAGCCGCGACGGTTGCCGGGGTCGACGTTGCGCTCACAAGCAGGTGGCCGGTGCGGCGTCCCCGGCCGTACCGCGAACGCCTCAACGCCGCGGAGGGCCTGCACACCGGGCAGCGGGTACTCGACCTGCTGTACCCGGTGGCCCGCGGCAGCAGTGCCGCCGTGCCGGGCGGATTCGGTACCGGTAAGACGCTGCTGTTGCAGCAGATCGCCAAGTGGTGCGACGCCGATGTCATCGTCTACGTCGGGTGCGGCGAGCGCGGCAACGAGATGGCCGATGTGGTCGCCGAGCTCAGCGTGCTCGAGGATCCTCGTACCGGCGACCTGCTCAGTCGCCGCACCGTGATCATCGCGAACACCTCGAACATGCCCATGATGGCGCGCGAGGCCAGCATCTACACCGGTGTCACCGTCGCCGAGTACTTCCGGGACATGGGGTATCACGTCGTGCTCATCGCGGATTCGACGTCGCGCTGGGCGGAGGCGCTGCGGGAGTTCGCGTCTCGGACCGGGGCCTTGCCGTCGGAGGAGGGGTATCCCGCGAGCCTCGCGTCCGCCACGGCGGCCTTCTACGAACGGGCCGGGCTCGTCGTCACTCTCGGTGGACGCCGAGGATCGGTCACCATCATCGGCGCGGTCTCGCCCCAGGGCGGAGACATGACCGAACCGGTGACCGCGCACACGCAGCGGTTCGTCCGTTCGGTCTGGATGCTCGACCGGGACCTGGCCTACGCGCGGCATTACCCGGCGGTTGCGTGGTCGGGATCGTTCTCCCGCGACGCCGACGCGCTGGGCGTGTGGCATGCGCAGCAAGGGGATCCGGCGTGGGCGCACCGCCGCGAGCGGGTCAGCGCGTTGCTCTCGGACGCCGATCGGCTCGGCAACCTCGCCGATCTGGTCGGCATCGGCGCCATGCCAGGTGCTGAGCGCATGGTCATGCTGGCCGGCCGGCTGCTGCGCGAGGGGGTGCTGCAACAGAGCGCGTTGAGCCCCAATGACGTCTTCTGTTCCGCTGCCAAGGGCGCCGCGCTGGTCGAAGCCGTCCTCACGGTCATCGACCGATGCGAGGCGCTCGTCGACTCGGGGGTTCCCGCTACGGCGATCGAGGAACTGGACTTCGGGAGCGTGCTGCGGGCCGCCCAGGAAACCGGCCCCGAGGACTTCCAGGGCGTCCAGGAGCATCTGGAAGCCATGCTGACCCGACTCGGGGAGCTGTCATGAGTGCGAGTACGTTCGGCGCGCTCGAGTACACGGATGTGGCCGAGCTGCGAGGGCCGCTGCTCGTCGTGCGCGGCATCTCGGGCGTGGGCTGGGACGAGTCCGCGCGCGTCTTGTTGGGTTCTGGGGAGGCCGAGGAGGTAAGAAACGGGCTCGTCCTCGAAGTCGACCGCGACCTGACGGTCGTCCAGATTCTCGAGGGAACCGAGGGTATGCGGCCCGGGGACACCCGTGTCCGCTTCGCCGGGGAGACCCTGCACATCCCGGTGGGGCCCGGCTGGCTGGGACGGGTCTGCAATGGCAGGGGAGAACCCGTCGACGGTGGCCCACCGATCTTCGGTGTGCGGCGGGCTCCGGTCTCGGGTTTCCCGCTCAATCCCACGCACCGTGAGCCGCCCGCTGAACCGGTCATCACCGGCGTCTCGGCCATCGACGCACTGACGACCGTGGTGCGTGGGCAGAAGCTGCCGGTGTTCTCGATTGCCGGGTTGCCGCATCTCGAACTCGCGACACAGGTCGCCGCGCAGGCCACCGCCGGTGATGAGCCATTCTCGGTGGTCTTCGCGGGCATGGGCCTGACCCACCTCGACACGGCGGCTGTCCGAGACGCCCTCGAGGCGCGTTCGGCGGCCGGCGAGCTGGTGTTGTTGGTCAATACGGCCGACGACCCGGTGGTCGAACGGATTCTGACACCCCGGATCGCGCTGACGGTCGCCGAGCATCTCGCTTTCGACATGGGCCGGCATGTGCTTGTCGTGATGGCCGATATGACGGCCTATGCCGAGGCGCTGCGGGAGGTGTCCGCGGCACGGGGCGAGATACCCGGCCGCCGGGCGTATCCGGGCTACCTGTTCAGCGACCTCGCGTCGCTCTACGAGCGGTGTGGCCGCATCCGCGGGGTGCCCGGATCGGTCACTGTGCTTCCCGTGCTGACGATGCCTGCCGGGGACATCACCCACCCGGTTCCGGACCTCACCGGATACATCACCGAAGGCCAGATCGTGCTCTCGGCCACGATGCAGGACGCCGGCATCTACCCGCCCGTCGAGCCACTGAACTCGCTGTCCAGACTCATGCGCAAAGGTGTGGGTCCGGGACGGACCCGAGAGGATCATTTCGACGTGGCCGCTCAGACCCTGGCAGCGTTGGCCCGGGCCCGGCAAGCGCGTGAGCTGGCCGAGTTGATGGGCGAGGACGCACTCAGCGCCACCGACCGCGCGTATCTGTCCTTCGAGCACGCGGTGCGGCAGCGCCTGCTGAGCCAGCGCCGCGACGAGGCACGGACTCTCGACGAGACACTTGACCGGGCCTGGGAGGCGCTGCGTGTTCTTCCGCGCCGTGAGCTCACGATGCTTCCGAACGCTGTGCTCGATGCCCGGTACGCGGGCCCTTCCGCGGGGCGGTGAGGGTGATGGCCAACATCCTGCACATGCCCCCCGGACGGGCCGGTCGCCTGTGGCTGCAACATCGGCTATCCACCGCGCAGCACGGCGCGGATCTGCTCGACCACAAGTTACGCATCCTGCGTGCCGAGCGGGAACAACTCGTGCTGGAACGGGACATGATGGCTGCCGAGTGGGAATCGGCGAGCCGCGAGGCGGACAACTGGCTGTTGCGCGCGGTTCTGCTCGGCGGGCAGCGGTCGGTCCGCCTCGCCGCCGCACCGGCGCCCGCCGAGGTCCGGATCCTCTGGGAGCAGCCGATGGGCGTGCGCTATCCGGCCGAGGCCACCTGCACCGTGCCGGATCCCGCGCCGGCCGCTCCGCCACCCGGCAACGCCGCGCTGGTCACGGCGCGCGTCTGCTATCGACGCGCGGTCGAGGCCGCCGTCCGGCAGGCAGCCCTCGAGACGGCTGTCCGCGTTCTCGAGGCGCAGGAGAAGGCCACTCGTCGCCGACTCCGGGCCATCGTGGACCGGTGGATGCCGCGCTTGCGGCAGGCGCTGACCGAACTGCAATTCAAGCTCGACGAAGACGAGCACAACGACGCCGTGCG
>CAYNLB010000172.1:0-7777 GCA_964397935.1 uncultured Mycobacterium sp.
GAAGACACCGTCGGGCAAGCTGCGCCGATCCACCTCCGTCACCCTCGTCACTTAGTTCTGCTGTCGCGAGCGTCCGCGATCTGCCAGGGTTTGCGGCGTGTCGGTGTACAAACACTCGCCCTCGCGCGCGAATTACCAGGCGTGGACCCGGTTTTGCGCGGGCTCTAGCCCGAGTTCGATGAGCAGCTCAGTGGCGTCCGCAGCCTGCTCGCAGATCGTGGGCACTTCGGCGCGTTCGCCGGCGGTGAAGTTTTCCAACACGAACGACGCGGGGTCTTTGCGTCCGGGAGGACGGCCTATCCCGATGCGGACTCGCTGAAAGTCCTTGGTACCCAACGCGGCCGCCACCGAGCGAAGTCCGTTGTGGCCGCCTTCGCCGCCGCCGACCTTGAGCCGGACGAGGCCGAATTCGAGATCCAGGTCGTCGTGGATGACGATGATGTCGGCCGACGCCACCGAGTAGAACTTCGCCAGTGGCCCGATCTGACGCCCGGATTCGTTCATGTAGCAGCGCGGCTTGGCCAACAATACCGAGTGCCCAGCCAGCCGGCCGGTGGCGACTTCGGCGCCGGAACGCTTGTGCGCCTTGAATTTCGATCCCAGCCGGGCGGCGAGCAGGTCGGCGACCATGAAGCCGAGATTGTGCCGGGTCCGGGCGTAGTTGTCTCCGGGGTTGCCCAGGCCGACGACCAACTGGGGCTCGGCCACGTTGCGGGCCTCCTACTCGGACTCTTCTGCGGTGGCCTCGGTCTCGGCTTCGGCTTCGGCTTCGGCCTCTGCGGCCTCTCCGGCTTCGCCGGCTCCCTCCTCGGCGAGTTCTTCTTCCGTCGGCGCGTTCACCACGTTGACCACCAGCAACTCCGGGTCGGAAATCAGGTTGACACCCGTCGGCAGGGAGATTTGCCCAGCGGTGATCTGGGTGCCCGGCTCCGCGCCCTCGATGGACACGGTCAGGCGCTCGGGAATCGACGAGACATCGGCCTCGATCTCAATGGCGTTGGCATCCTGGGTGACCAGGGTGCCGGGCGCGGCGTCACCCTCGACCTCGACATTGACCTCGACCACGACCTTCTGGCCGCGTCGCACGACCACCAGGTCGGCGTGCTGAATCGTGCGGCGGATCGGGTGAACGTCCAGCGCCTTCGTCAGCGCCAGCTCTTCGTTGCCTTCGATGTCCAGGGTCAGGACCGCGTTGGTGCCGGCGTGGCGCAACACGGCCGCGTAGTCGTGCCCGGGCAGCTCCAGGTGCCGCGAATCGAGGCCGTGACCGTAGAGGACGGCGGGAATCTTGCCTTCGCGCCGGGCCCGCCGCGACGCGCCCTTACCGGTCTCGGTTCGTAGCGCGACCTTCAATTGGTTGACTGGTGACTTCGCCATCGTGTCGCTCCTATGTGCTCGGCGCCTGTGTCAGGGGCACGGCCAGGGTCGCGACAGTTCGTCGGTCTCCGTCGATAACGGTGCTGGCCGGCCAGCCACCCTCGCCGTGACGCCCGGTCAGGTTAGCGCATGCGCACCTCAGAGCGGAAATTCGAGGGGCGAGCGGGCGTCACGCGGGCCACACAGGCACCTGGCGGGGGAGATGTTAGATGCGCCCGTCTCATAGCGACAACCAGCGGCGACACGAAGCTGTCGCTGCGAGGCGGGCAAAACTTGCACAGGCCGTCGGAGAGGCCAGTGTGGCCCATGTGACCGGTGCGCCTGGGCGCCGGCGGTCAGAGCGGAAACTTGATGCCGGTGAGTTGCTCGGACAGGTCCCAGAGCGCGGTGGCGGTGGCTGCGTCTTTGGCCCGCCGGCTGCGCCCAACGGGTTGGGTCCGACCGATATTGCCGAATTGGGGGCCGACGAACGTGTTGCCCGGCAAGTCCTGGGACGCCGCGTACAGGGTCTGCCGGGCGCCGAAATCGGCATTGGTGGCAAACACCCGGGTGGCGGCCGACATCAGCGCGTCGCCCAACTTACGGCCGGAGGCCCCCTGCAGGTTGGTGTGCGAATAGCCGGGGTGGGCCGCCAGTGAGCGGATCGGCGAGCCCACCGCATCGAGGCGTCGCTGCAACTCGGCAGTGAACAGCAGGTTGGCGAGCTTGGACTGGCTGTAGGCCAGCCAGGGTGAGTATCGCCGGTTCTTCCAGTTGAGGTCGTCGAAGTTGATCCGGCCCGGCCAGTGCGCCATCGAGGATACGGTGACCACCCGCTCGGTGAGCTTGGGCAGCAGCAGGTTGGTCAGCGCGAAATGCCCGAGATGGTTGGTGCCGATCTGGCTTTCGAAGCCGTCGACGGTCAGCGCGTAGGGGGCGGCCATGATGCCGGCGTTGTTGATCAGCACGTCGGCCCGGGCCACCCCGTCGGCGAACCTCCGTACCGACGACAGGTCCTGCAGGTCGAGCGGACGGACTTCGACCTCACCGGTCATCTGTTGCGCGGCGGCCTCGCCCTTGCCGGTATTGCGGACGGCCATGATGATCTTGGCGCCATTGCGGGCCAGTTCGCGGGCTGTTATCGCCCCCAGCCCGCTATTGGCGCCGGTGATGACGACGGTGCGCCCGGCAAACGACGGCAGATCTGCGGCGGTCCAGTTGGTCATGGTTGACAACCTAGTGCCCGTCGTCGAACTCCAGCGGCAAGGTAGTGGGTCCGGTGATGCCGCTGATGGCCTTCCATGGGGCGGGGCCGGTTCGGCGGGGGTTGGGCATGCGTTGGGTGATGACGCGAAGCGCTTCGGTCAGCTCGAGTCGCGCCAGGTGTGAGCCGAGGCAGTAGTGCACACCTCCGCCGAAGGTGAGCATCGGTGGGGGTCCTTCACGAGTGATGTCCAGGCGGCCCGGTTCGTCGTAGACGCACGCGTCCCGGTTGGCCGCGGCGGTGTTGGCCAGCACGAGGGTTCCGGCGGGGATGCGGACCCCGGCCAGTTCGACGTCCGCGGCGGCCCGCCGGATGGTGCCGAACACGATTGGGTAGTAACGCATCACCTCGTGGACCGCGTCGGCTGCCAATTCGGGATGCCGGGCGAGTAGGGCCCACTGGTCGGGGTGGGCGCACAGCACCTGCACCGCCGCGGCCAACTGGTTGCGGGTGGTGTCGGTGCCGGCGGCGAGCAGCGTGGCGCACAACATGAGTACTTCGTCGTGGGTGAGCCGGTCGCCGTCGTCTTCGGCGCGGATGAGGTCGGAGATCAGGTCGTCGGCCGGTGATGCGCGCCGGCGAGCGACCAGGTCCTCGAGGTAGGCGTCGAGTTGGTCCCATGCCGCCAGGATCGCCGGGCCGTCGTTGGCGACATTCCAGTCGAAGATCTTCTTTGTGTCGTCGGTCCAGTCGGAGAACAGTTGCCAATCCTCGGGCGGCGCGCCCAGCAGGGCGCAGATGACCGGTGTGGGGTAGCGGCGTGCGATGTCGGAGACGACGTCGCAGTGACCGACCGTGGTGAGCGGGTCAACCAGCCCGGTGATGACCTCGACGATCAGCGTGCGCAGCCGCTCGGCACCGCGGGGCGCGAAGGCTTTCGAGACGAGTCGGCGTAGCCGGTGATGCCCATCCCCGTCGAGGCCCAAGATGTTGGCGATCGCCCTGTCCCACAGTGGGCCGGAGGTAATGCCCTGCAGGTCGAGCCCGAGACCGCGCGCCGTGATGAAGCGGCTGTCGCGTAGCACCGTGCGGACCAGCTCGTAGCTGAGCACCTCGGGTCCGTGCGGGCCGATTGCGATCGGGGCTTGCGCGCGGGCGTCGGCGATGATGCGATGCGCTTCGTCGGGATCGGTGAGGTGGTCGTAGGCGATCATGGGCAAGCCGGCGTCGAAAACGCTCGGGCATCGGTCTGTTTGGACAGTGGTCATCGGGGTCTCCTCGTTCGGTGTCGAATCGACTATCCGGCGGCAGGCGACAAAGACCATCCGCCGTAGCGCGTAGATCTCAGTGGCGCCGGTCGTAACTTCGTGGGGCGTTGTTGGATCTGTGCCTAATTGCCGATGTTTTTGCCTGGTTTGCAACCGCGATGCTGGCTACTATGAGCCAACACGCGGAGATACCGCCGCTAACCTGGAGCGTTGGAGCGTGACCGAGTTGCTGCCGACCGGTACGGTAACGTTGCTGCTCGCCGACGTCGAGGGTTCTACGCGGCTGTGGGAAACCAAGCCCGAACAGATGAGCGCAGCCCTGGCGGTGCTGAACCGCACGGTGGATGAAACCGTCACCGCTCATGGTGGGGTGCGCCCGCTGGAACAGGGCGAAGGCGACAGCTTTGTGACGGCGTTTGCCCGCGCTTCCGACGCGGTGGCGTGTGCACTGGCTTTGCAGCGTGCCCCGCTTGCACCGATCCGGCTGCGCATCGGTTTGCATACCGGTGAAGTGCAGTTGCGCGATGACGCCAACTACGCGGGTCCGACGATCAATCGAAGCGCGCGGCTGCGTGATCTGGCCCATGGCGGTCAGACCGTGTTGTCCGGCGCGACGGAACCGCTGGTGACGGATCGGCTGCCGGACGGGGTGTGGCTGGCCGATTTGGGCAGCTATCCGCTGCGTGATCTGCCGCGCCCCGAACGCGTCATGCAAATGTGCCACGCGGATTTGCGCAACGACTTTCCGCCGCTTCGCGTCCGCCAAGTCGCGGTGTCGCATAACCTGCCGGCCCAGTTGACGAGTTTCGTGGGACGCCACGCACAAATGGCGGAGTTGCGTCAATTGGTCGTCGGTAACCGGCTGGTGACCTTGACCGGTGCCGGGGGAGCGGGCAAGACGCGTCTCGGCATGGAACTCACCTCGCTGCTGACGAACGAGTTTTCTGACGGGGTGTGGTACATCGACCTGTCGCCGATCACCAATTCCGCTGTAGCACCGGTGACCGTGGCCCGTAATCTCGGTCTACCCGATCAGCCGGGTCGCTCCACGATGGAGCTGCTGCAGCGGTTCTTCGGCGAAAAAAAGATGCTGATGCTGCTCGACAATTGTGAGCATCTGCTGGACGCCTGCGTGACGCTGGTCGTCGAATTGCTCGCGTCCTGCCCACAGCTGACGGTCCTGGCCACGAGCCGTGAGCCGCTCGGCGTGCTTGGCGAACTGAGCTGGCGGGTCCCATCGTTGAACGTTGCCGACGAGGCCGTCGAGCTATTCGCCGACCGCGCCCGGCGGGCCCGCCCCGAATTCGCCATCACCGAGGACAACACCGCGGTGGTCGAAGAAATCTGCCGGCGACTGGATGGGATGCCGTTGGCGATTGAGCTTGCCGCCGCGCGGGTTCGGGCGCTGTCGCTGCCACAGATCGCGGACAGTCTTCATGACCGGTTCCGGTTACTGACCGGGGGTGCGCGTACCGCGGTGCGGCGCCAGCAGACGCTGTGGGCCTCGGTGGACTGGTCGCATGCGCTGCTCACCGAACCGGAGCGGGTCTTGTTTCGCCGGCTCGCGGCGTTCGCCGGAGGATTCGATCTGGACGCCGCCCAAGCGGTCGGCGCCGACAGCGAAGTGGAGCGTTACCAGCTGGTGGATCAACTCAGCCTGTTGGTCGATAAATCCCTGGTGGTCGCCGACGACACTGGCGACGGGATGCGGTACCGATTGCTGGAGACGGTGCGCCAATATGCGCAGGAAAAGCTCGGCGAGTCCGGTGAGGCCGACGAGGTACGCACCCGCCACCGCGACTACTACACCGCCACCGCAGCCGAGCTGGAATCACGCCGCGAAACCGGCGACGAGTTACTGCGGGGTTGGGCACAAACCGAGATCGACAACCTGCGGGCGGCCTTCATGTGGAGCTGCGAGAATTCCGACCTCGAGACGGCGCTGCGGGGGGTGTCCACGTTGCAACAGGTCTGGATAGCTTGCGGCCGGTTCCGCGAAGGAATAGCCGGATTTGAGTTGGTGTTGAGCGACCCCCGCTGCTCGGAAGTCGAACCGGCGGTGTGGATTCGCGCGGTCGCCGACCAGAGCACGCTCACGGGGTGGGCGGTTGTCCCCGCGAACGAGGATCGGGCACGGGAGGCCCTGGCTGCCGCGCGCGAACTCGAGGACCCGGCACTGCTCGCTCGAATCCTGGTCGGGTGCGCGACCGCCGCCTTCTACAACACCGAGATATCCGAGCCCTACCTCGCCGAGGCCACGGAACTGGCCCGCGCGGCCGGTGATCGCTGGAGTCTGTGCCAAATTCTCAGCTACCGTGCGACCACGGGTTGTCTGGCGGGCCAACCAGGGGGCGCCCGCGCCGCGGCCGAGGAGGGCCGTGACGTCGCCGACGCTTTGGGTTTTGGGTTCTTCTCGCGTCACTCCCGCGCCTGGCTCGCCATCTCGCTGATGATGCAGGGAAACTTGGCCGACGCAGCTCGGGTCGCAGCCGGCCTGGTCGAGGAGGCCGAAGCGGCCGCGGATAAGCCGATGAAAGTCTTCGGCGACGTGGCTCGTACGGTGGTGCTCGCGCATCAGGGAGAGGCGGCTGCCGCTCAAGCGGCGGTTGAATCCGCGCGAGTGATCGGCGAGGCGCTGGGCGGTCAGTGGGCAGACGCGGTGGGTGCGGTCGCTGCGCATGCCGCGCTGGCAGCCGGTGACGTCGCCCTGGCAAGGGACACCGCAGAGGTGGCATCGCGGCGATACACGGTGCCCGCGCGCGAAGTTTTCGTCAAAAGCGTCAATCCGTTGGCCGAGGCCGCACTGGCCTGCGGTGATTTGGTCAGTGCACGCAACTGGGCCGATGACTGTGTTGGTGTGGTACCAGGCTGGCACCAAGTGGTCGCGCGCACGGTCCGCGCTTTTATCGCGGTCGCGCAGGGTGATCCGGACCAGGCCGAGCGCGATGCCCACGAAGCACTTGTGTCCGCCGCTCGTGCGCAGGGATATCTGCGAGTGGCAGACACACTGGAGTGCCTGGCGCGCCTGGCGGCCGACGGGGGCAATCACCCCTATGCGGCGCGCCTGTTAGGCGCATCGGACGGCATCCGGCAGCGAATGGGGCATGCCCGTTATCCGATGTATCAAGCTGGCTACGACATTACGGTCGCGGCAGCCCGCGAAGCGTTGGGCGAGAAGGATTTCGACCTTATGTGGAATGAAGGCGCGGCTTTGTCTAACGAGGAGGCCATCGCCTTCGCGCAGCGCGGACGCGGCGAGCGTAAACGCCCGGCAAATGGTTGGGCATCGCTGACGCCCATGGAGAACGACGTGGTGCGTCTGGTCCGTGAGGGGCTGGGCAACAGGGACATCGGCGCGCGGCTTTTCATCTCGCCGCGCACCGTGCAGACCCACCTCACCCACGTCTACGCCAAGCTCGGCCTGGCATCCCGCGTTCAGCTCATCCAAGACGCGGGGCTGCGAACCTAGCCGAGTACGCGCTCGCGGGCAGGCTATCTGCGCGATCTAGCGGATGTAATGCGTACGGGTGTCCGCGATGCTGGCTAACATGAGCCAACGCGCGGAGATGCCGCCGCTGACCTGGAGCTTGAGCGAATTGTTGCCGACCGGAACGGTGACGCTACTTTTGGCGGACGTCGAGGGCTCGACGCGGTTATGGGAAACCCAGCCCGAACAGATGACGGCTGCGCTGGCGCAGCTGAATCGCACGGTCAACGAGGCCGTTACCGTCCATGATGGGGTGCGCCCGCTTGAGCAGGGCGAGGGGGATAGCTTCGTGGTCGCCTTCGCCCGCGCCTCGGATGCGGTGGCGTGTGCGCTGGCGTTGCAGCGCGCCCCGCTGGCGCCGATCCGGCTGCGCATCGGGTTGCATACCGGCGAGATTCAGCTGCGCGATGACGCCAATTACGCGGGTCCGACGATCAACCGGACCGCGCGGCTGCGTGATCT